>JAIRYM010000126.1 GCA_031267615.1 Dysgonamonadaceae bacterium
CCAACGCACACAGGTATCGAAATAAAAGATTCTTTTCATTTGTGGTCAATAAAGTTGCGATACCTGTTGCGTTTGGTTTTCATATAAAAACTATTAAATATTCACTTCTAAATTTTATAAAACAATGAAAACGATTCTCTTAACAATGACCGCGCTCTTCATGTTGAGCGCAAACTGCGCCTTCGCGCAGGTAACAATCGGGGAACTAAAAGATCCTGAAAGTTTTTCCATACTTGAGTTGGTAAGCACCTCCGGAGGACTTCGTCTTCCTCAGATGAGTAATGCCAACAAGATTGATGCATTCGGAACAAACAACGCCACTCTTATTGATGCCGACGTTGATGCACTTGGTCTTCAGATATTCAATATTGACACTAAATGCGTTGAGACATGGAACGGTACGGAGTGGATTGCTGCGTGCTTTACCTGTCCTTCCGGACAGGTTTCGGATTATGAATGTAACTGTTATACTTATGCTGAATTTGGCGATGCAGGTACTTGGATGACACAGAACCTGCGATCAACAAAGTATCTCGACGGAACAACGGAAATAACATTGCAAATAGGATCTGATATTTATCGCAATCCTAACGATAAATTTTATAATTATCCTGACATTGACGGCACGAACCCTCCCACCGACGCCAAATTTAAAGCTCATCCTGAATACGGATTATTGTACAGTTGGGCAGCAGCAAGTGGTCGCACGAATGTCAGCACAGCAGACACCGATGGCGTTGGAACTAATCCAGATACAGATGCAACTAAACATCAGGGCATTTGCCCCAAAGGATGGCATTTACCGAGTGATTATGAGTGGACTCAACTTGTAAATGAGATTGCCAACAACAATACCAACAATAAATATGGCACAGGGTCTGACATTGGTCATAATATAAGAAGCCAGACTGCAGTAATCGGAACTGATATAGCTGATCCTGATGGTACGAGCAACACGCCCGCCAACAATGGCTTCAACGCTTTGCTCGTAGGCTTCGTATACGATGGTCAGGCGACCGATTATGGCTTGTACGCGAACTTCTGGTCCAGCAGTTCCTACACCAATAACCGCGCCTGGTACCGGGACGATAGCGAGGGCGAAACCGGAGTGGGCATAGGCATCGTCAACAGGGCCTACCTGTTCTCTGTCCGCTGCAAGAAAAATGAATAATGAGAGCGTCTTGCTCCAGTCTAAAACCTGACATTTGTCCAAAAGATGTCAGGTTTACTTTTTCATACTGTGTATAATTAAAATTTTGTGCTAACTTTGCACTTCAAAATAATGTATTATTTGAATGAATAACGACAGGAAAATTAGCTTTGCAACAGTCGGTTGCGGACATATAGGGAAACGACATATAGAGATGATTTCGCGTAATCCTGATTCGCAACTTATCGCCGTTTGCGACGTATTGCCGCCTGATAAACTGAATTTTTCGCCTGACATTATGTCTAAAATAGCAGAGGGTAAGATATTTTTTACTTCTTCACTTGAATCTCTGCTTGCAAATGCCTCTTTCGACGTACTGAACATCTGTACGCCAAATGGTATGCACGCACAAATGGCTGTCGAAGGTCTGAAAACAGGACATAATGTTGTGATAGAAAAACCTGTAGCGCTTAATACCTCTGATGCAAAAAAGATTCTTGAAACAGCTGAAAAGCATAACAGAAAAGTGTTTTGCGTGATGCAAAATCGTTACTCACCGCCATCTGTATGGATAAAGGAACTTGTAGAGTCCGGCAAACTCGGTAAAATATTTATTGTGCAGGTAAACTGCTATTGGAATCGCGATGAACGATATTATATCGCTGATTCGTGGCACGGCGACATAATGCTTGACGGCGGCACGCTTTTTACGCAGTTCTCACACTTTATCGACTTGATGTTCTGGCTTTTCGGCGACATAAAAAATATAAGATCACGCTTTGCCGATTTCAATCACGCAAATTTGACTGATTTTGACGATTCGGGCATCGTTACTTTTGATTTTATCCGAGGCGGGATAGGAGTTTTAAACTTTTCTACATCAGTATATAGCCTCAACTTTGAGAGTTCAGTAACGATTATCGCTGAAAATGGTACTGTGAAAATCGGCGGACAGTATATGAATGAGGTAGAATACTGCAACGTAAAAGATTACGAAATGTCAACGTTGCCTCCAACCAATCCCGGCAACGATTATGGTGCGTATAAAGGTTCGGCTCAAAACCATCATCTTGTGATAGAAAATGTAGTCAATGTGCTTAAAAACGATAATATAGCAATCACTGCAAATGCTTACGACGGTTATAAAGTTATAGATATTATCGAAAGAATGATGAACAGTTAAGCGGTTATTCCTTCTATAAAAAACCGATGTACTCTCGTATCTGAAGTCAGTTCTGGATGAAATGCCGTAACAAGAATATGATTCTGTCGAGCGGCAACAATATGTTCATCAACAACTGAGAGTGTTTCTACTTCATTGCCAACCTTTTCAATATAAGGCGCACGGATAAAAACCATCGGAATCTGCCCGATGTCTTTGAACTCGGCATTGACAGCGAAACTGCCCAACTGTCGTCCGTAAGCATTGCGTTTCACCTTGATGTTAATCGCTTTGAAACGGTTAGCAAGCAAAATCAGTCCCGCACAAGTGCCAAACGTTGGCACACCTTTGTTTATCAAATCTTGCAGATGTTCAAACAATTCGAGTTCATCAAGCAGTTTGCCAATCACAGTGCTTTCGCCTCCGGGGATAATCAGTCCGTCGAATTTTTGCTTCAAATCCTGCTTTTTCCTAATTTCAAAAGTTTCTATTTCAAGTTTCTGCAAAGTGATAATATGTTCAACAAATCCACCCTGCAACGCAAGTACGCCAATTCTCATATTCCACGTTCTGCCATTAGCAATTTTATTTCATGTTCGTTTATACCTACCATTGCTTCACCAAGGTCTGCGGAAATTTCAGCAAGAATAGATGCATCATTGAAATTAGTAACTGCTTTGACTATTGCTTGTGCGCGTCTGGCAGGATTACCTGACTTGAAAATGCCTGAACCGACAAACACGCCTTCTGCGCCAAGTTGCATCATCAGCGCCGCATCAGCAGGTGTCGCAACGCCACCTGCAGCAAAATTAACGACAGGCAGACGTCCGTTGTTACGTACCGATTTCAGTAAATCATAAGGTACTTCAAGTTCTTTTGCTTCGTGATATAGTTCGTCTTCGCGAAGATTTTGAATACGGCGTATTTCAGAGGTAATCAGACGGATATGGCGCACAGCTTGCACAATATCGCCAGTTCCCGGTTCGCCTTTTGTGCGAATCATTGATGCACCTTCGGCAATGCGGCGTAATGCTTCGCCGAGGTTTTTTGCGCCACAGACAAACGGAACTTTAAATTTGGTTTTGTCGATATGAAATTTATCATCAGCAGGAGTGAGTACCTCGCTTTCATCAATATAATCAATTTCAAGAACCTCAAGAATTTGCGCCTCGACAAAATGTCCAATTCGCACTTTCGCCATCACAGGAATACTAACAGCATCCTGAATCCCACAAATCATTTTCGGATCGCTCATTCGAGATACTCCACCTGCTGCACGAATATCGGCAGGAATACGCTCCAAAGCCATCACTGCGACAGCACCTGCTTGTTCAGCTATTTTTGCTTGTTCAGGAGTCGAAACATCCATAATAACGCCACCTTTAAGCATTTGCGCCAAATTTTTGTTTAATTCGTATCTTTCTGTATTCATTAGTAATTTATATTATTAGAGGGCACAAAGATACAATAATAAAAAATACTGTACAATACCAAAATTGTAGTATTTTTATAAAAAAAACTATTCTTGAAAAGGACTTGATCCCTTTTTGTCATATCGAAAAAATTAAGTAACTTTGCGATTCATTATGGATTACCTCAAACAACTCAACGACAATCAGCGAGATGCGGTGCTTTATAACGAAGGACCAAGCCTTGTCATTGCAGGTGCAGGCTCTGGAAAAACTCGCGTACTGACCTGCAAAATTGCGTATCTTCTTGAACAGGGTATTTCGCCATATAATATTCTTGCGCTGACATTTACTAATAAAGCCGCTCGCGAAATGAAAAACCGTATAGGCTCTTTGGTTGGCGACGATACTGCACGCCGATTATGGATGGGAACTTTTCACTCAATTTTTTCAAGAATACTGCGCCGTGAATCAGAAAAATTTGGATACCGCTCTGATTTTACTATCTACGACGCACAGGATTCGCACAGTCTTATTAAAGCGATAATCAAAGATCTACAGTTGGATGACAAGATTTATAAACCTTCTATCGTACAGGGACGCATCTCTAGCGCCAAAAATGCTCTAATTACGCCCGACAAATATGCTGCTGACCGTGAACTGCTCGAAGACGATAGACACTACAAACGCGGTAGCCTTTACACTGTTTATAATATTTATTGGAATCGTTGCCGAGCTGCAGAAGTGCTTGATTTCGACGATTTACTGCTCTATACTTACCTGCTTTTCAGCGAAAATCCCAATATACTTGACAGATACCGCAGCCAGTTTCGTTTTGTACTTGTCGATGAATATCAGGATACTAATTCTGTTCAGCACGAGATTGTATGCCAACTTGCAGCCGAACATCATCGTGTATGCGTTGTTGGAGACGATGCGCAAAGTATTTATTCTTTTCGTGGTGCAAACATCGGCAATATCTTAAATTTCAGAAAAACATACCCTGAAACCCGCCTTTTCAAACTCGAACAGAATTACCGTTCTACACAAATTATTGTCAATGCTGCCAACTCACTTATAGCCAAAAATAAAGAACAGATTCCAAAGACTGTTTTCTCAAAAAATGCAGTCGGTGAAACTATTCGCGTAATCAATGCTTATTCCGACTATGAAGAGGGATATAACGTTGCAGGAAGAATTGCAGAAATGCGAATGTTAAAACAATATGACTATAAAGATTTTGCAATACTTTACCGTACTAATGCACAAAGCCGTATTTTTGAAGAAGCATTGCGAAAAATAAATATTCCTTACAGGATTTATGGCGGATTGTCGTTCTATCAGCGAAAAGAAATAAAAGACGTGATTGCTTATATGCGGGTTGTTTGCAATCCAAATGACGAAGAAGCGCTAAAACGTATTATCAATTATCCTGCTCGCGGAATAGGTGATACGACTGTTGGCAAAATCACTGCGGCAACAAATCTGAAGAGTGTTGGCGTGTGGACTGTATTGTCAAATCTTTCGATTTATAACCTGAAAATCAACAGTGGTACTGCTGCTAAACTTGCTGCTTTCCGTACATTAATTGAACAGTTTATAGATGCTAATCAAACTAAAAATGCTCATGAACTCGGATGCGAAATAATCTGTCAAACGGGCTTGTCCAGTGATTTATATACAGACAAGACGCCTGAAGGAATAAGTCGTATGCAGAATATTGATGAATTGCAGAACTCGCTATATACTTTCGTTTCCGAAAGAATGGAAGAAGGGCGCAGCGATGTTCATCTCGGCGATTTTCTTGCAGAAATATCACTGCTGACAGATCAGGATACGGACAAGGATGCTGAATCAAGCAGGGTTACAATGATGACGATTCACGCTGCGAAAGGTCTGGAATTTCAGAATGTATTCGTAGCAGGTCTTGAAGAAAATCTGTTTCCATCTGAACGCTGTAATGACAATCCGAGTGAGATTGAAGAAGAGCGCCGCCTGTTTTATGTCGCTATTACTCGTGCTCGCGAAAATGTTACGCTAACTTATGCTAAAAACCGTTTCCGCAACGGACAGTCATTATCTTGCTCGCCAAGTCGTTTTATTCGTAATATTGCATCTGAATTTTTGAAGATACCGGGCGATATGGCTGCAGAAGCGAGGAGAACTGCATCATTACAATCTACTCCTCCTGGGTTTCGTAGCGGTTTTGCAACCAGTAATATTGCACGTAATGACAATGCGGGTAGAAATGTTTATGTAAATCCACATAAACTTTCCAGAATGGCAGACGACGATTCACCGCAGCTGAACCACAGCAAAATAAACAATATTGCAATTGGCACCATAGTTATACACGAGCGTTTCGGCAGAGGCAAAGTTATTGAACTGTCTGGCGACAGTGATAATGCTAAGGCGATAATTGAGTTTGAAAATATTGGAAGTAAACAAATGCTGTTGAAATTTGCAAAGTTCAGGATAGAAAATACTGTTTAGAATCAATTATTTGTTTTTTACTATTTGAGCCATAAATTCTGCCTCGCAAACAATTTTTTCTCCTACAAAACAATGTCCTTTCATCTCGGCAATACCGCGACGAACTTCTGACATCATTTTGATATGTAGCAGCAATGTATCGCCAGGCACAACTTTCTGACGAAATTTTACATTGTCTATTTTCATAAAATAGGTAGAGTAATCTCCACTTCCAAGCGAATTTAATACAAGTACTCCCGCTGTCTGAGCCATCGCTTCTACGAGAAGAACGCCCGGCATAACAGGCTCTTGCGGAAAGTGTCCCTGAAAGAATGGCTCGTTCACAGAAACATTTTTCACGCCAACAATGGATTTAGGTCCAATATTGATTATTTTTTCTACTAACAGAAAAGGATAACGATGTGGCAACAGTTCTTTGATGCGATTTATATCCAGCAACGGCGGTAGATTGGGATTGTAACTTGGAGACTGTATGCTGTTTTGTTTTATGTCTTTTCGAATAATGCGGGCAAATTTGTTGTTGATCTTGTGACCCGGACAGTTTGCTATAATCATGCCGGAAACAGGCTTGCCAATCAGAGCAATGTCTCCAAGGATGTCAAGAAGCTTGTGGCGTGCCGGCTCATTGTT
Source organism: Dysgonamonadaceae bacterium (assembly GCA_031267615.1). Lineage (GTDB taxonomy): Bacteria > Bacteroidota > Bacteroidia > Bacteroidales > Azobacteroidaceae > Azobacteroides. The sequence continues at coordinate 6,845 of JAIRYM010000126.1, forward strand.
ATAGACCAACGGCTTGTGCTGCAAGTATCCTAACTGGGTTGCATCTTTGTATGTAACGCCCATCGTGTCGGCTAACTGATTGAACCTGTCCTGATTTATTTGTCGCTCGTATATAACGATTGCGTTATCAAGGTCGCCGCCTTTTATCAGTCCGTTCTGCAATAGAAGTTCTAACTCCCGAACGAATACAAAGGTTCTGCAACCTGCTATTTCTTCCTTAAAATGGTTTAGATCGTTAAGTGTGGCATATTGATTGTCTATTATCTGTGAATCAAAGGTAATGTGTACATTTATTCCAAATGATTCGTCGGGAAGTACGGTGATTGAGGAACCTGTTTCTTCATCCCGAACTTCTATTTTGTTTTTAACGATATAATAATCTCGCTCTGCATTTTGTTCTGTTAGTCCTGTGCGTTCTATTTCGTTTACATAAATTATTGCACTGCCATCAAGGATGGGAAATTCGGGTGCATTGACGTCTATCAGGCAGTTATCGATACCGTAAGCGTATAACGCAGCCATTGCATGTTCTACTGTGGAGACTTGTACGTCGTTTTTCGAAAGGACTGTGCCTCTCTGAGTTCCTTGTACGTTTTCTGCAAGGGCTTCTATAATGGGCTGACCGGCTATGTCTGTCCTGCGGATTTTTATGCCGTGATTCGGATCTGCAGGATGGAAGGTGATTTTTATTTCCATGCCTGTGTGAAGTCCTTTTCCTTTTAATGTGAAACTTTCTTTTAGTGTGTGCTGATTTTTATTCATTGTCCTTTTTCTTTTCTTTTCTGTAATTGTCCTAACTGTTTGTACATTTCCGGCAGTTTTGTGAATATAATGCTTGACCGGAAGAATCCTTTGGCGTCCATGGCGGGTGATCCGAGTATTGTTTTGCCTCCTTCTACATTGCTCATTATTCCGGCTTGTGCGCCGATGTGCACGTTGTTGCCTATATTTATATGTCCGCTTAAGCCGGCTTGTCCGCCGATCAGACAGTTGCTTCCGATTTTTGTGGAGCCTGATATTCCGACCTGTGCGGCTATTCCGGTGTTTTCTCCTATTTCTACGTTGTGGGCGACCTGGATTAGATTGTCTAATTTTACGCCTCGACGGATGATAGTGGAGTCCATGACGGATCGGTCTATGGTTGTGTTAGCGCCGATTTCTACATCATCTTCTATGATTACGTTTCCGAGTTGTGGTATTTTCTTAAATATTTCGTCTTCTGTGGCAAATCCAAAGCCGTCGGAGCCTATGACGGCGCCGGAGTGGATTATGCAGCGGCGGCCGATGATACTGTCGGAATAGATTTTTACTCCTGAATATATTATGGTGTCGTCGCCGATTGTGACGTTGTCTCCGATGTATGTATGGGGATAAAGGGAGACTTTGTTTCCGATTGATACGTTGTCGCCGATGTATGAAAAGGCGCCTATGTAGATCTGTTTGCTGTCGTAGGTTGCTGTGGGACTGATGTGGACGGGCGTTTCTATTCCGCTCTTGCGTGGTTTAAGGTTGTTGATGACTGTTAACAGATCGGCGAGGGCTGCATAAGAGTTTTCTACTCTTATCAGAGTCAGGGTGGTGGGCAGTGGTTTTTCTGCGGTGAATGTTTTGTTGACGAGGATGATACTTGATTGTGTGTTGTAGATATGGTTTGTGTACTTCGGGTTTGAGAGAAATGAGATGGCGCCCGGTTTTCCTTCTTCAATTTTTGCAAACCGGCTGACTGTTATTTCTGCATTTCCTTCTATTTCTCCGTGAAGGATTTCTGCTATCTGTTTTGCGCTAAATGTCATTGTTTTTAGTTTTCGTTGTTATATAATTTTGCAAAGGTACTTTATTTTTTTGAGTTTTTTCTTTTAATTATTCTGTTTTGCTGTTTATTTTAATGCTTCGGAGCCTCCAACGATATCTAAGAGTTCACTTGTGATTGATTGCTGGCGCTGTTTGTTGAACTGTGTGTTTAGTTCTGCCAGTATGTCGTCTGCATTGTCGGTCGCGATTTGCATTGCCATCGTCCGGGCTGCATGTTCTGCGGCTGAGGAGTCCAGCAAAATGGCGTACAGTTTTGTGCGAAGGTATTTGGGGTATAATTTATTAATTATTGTTTCCGGACCGGGTTCTGTGATGTAATCGGGATGGACGGTACTGTTTCTTTCCGGCTGAACGGCGATCGGTAAAAACTGTTCTGTTGTCGGTATCTGGACGGCGGCGTTTTTTAAATGATTGTATATTATATCAATCCGATCTGTGTGGCGCTGGATGAATGAGCTGGTCAGAATGTCGGCAAGGTTGGAGGCTGTGCTGTATTCGGGCTTGTCTGCGAGATGTGTGAATGTGCCTGCAATGTTTATCCCGGGGTCTGATTTTTTGATGGCTTCTTCTATTTTTTTCCCTACTGGATATACGGTTATTTTACAGTCTTTTCCTTTATAGTATTCTATGGTTTCTTTCAGCAGTTTTATTGCTCCGGAATTGAATGCGCCGCACAGACTTGAGTTTGATGAGATTGCAACGATCGATATTTGCTTTATTTCATGCTGCTTGGTGAGTGGAGAGTTTTGGATTGATTCTCCCAAATCCATGATTTGTTTTACAATATTTAAAAGGAGCTCCTGGTAGGGGAAAAAGGCGTCTATATTATATTGTGCCTTGCGCAGTTTTGCCGATGCGACCATTTTCATAGCCGAGGTGATCTTTTGTGTTGATTTGACGGAGGCTATGCGGCTTTTTATTTCTTTTAGAGATGGCATGCTTGTATTTTTTAAAATGCAAAGGTACTCATTATATATATATATATGTATATGCTGTTCCTGTTTCTTATATAATTTTTTTTATAAATTCTCTCAGCGTATCTCCGGGGGAGGCTGTTTTCATAAAATTTTCTCCTATCAGGAATCCTTGAAAGCCTGTTTTGCGAAGCTTTATCACTGTTTCAGGATTCGAAAGTCCGCTTTCTGATATTTTTAGATAATTGCCAGGTATACTGCTCGAAAGTTTTTCTGCATGATTAATATCTGTTTTAAACGTATTCAAGCTGCGATTGTTAATGCCAACCGTATCTGTGTCGGGATGAATATGCGAAAGTTCTTCTTCTCTGTGAATTTCAAGCAGAACTTCCATATCAAGACCGTGGGCGATCTCGATAAAGTTCGCAGTTTCAGCCGGTGAAATACATGCCGCGATAAGCAGTATTACATCCGCCCCGATTGCTTTTGAATGATAAATCTGATATTCATCTATAATAAAATCTTTTCGCAGAAGCGGAATATTTTTTATATTAGCCCTCACACGACTGAAATCTTCAAAATAGCCTCCGAAAAAACTTCCATCGGTAAGGCACGAAACAGCCGCAGCGCCCGCCGCTTCATAATCCGAAGCGATCTTGCCTGCATCGGCTTTCCTGTTTATCCACCCCTTGGAAGGCGAGCGTCTCTTAAATTCTGCTATAATTCCGGTTTTGGAATCTGCAAGCGCCTGTTTAAAACTTATTTTTTTTCTGCTTTCACGCTTAATGCTTTCTTTAAGACCATTAAGCGGCATCGTCTCTTTTTGCTTCGAGATTTCAAGCCTTTTGACCATGCAAATCTCATTTAGAATACTGTTATTCATATCTTTTTTATTAAAAACACTGCAAAGTTATAAAAAAAATACGAATTTCATGAAAAAAATTTGGTAGATAAAAAAAAATATATTACCTTTGCAGTGTCAAATTAAAAAAAAAGGCAATGACAACAGAATTTTTTTACAGAAACAGGCCGCTCAATAACTCGAACAGATCGATTGAGAATCCGGAAAACTTATTAGAGAACTCGAACAACTCTTTCGATAACCCGGATAATTCGTTCGAGAACCCGGATAACACATTCGATTGCTCGAACAACTTTCTCGATTTCTCGAATAACTCGTTCGATAACTCGAGCAACACATTCGATGTTCCCTGCAATATTTACAGGTTATCGGAAATACTCAATATATATAAAGAAATAATTTAAAAACAATATTATAAACTTAAAAGTAAAAAGACATGAAAAGTGTAGATTACATTCCAACAGTGGAAAGCAAGTTTTTTTTATGGGAAAAAATATTTATGGCAGGCGCATCAGTCAGTTATAAAGTGTGGGGAATTTCCGAAGGAAAATGGAGCGAATTAACCGACCGTCAGGCATACTACCATTCCAAATATGCCGTCGCAGAAAGTCCCTCAACCCGCACCTCGGCAGCCGTGCTCGCAAAAAACATCGCCCGAAAAGGATACGTAAAAGCATTGAGACAGGTTATAAAAGGATACATCACCTATAACCTGAACATAACAGACGGAGAACGCAAACTGCTCGGACTTCCGGTTCACAAGACAACACGGACGCCATCTCCTCTCGCAAAATACGCTCCCCATATCATTACCAGGATCTTAAATCCCCGCAAACTAAGTTTCTACTTCTCGGCAACAGAAACATCAAGATCAAAACCGGCAGGACAGCACGGCATAGAACTGATCAGTGTCATCGCCATCACAGTTACATCAATGAAAGAATTAGTTAATTCAGACTTCGCGACACACACGCCCCTCAAAATAACCTTCAAAGAAGAAGACCGCGGCAAAAAACTGTGGTATTCAGCCGCATGGGAAAACACACGCGGAGAAAAAGGACCATGGACAGAAATCCAAAGCGTAATAATACCATAACGAAAACAGAAGAAATTTTCACAAAATAAGCAGACGGCCTGCTCGTCTATCGGTTAGGACGCAAGATTCTCATTCTTGAAAGAAGGGTTCGACTCCCTTGCGGGCTGCAACACACGAATAATTTATGGAAGCAACAATTTTCAAAGGTTTTTCTCAGGAAATGTTTCAGTTCTTCAACAACCTGAAAGAAAACAACAGCAAGCCATGGTTCGAAGAACACAAACACATATATCTCGACAGCATCTATCATCCCATGAAATCCTTTTCCGTCGCGCTCTCCCCCGCCTTTTTCGAAATAGACCCCAGGATAAATATGAATCCCAGTAAAACCGTATCACGGATATACAGAGACATTCGCTTCTCGAAAGACAAGACTCCGTACCGTACCAACATGTGGATGAGTTTCCAGCGAACACTTTCCGACTGGCGCACTTTCCCCGGATATTACCTCGAGCTTCAGGAAGACAGTTACAGTTATGGAATGGGAATGTATATGGCGACTCGCAAAGAAATGGATGAATTTCGGTTAAGAACAACATACGATCCCGAAACATTTGAAGACATTACGCGTCCCCTGATCGAAAAACACGGATTTACAATCGGCGGAGAACAGTATAAAAGACACTTTCCCAGTACACTGCCCGAATATTTCCAGCAATGGATTCAGCGTAAAAGCATTTATCTATACAAAAACAAACCACTCGGAAAAGAATTATATACACCGGAATTTACAGCCGTAATGGCAGCAGAATACAAGCAGTTACAACCGCTCTATGAATACTTTGCCGATATATGTGAATAGACACTCAGTGTCCGTCAGGAAGTCAGTAATTAATTAGAGGAAGAAAGCACAGACTCTCTTCATTCAACACATCAAGCGTTACAGGTACAGAGCGATTTATCAGAGACTCCCGAATCTCCGTTTCAACCCTCAGATAATTCTCCGTGAATCCCTGCATCCTGTTCCCCTTCCCCGGATGCTCAAAAAGAACACAGTGAACCGTCCCCCTTTGAGAACGGTAAAACTCCAGAGACTTCCGGCGCGACAGTTCAATCAGTCGACAGCTCCGCTCATGCTTCTCCTTCTCCCCCACAGGCTTGTCAATCTTCAACGCAAGCGTCCCCGGACGTTCCGAATAACAGAAAACATGCAGTTGAGAAACCGGTAAAGAATCAATAAACCCGTACGTTTCTTCAAAGAAACCATCCGTTTCTCCCCGGGTCCCAACAATAACATCAACGCCAATAAAAGCGTCCGGAATAAGCTCCTTTATCTTTTTTATTTTATCCGCAAACAATTCAGTATCATATCGCCTTTTCATCAGATTCAACACCTCGTCGCAACCGGACTGCAGAGGAATATGAAAATGAGGCGCAAAACGTTTTGAGTTCGCCATAAACTCAATAATTTCATCCGTCAAAAGATTCGGTTCAATAGAAGAGATCCGAAAGCGTTCCACCGACTCTATATTATCCAGAGAGCAGATCAGATTAAAGAAAGACTCGTTCGTAGTTTTACCGAAATCGCCGATATTAACACCCGTCAGCACGATTTCGCGTCCCCCTTCCGCCCCCGCGTCCTCCGCCTGCCTCACAATATCAGCAATACTTCCGTTACGGCTTCTCCCCCTCGCATAAGGAATAGTGCAGTATGTACAATGATAATCACAACCGTCCTGAACTTTCAAGAAGTAGCGCGTTCTGTCTCCCCTGGAACACGATGGAGAGAAAGATCTGACGTCATTTATCCTCGACACGCTGTCATCAGTATTCACATCACTTCCCGCAAGCATATTTCTGACATAACCGGCAATATTAGCCTTTTCTCCGGTACCAATCACAATATCCACGCCTTCAATCTGTCTCACCGCGTCCGGCTTAAGCTGTGCATAGCAACCAGTAACAATCACTTTTGCCCCCTGATGCAATCTGCATAAACGTCGAATAGCCTGCCGGCACTTTTTGTCAGCAAGTTCGGTAACAGAACAAGTATTAATAACGCAAATATCAGCCCGCTCTCCAGCCATTGCCTTCCGAATACCCATCCTCAACAGCTGCTGTCCAATAGTAGAAGTTTCCGCAAAGTTCAATTTGCAGCCAAGAGTATAGTAAATAGCTTTTTTATTTTCAAAAATGGAGTTATCAGTCATCTGGATTATCTCAGCACTCTTCCGCTTCCGTCTCCTTTTAACAGACTTTCTACTTCGGAAACAGTAACAAGATTAACGTCGCCATAAATTGTATGTTTCAGAGCCGATGCAGCAACCGCGAATTCTAATGCCCGCCTGTCGTCGCCCTTAAAGGATATTAAGCCATATATTAAACCTCCCATGAAAGAATCGCCTCCTCCTACTCTGTCCACAATATGAGTAATGTCATACCGTTTAGACTGATACAGTTTCCCGTCAGCATACATGCAGCCCCCCCATGTATTGTGGTTAGCATTTATAGATCCGCGCAGAGTAATAATCACCTTTTTTGCCTTAGGAAAACGTTTTTGCAGTTGCCTGCAAACAGATTCAAATTCCTTAGCATTAACTTCGCCTCCTGTTTTAGCCACGTCGAAGCCTTCAGGTTTAATTCCGAACACCTTTTCAGCATCCTCTTCATTCCCGAGTATTATATCGCAGCCTTCAACAAGATCCGGCATAACCTCAGAAGCCTTCTTTCCGTATCTCCACAGATTTTTGCGGTAATTTAAATCACAGGAGACTACAATTCCCATTTCATTTGCCACTCTGATAGCTTCTCGGCAAGCATTTGCAGCACCCTCAGAAAGAGCAGGAGTTATTCCTGTCCAGTGAAACCATTTCGCGTTGCTAAAAACTTCCCTCCAGTCAACCATACCTTTATCAATCTGTGCTACAGCCGATCCCTCTCTATCATAAACAACTTTTGAAGCACGAGCAACAGCTCCCGTTTCGAGAAAATATATTCCCACGCGGCTTCCGCCTCTCAAGATGTAATTTGTACCGACATTATATTTCCTCAATTCTGAAATGCACCACTCTGCAATATCATTTTCAGGCAGCCTGGTAACAAACTCAGTTGGGATACCATAATTAGCAAGAGAAACAGCAACATTAGCCTCCCCTCCGCCGAAGTTAACATTTAATTTAGAAGACTGGATAAACCTTAAATAATCAGGAGCGGCGAGTCGCATCATCACCTCTCCGAAAGTAATAACTTTTTTCATTTCAATTTATTAAAAAAGGATACAAAATTAATGTTTTTTTATTGCATTTGCAAATATAAATTATTTATCATACCTTTGCATTATGGAAAATTATAGCGATCAGTTAGTTAATGATCTTATTAGCCTTGCTTTTGCAGAAGACATTGGAGACGGCGACCATACCACATTGAGTTGTATTCCTGAAACGGCAACCGGTAAAGCACATCTTTTAATAAAGGAAGACGGCATTTTGGCAGGAGTATCTATTGCAGAAAAAATATTCCGTCATTTTGATTCCGAACTTGTCATCAATAACTTTATCAAAGACGGCACAGAAGTACATTACGGCGATATAGCATTTAATGTAGAAGGGAAAGTTCAATCGCTTTTACAGACAGAACGTTTAGTTTTAAATGTGATGCAGCGAATGAGCGGAATAGCCACAACAACACGTCGTTACGTCAAACTGTTGGAAGGCACAAAAGCACGAGTGCTTGATACACGTAAAACAACACCCGGAATGAGGATTCTGGAGAAAGAATCTGTTCGCATAGCCGGCGGAGTGAATCACCGTATCGGTCTGTTTGATATGATACTGATAAAAGACAATCATATAGATTTTGCGGGCGGTATCCGCAGCGCCATTACGCGAGCCAAAGAATACCTTTGGAGACAAGGAAAAAATATGCCAGTTGAAGTAGAGGTTCGCAATTTCGACGAACTTGCCGAAGCGATCTCAACAGGAGGTATTAACAGGATTATGCTTGACAATTTTTCGGTAGAAGACACACAAAAGGCAGTAGAAATCGTAGCGGGGCGTTTTGAAATAGAATCGTCAGGCGGTATCACAATTGAAACCATTCGCCGTTATGCCGAAACAGGCGTAGATTATATCTCGGTAGGTGCACTGACACATTCAGTTAAAAGCCTTGATATGAGTTTGAAATCAATACAATAAATATACTCTGTAAAACGATGAAATACGACTGTTTAGTATTATTAATATGCCTTCTGACAACATTTCCCGCGATAGCGCAAAAAGATATAAAAGCAAAAGAAATGCTCGAAAAATCTGAAATAGCTTTTAACAGTTCAGGAGCAATATCGGCATATTTTACGATCAATATCAGAGAATCAGTCAGTCGCGATATTAAAAGTTTCGACGGAACAATTTATATTAAAGGCAATAAATTCAAAATTAACGCACCAGACTATGATGTTTATTTCGACGGAACTACGCAATGGGTTTATAACAAGATACATGGAGAAGTAAATATTTCAGATCCAGATACAACCGAAATACAAACGCTTAATCCGTCTGTAATTTACCAAATATACAGGAAAGGCTGTAATTATAAATTTGTCGGCACAAAAACTGATGTGAAAATGCGAAAGGTCAGTGAGATAATACTTATGCCGAAAAGTAAAAAACAGGATGTTCGCGAATTAACACTGCAAGTAAACGAGAAGGATTTTTTACCTGTTTATTTTCATCTCAAATTCAAAAACAACGACTTGGACAATGAAATATTTATCAATAAATACAACATCAATCAAAATCTTTCAGATAATATATTTATTTTTGATGCATCACAATTTCCCGATGTGGAAATTATTGATTTAAGGTAAGATATAATAATTTCAACAAAAACAATATGAAAAAACTTTTAAAAACCGCAATCTTTTTCATTACAGTTCTTTTCTCCACCGTACTTGCGGGACAGGGCAATTCCGCCGAAACTCTTCAAACTTTGGCAAACAAATATCAAAAGCCAAGCGACGACTACCGTCCTCACGTCTGGTGGCACTGGCTCGGCAGTAATTTCCGAAAAGAAGGCATAACTAAAGATTTGGAAGCGATGAAAGAAGCAGGAATTGGCGGCGCAACAATATTCAATATAGCCTCGTCAGTACAAAATTCTCATGCGCCGATAGGCAACAATCCCTGGCCTGAACAGACTTTTCGTAGCCCTGCATATTGGGACGCTTTTAGGCACGCAGTCTCTGAAGCCGACAGGCTCGGATTGATAATCGGATTGCACGGAACACCCGGTTACGCCACAACAGGCGGACCGTGGATTACCGAAGAGCGCGGAATGAAAGCCGTTATAAGCAGTAAAACTGAAGTCGAATCAGACGGCAAAAAAGAATGTTCTGCAAACCTCACTCGCCCCGAACTGCCGGATTTTACAGGTTATGATGGAAGTTACACAGCTGACTATAAACCTTGGAAAGCATCGCTCTATTGGGATATTGCAGTGATGGCTGTTCCGACAAAAGAAAAAATTGCAGTAGAAGACGTTATTGATATTTCCAAATATATGGATGAATCAGGAAATCTGCGTTGGAAAGCGCCGAAAGGACGATGGACAATTTATCGCTATGGATATGCACCTACTATGGCTCATCCTCACCCGCTACCCGATGATATTATCGGCAAAACGTGGGAAGTCGATAAAATGAACCGTGAAGACAATATTTACCATTGGACGCAACTGCTTGAGCCGCTTAAAGAACATATCGGCGACTATTTTGGCAAATCTTTTACTTATATCTGGATAGACAGTTATGAATCAGGAGACCAGACGTGGACAAAGACTTTTCGCGACGATTATATTCGCATCAAAGGCTATGACCCTGTACCTTGGCTAGCTTATTATCAGGCAATTACAAAAAATGAACTTGGTATTCATTTCACGGCTTGGGAAAGTCCGCGCATGGAATCAAAGCAACCCGATTTACAGATATTTATTAAAGATTATAACGAAGTTAAAAATCGTCTGTTTATGGACAATGGGTGGAAAGTTGCTTACGAAATGCTTCATAAATACGGACTAAAACTCTATTGGGAACCATACACGGGTCCGTTCAATATATACGAAGGCACTGCGCTGGCTGACATTCCTGTCAATGAATTTTGGTCGGGTTCAGGTTATATTGGTAAAAACCGCGATATGGAAGCAGCAGTAGTAAAATTCAACAAACGCATTTTCGCTGCCGAAGCACTTACAGGTTCACCTGATTTGAGCGCTTACACAGAAGACCCTGCTGGATTGAAACACACTGCTGATGGAGGTTTTGCTGCAGGTTTCAATATGTATTTTCTGCATCATTGGGTACATCAACCTTTTGATGATAAATACCAGCCTGCCGAAGGAATGGGTTGGTGGGGTACACATTTCAGCAGACACCAAACGTGGTTTCGCCCAGGTAAGGCATTTTTTCTATATTTAGCTCGATGTCAAATGCTTATGCAACAAGGTACATTTGTACCGACAGATAACTATTCAGCACATCGTCGCACACCCGAAGCAGATATTTTCTTTGTACTGAATCCTAACAAGGAAACAGAAGAAACTTATACTTTTCCCGTTATTGACAGAACGCCCGAACTTTGGAATCCATACAGCGGAACAATTAGCCGTACAACAAAATGGCGAGTCGAAGGCGACAAAACAGTTATTGATTTAAACTTGTTGCCTGACGAGTCAATGATTGTCGTTTTTCCGTTTAATAAGGAACGCCGATATGATATTTTGCCTGAAATAGAAGTGCAGAGTGAAACTGAAACAGAATTGACAGAACCATGGAATGTAACTTTCAGTCCGAAATTGGATAAACAGTTTTCTCGCAAATTTTCGAAATTGATTGATTTCAGTAAATCCGATGACGATTCATTAAAATATTTTTCAGGAACAGCCTGTTACGAACAGACATTTCGTATTAGTGGTTCTGATTTGGATAAAAATAGTCGCGTTATGCTTGATTTAGGAGAACTTGAAGATATTGCAGAACTGAAAATAAATGACAAATATGTTGATGTTCTGTGGTCGCCGCCGTACAAAACAGATATTACGCCTTACATTCAAAAAGGCAACAACAAGATAGAAATTCTTGTAACGAATAATTGGGCAAACCGTTTGATTGGCGACGAACAACAGCCTGCTGATTTTGAATGGGGTAATGATGCCGGCGAACGCGGGCATGCGATGAAAGCTTTCCCCGATTGGTTTATTAAAAACGAACCGCGCCCTTCACAAGGACGTAAAGCGTTCAATATCTGGTATTATTATCGCCAGGATTCTCCGCTGCAACCTGCAGGATTGTTCGGTCCTGTGAAATTAGTTAAACAAGCAGTAAGTTACAGATAAGGATATTAAAATTTTAAAAATTATCTTCAATGTTATATAAACGGTTTTTATTTTTATACATTATTATGTTTCTTTTTGTTAGCATTTCGGCAAGTGCTCAACAGAAAGATTTTCCCCGTAAAGGCGAAGGTATTTACGCCTTTTTAAGACGGCACAATCGTGAAGGGGAAGCCTACTATGCAGAGTTTATAAAATTGAACAAAAACAAATTGGGGAAAAATCAAACGCTGCTAAAAGACATAGAATACACAGTACCGATAAAATTAGATGCGGCTTTGGAAAGCGGTGCAATTGAAGAAAGCGATGATACTCCTGTTGTCAAACCTGCGGAAGAAAAGAAAGAGTCGGACAAGCCTCAAATGGAGAGCAAAAAATACTGCGAACCATTATTTGGCAAGGATTATCAGGATTACAAGATTCTTGATAATGAACTTGCAGGCACAACATTTTTCTTGAGTAGCGGACACGGCGGCGCTGATTCAGGAGCGCTTCCACTCATCGACGGGCATAAATTGCCTGAAGACGAATATAACTACGACGTTATGCTACGTTTGGCGCGAAATCTGCTTCAACACGGGGCTACAGTCCACATAATCATTCAGGATAAAACCAACGGTATCCGCGACGATAAATATTTTCGGCACGACAAAACAGAAACCTGTATGGGCAAAAAGATTCCCGCTTCACTTAAACCGCGTCTTCAGCAGCGAGTTGATGCGATAAACACTTTGAGTAAGAAGTCGAAATCGAAATATCAGCGGGCGATTTTTATCCATCACGACAGCAGGCAGCCAACAATGAAAGTAGATGCTTTCTTCTACTATCAGGAGGGCGTCAATGCAAGCATCAAACTTGCCGGTACGGTACAAAAACTGTTCAGGGAGAAATATAATGAACATCAACCGGGGCGAGGTTATTCAGGCGGTGTGTCCAATGGCGCACCGCGAATTCCATACGTGATGCGAAATACCAAGCCCGTTTCAATTTTTGCTGAACTTGCTAACATGCGTAATTCAAGCGACCAAAAACGCTATCTGAATGCAGATAACCGTCAAGCATTAGCAAACTGGCTAGCTATCGGACTTATACGCGATTATAAAAATTCAAAATAGTATATCTATGTTGCTTATCAAAAATGCAACGGTTATAAACGAAAACAAGAGACGAAAAACCGACGTAATGATTGACGAGGAACGAATCGTCGGGATTTCTGACTGCGGATCCAAAATCTCAAATCGCAACGTTACGGAAATCAATGCCGAAGGACTTTTACTGCTTCCCGGAATTATCGACGACCAGGTACATTTCCGCGACCCCGGACTAACACATAAAGGCGATATTCACAGCGAATCAAGAGCAGGAATTGCAGGTGGCGTTACGTCGTTTATTGATATGCCGAATACTGTTCCGCAAACTGTTACGATTGAAGCGCTCAACGATAAATTTGCACGCGCCGCCGAATCTTCCATGGCAAACTATGCCTTTATGCTCGGAGCAACTAACGACAATATAGATGAACTGAAACGCGAAGAAGCCTGCCGCGCAATAGCAATTAAAGTTTTTATGGGATCTTCAACCGGAAATATGCTCGTGAATAATAAGGAAGCGCTGGAAAGAATTTTTGCCGAGACAGACAGAATCATCGTTACACATTGCGAAAGCGAAGACATTATTGAAAGAAATAAAGAATATTATATTTCACAGTTCGGAGAAAATCTTGATGTTTCGTTTCACGCAAAAATACGCAATGCAGAAGCCTGTTATGCCTCATCGGCAGAAGCAGCAGGATTAGCAAAAAAATATAATTCGCGCCTGCATCTCTTTCACCTTTCAACTGAAAAAGAACTTTCGCTGCTCGAAACAAAATCACTCTGCGAAAAACGAATTACCGCCGAAGTGTGCATTCATCATCTTTGGTTTTCAGATGAGGACTACTACAAAAAAGGAAACTTTATAAAATGGAATCCTGCCGTCAAAACTCGCGCCGACAGAAATGCTCTGCGACAGGCTGTCATTGACGGAAAGATTGATGTTATCGCTACCGACCATGCACCGCATACTTTGGAAGAAAAACAAGGCTCGTGCTTGAAAGCGGCTTCCGGCGGACCGATGGTTCAACATTCGCTGGTCGCCATGCTCGAACTTTGCCGCCAGGGCATTTTTACAGAAGAACTTGTTGTCGAAAAAATGTGCCACGCACCCGCTTTGCTGTTCGGTATCGAAGAACGCGGATTCATTCGTGAAGGTTATTTTGCCGACATTGTTCTTGTTAACCCCGATAAAGAATGGACGGTAACAAAAGACAATATCCTCTATAAATGCGGTTGGGCGCCTATGGACAGCGTTACTTTTTCTCACAGTGTAGAAAAAACTTTTGTCAATGGACGGTTAGTTTACGACAGAGGAAAATTTGACGAGGACTTCAGAGGCTGCAAACTTAAATTCTCTTAACTCACAAAATCAGCAGCACGACAAAATATGCCCCTGTCTTATATGTTCGATTTGGCAAATTTTCAAAAACCTCCCAAAAATTTGGAAATATAAAAATAAAGTCTTACCTTTGCTGCCATTAATAACAAAATGAAAATGGCAATCGAATACTTTCACAGCAGTAACTCAAAATTGACCTCAATAGATGTGTCAGTGTATGCCCTTTTGGGGGGGGGGGGGGGGGCGGGCGGCCGCGGCGGCCCCGCGCGAGGGGGGAGGGGGGGCGTGGGGGAGAGCGAGAGGGTGGGGGGGGAGG
>JAIRYM010000062.1 GCA_031267615.1 Dysgonamonadaceae bacterium
AAAATCCAAAAATATGAATCAACGGGTGAGCGAAAACAATTAATTTTTCGTCCAGCCATGTCAAAACCCATCATTGACGAAATCGACAAGATTCTTGCCAAACACTACGGCTTCACCGACGAGGAGCTTGACTTTATTGTCAACTATGATGTAAAATACCGCATGGGTGGAGAGTTGGATGGAGAGGAATGAACGATTTGTTAGCAGAAGTCATTGAGTCCCTTGATTTTTCGGCGGGTGAGTTGTATGACGCGACCCTGGAGCCGATTCCTCAAAACAAGAATCAGTGGCTGGATAACGGCGATTGGCTAAAATCATCCGCACAAGCAGGAGTTTCAAAGGTATTTTTTGTACAGAATAACCCGACCGTTGTATTTGCCCGATGCGGAAATACGGTACGGGATAGAATAAGTGCTTTTAATAACATCTGGTGTATATCAGGCCCAAGAATACTTTTTCTCGAATCGGATGGCGAAATATCCGTCATCGATATGGCGCAGGAGCCCGTTAGATTTTCCGAACACGAAAACGAAGAACAGAGAGAATTTGAGGTTTTGGCAAAATTAACGTCCGCAAACAATGAATTGAAAAGATTTCATCGGGAAAATATCGAATCAGGGCGTATATTCAGTGGCCCCGGTTTTAAAACGGTCGATAAAAGAGCCGATCACGCGCTCATCTCAGATTTACAGATTGTCAGAAAACAGTTGTTTGACTGCGGGCTATCCCTACCCTGTACTCATAGCTTAATTGGCAGATCAATATTTATCCGGTATCTTGAAGATAGAAAAATTCTTACGGATGATTATTACCGAAAAATTGCCCAACAAAATCAAATATGGAAAATGTTATTTGATAATCCGGCGGCAGAAGAAAATACCGACTTCTCAAATAATAGTTCAAAGTATTGCCGTATATTGCAGGACAAGGAATTTACTTACGCCTTGTTCAGGTCATTGAGCAATGACTTTAACGGTGATATGTTCCCCAACATTGATGATGAAGAAAACGAAGTGAGAAATGAGCATTTAGACCTGCTTCGTAATTTGTTGTATGGTAATACCGAACACGCATTGTTCTTTTTTTCTTATAGATTTGATATTATTCCGCTTAGTCTCATAAGCGCAATCTACGAAGCATTTTATCAATCCGAATCAATACAGAAGAAAACCGAAAAGAGCGGAAAAAGCAAGGCGCAGCAGGAAGGGGCGTTTTATACACCGCTCGCTTTGGTAGAGTTTGTTCTTTCCCGGTCGCTTACCAGCGAAATAATCAAGCAAACTCCTCGAATTCTTGATCCGGCTTGCGGGTCGGGTATCTTTTTAGTTGAGGCTTTTCGTAGAATTGTTCGTTACCAATACGGCAATGGCAATGATCTTTCGTTCGATGATTTGGTGAAAATAATAAAAGAGCAGATTGTGGGTATAGAAATAAATGGCGATGCCGCTCAAATAACCGCTTTTAGTCTTTATATTGCTTTGCTCAATTACTTAGACCCGCCGTCAATCCAAGTGCAAATACAGGAAGGCAAGAGGCTTCCTCATTTGATTAATGATGGAACAAAATCAGAAAACCATTTTAATATGATTTTCGTTGCAAACGCCTTTAGCCTCAATAAAGAAACAATCGGGCATATCGATGTCGTTGTTGGCAATCCGCCGTGGGGGTCGCCGGGGCGAGGCATACCTGTAAATATAAAAAACCAGATTGAGGATACGCTGTCTTGGTGTCAAAGAAACGGCTATACCATTGGCGATAAAGATCCGTCCCAGGCTTTTCTTTTGTTCGCGCAAGATATTGTCGCTCATGGCGGCTGTTGCGCTATGCTTACATCGGCTGGCTCATTATTGAATACAGGCAAAAATTCTGTATCGTTCCGTAAAATGTTTATGAAAAATGTACGACTAAAGGAGATTTTTAATTTTTCTCATGTCAGGAAATTCTTTTTTCATGATGCCGTATCGCCCTTCCTGATGATTCATTTTGAAAAGAATAGCCAGAACGATAGTCCGGTAAAATACTGGTCGCCCAAACAAATCAAAAGTATAGAAAACACACAGGCGGTTTTTCTTTCTATTTATGATAGGGCTTTTCTCCTGCATCAGGATTTGACTGACAATAAAACATGGAAAATAAACTGGTTTGGCCGATATGCTGACGAAGCTTTTATTTTGCAATTGAAAGAATTAAGTAAGCTTGGGGATTTTATTGATCGATCTAATAGCGGGCAAGGATATAAAATTAGTCCAGCGGAAAATGATTTTCCAGCGGACATTCAGAAATTGCCATCACTAATAATACGTAAGTTTACAAGATATTCCGATTTATCTTTTAAAAATACACCTCCTAAATATAATTGTCATGGTAACTTCTCTGTATATTTCGGGCCGCGCTTGCTGGTAAAAAGGGGAATTTCAAGCAAAACATCAGAATACATTGTAGCTCAATATAGAAACAATGATTTTTGCTTCACCAATTCAATCAATGGATTTAAGTTAAAAAATAATAATGAAAAGTTATATTTGTTGGTATTGGGAATACTTTGGTCTTCATTTCCAAAATATTATTTTTTTAATACCTCCGCACAATGGGGATGCTGGCATGATGAAATCTATCTCGATGCAGAATTATTGCAGCTTCCCATCCCCAATCTGGATGACGAACAAAAAGACAAGCAAAAAAAGGAAAGGGTTGTTTCGATAGTAAAAAACTTGCGTGAATATAAACCGGAAGAACATGATTTATTTCATTCCCATGATGTTCCGGCTAAAACTAGTGACAGCCAGCGTCGTAAGTGGGAAAATGATCTTGATGAAGCGGTTTTTGAGCTATATGGCTTTTCTGAAAAACAGCGTATTCTGATTCGAGATTTTTGCAACGTATCCATACCTTTCTTTTATAAGCCGGACACCAGTATTGGGGCAAAGCCTGTGATAGAGAATAATGACACTGAATGGATAGGGAATTACGCCAAATGTTTTGCTGATTACTGGAAGGCTTACTTAGATGCGGAAGATGAATTAAGGGCCGATGTCTGCACTGCTTTATCTGGAAATGTTATAGGCATAGAGTTTTATATTGCCGATAAGGGTGATGCATGGGATTTGTTGCCCAAAGAAAGAAAATGGCAGTCAATACTTGCTGAAATTGGCAAGAATTTATCCAGACCATTTGGGTCATCCGCTATACTCTTGGACGGGCAGATGAGTTATATATCGGATAATAGTATTATTATCATCAAAAGAAATGAAAAACGTCTCTGGACAAAAAGTCTCGCCTACGAGGATGCGGAATCTACACTCACCAAAAGACTGTTACATTCCAATACGCAGACAAGAGGGGTGAACTAATGAGCCGCAAATCAAAAACCCTTCCCCAGTCGCCTGAAATATGGTCAGGTTTTTTGAGCGTCAGAATTGAAGTCTTATGTACGGCGCTGGATTTGTTATCAATTGATGAAAACACCAAGAAAGACGAAAACGAAATATCAAAAGCGCTTAATGTTACTATTAAAGAAGCTTCCTTTAGGCATGAGAAGAGACCCGAAACGCCTGCATGGGACGCAAAAAAAGCGCCAAAAACTGAGGATGAGCGTCATTTGCCTTCGATAGGGAAACGCCCTGATTTTATTTATAAATTTGTAGATCCAACGGCGGAATCTGCGAAAAATCATGAAATCCTGTTAGATATAGAATGCAAGCGAATCGGAAATAACAACCCCTTGTGGAATTTGAATATGAATTATGTAGATAAAGGGATAAAACGGTTCGACTTGTTGTCGCATGAATATGGCAAGGATTCTATTGACGGTATTATGATTGGTTATATTATAGATTCAGTCAAAATTGAAATCCAAGAAGTTATAAACAAAGCTTTACCGGGGAACATCGAGCAAATAAATTTCAAAAACAGCAATAAGGTTGAGCATGTAATAACAAAATATTTTAGAAAAAATGTCAGTCCCGCTGATTTTAATTTGCATCATATTTGGGCTGATTTTACTAAAATTACTTAATTTGAGAAATGGTTATGGGGATGGTTTTCCCCATAACCCCTATTCGCGGCATTCGATGATACACCCGCCGTAGACGGAGAACCACCCGCAAGCACCGGAGAGCCGCTCGCAAACACCGGAAAGTCACTCGCAATCACCGCAATACTTTGTGCAACTTTGTGTGACTTAGCGGTTAGCCCCCACGTCCTCCCCGCCGCCCATCCCATCAAGACCCACGTCGCCCCGCCGCCCAACACCGCGTCCGCCC
>JAIRYM010000036.1 GCA_031267615.1 Dysgonamonadaceae bacterium
AATATCAAGATATGTAAAAAACCAAGGACGAAATACTGCTGGATATGAAAAAATATATGAAAACAGACAATTGGAATTATTCACCTAGCTTTCTGGGTAAGCAATACCGCAGAGCTCTGCTCTGCGGTTGTTTATTTTTGCAAAATACGCGTTTATATTTTGATGGATTAGAGGAACTGGAGAAAGCACATTTGGGCTGTTTTAATGACACGGAATCAAATAAGGTTGATACCGTCAAATTGGAGCAAGGCATCAAAAAGCATTTATCAACTGAAGCGAGCTATTCTCTTGTTAATTGGAAAAAAATACGCGAAATGAGTGGAATGTCAAACGATCCTGACGTTATTATACCTGAAGTCAAGTTGTTTCATTATGAAAATGTAGGTCGAAGAAATAACAAGAAAATACACGAGCATTATCAAAACTGGTGTGAACTTTTGCGTGTTATGCTGGAAAAGAAATACGGAATACCTAAAATTTGTATATCTTTAGCTACTTGGAGTTCTGATAATGAAAAAAATGAATTGGCACTACCAGCTAATTTAACGGCAAATTCATCTATTTCTCTGTCCGAACTTGATATAATAACTTTCTCGGCGCAACATGAAAAAGATGATGAACCGACAGCAAAAACAATTATTAAAGGACGGATTATTGATGCTATAAATGAGACGGCAGTAAACCAGGAAGGCCAAAAAATAAAAAGCGACAATGGCCTTACTCAAGTAGGGTATACTGTTAGATATTTCAGCAATGTGAAAGATTTAAACCATCGCGTTCCTTATATCATTCTTTCATTTGAAAACCCGGTGGGTGTAAAATCTGAAGCAGAAAAATTTCTTTCTCTTCGGCATGCAGCTAAAAGAGGATTAGAACCAATTGTTCCCATATTTCTATATATTAGTTATCAGGGTAATGAAATTCACGGCGCAGAAGGCGTTAAAAAAGCAAAAATACCCTGGTTGATTGCAAGAGATGTTTTATCCAAGCGCAATCGACTTATGAGAATGTTTGGCGCTGATTTTAATAGTGATGCCATTTCTGATTCTGCACACTTGGCGTTGGCTGAAGCAATTCTGAAAACTGAAAGAGCAGCAAGCCATACACCGGCTTCGTTTGATACTAACCTGGCTGATATATTGGCAAGACCAATTGATAAAATTATCCAGTGGTATCCAGAATTAAAGCAAGAAAACGCTGGTTCACATGAAGATTTTGTGGGTTTTAAAATATTGCAATGGGATCTGTTCCGCCTGTATGTTGATTCGCAGATAGCTAAATTATTTAATCGACGGTTTGACACATTAATAGCTAAACAGAATTATATGCCCGCCTCTGATAATGCCGACGCCCCGCATCTCTATGTTAAAGCAACAACCAACGGGAATTCGTTGTTTGACGAGCCATTAATAAGGTTTAATGATTTGGCTATCCCGGTAAATGACAAGAATTCCAATGATGAACGTATGAATTTATTAAAATCGATTATTTGTTTTGATATAGCGGACGATGTTGTCAATGCCGAATTATTTGTTGGTGAAAACAGTGAACGATTCAATGTGGAATATTTCAAATGTATCCTTTTTAGCATTATTTTTGATGCGATTAGATACTATTCCCCTATCCAATCCGATTTTTTAAAAGCAATTGAAGAGCTTCACGTAATGAAAAAACAATGCAAACCATGTACGATAAAGATAAAACGCAAAAAAGAAAATGCACAATTCGATTATTTGGTAATCACGCATTCTGCCGATCCCACAACACCATTGATGAGCAATGATAGGATAACAAATAAATTGAAAAATCCGCTAGATTTCTCTAATGATGGCAGAATATCACTTTGGACTATTAAAGGCTATACCGAGGGCATTGATTCTAAATTAAAAGATAGATTTGAGATGTCCATCAAGCCGCCGCCCGAGGACTGCCCAGTCGATTGCCTGTATCAAATAAAATGAGAATTCAGGTTGCCTGTATTGGTGCCTTTAGGCTAAAGGAGAGTGGTTCAAATGACCGGTAAATTATGTGTATGGATTGATGATGATGTCCACAAAATACGTGAAATTGCACAGGGGAGTTTCGTCAAGTTGTGGGAAAAAAATGTGAGATCAGAGATATTTCTGTATGGCAATGCATATCAGGGGAAGGTTGACCTTGAGATGGATTCAAGCAGAAAGAGTGGGCTTGCCAGAGCGATTCCTCAATTACTTCGTAACAGTAAATTATGCGATGGAAAAACAGAACATTTCAAGTCAAAGCGATACTTAATTTGCAAGTCCGCTGAAAAAGAACCTGACGGCTTGTTTAACAATGATTTTCTGTTTCCAGTCAAGGATGAATTCGACAAGGACGATGCGGATTTTTCAAAACTATTAGATCAGTTAAAGAAACAATTGAGAGATTACCGTAGAAAGCTGATAATGATAGACCTTGTTCTTTTTAAAGACGACTATAATAGTATCCGCAATAGAGAATTAGGCAAGAAACTAATATCTTGCTGCTTATATCATAAGCTGATTGGGTGCGAGGAGAGCTTTGGCGCTGAAGTGAAATTATATACTTCTTACTATGGTAATACCGATATTGTTGAAAATTGGGTAGAAATTTATCGCAATCATTTTTCTGATCATCCTATTGACAAGTCAAAAATAATACCATGGGAAATCCTTGTAAACCCGAATAAACAGGACGAGAAAAATAGGGAATTTGATAAGTTGCTCGATTTTTTTGAAGAAGGTTAAATCTGATGCAAGGAAAAGAATGGGACAAGCATATAATAGCACGTGGCGCTATTGCGGGTTATGAAAAATCCAGCGGTGCTGTTACAATTAGAAATGACAAGATAATTGATAATTTGCTATTTCATTATACGTCAATGAGCTCTCTGTTCAATATTCTTAATTCTGATATGCTGTGGCTTGGATCATCTCGTAATAGTAATGATGATACCGAGTCAAAACTGATTCCTGATGGGCAGGACGGAATGGATCGTAATAACACTGACGACCATGATGATTTTATTCTGTGCGTATGTCCTGACGGGAACAAACTCAGCCAATGGAGAGGATATTGCCCTGAAGGTGGCGCTTCAATAGGTTTTTTGTTAAATATAGTTAAATACCAGAACAGCGAAAATGATCCAAGCGTTTTTGCTGTTGACAAGACTACGTTTAGTGTTTTGTATAGCAATTATAATTCGAGCAAACAATATGTAAAATATGAAAATGTAGGTATTCCTGTTGTTTATGTTAAGCCTCCCGAGCAAAACATATTTGCTTTTAATGATATTCAAAAACTTTTGAACTCTAAAAATAGTTCCTCGTTAATGGAAATGCGTTCTTTTTTTAAACACAAAGATTTTCATGAAGAAGCAGAATATCGTATTGCTTTTTCTAATTATGATAAACGACTGAAAAAGTGTATTGCATTTCGTTTGATGAGAGACAAGCAGATTGTGCCTTATATTGCGGTTAGGTTTGGCGATGCCATGAAAGACAAATCAATGTGCGGTATTTCAACCTGTAAAATTAAAAAAAATATACAACGGAGTGGCGGTGACACAATCTATCGAATACCACAGGGTAACAATCAAGAAGAACTATTTGATATCGCAAATACTATCCTGCAAGGATATTCAGATGAATCAGATAAACCATACTTGATTTGCGAAGGTCATTTACCAATTAAAAAGATAATTATTTCACCTGCCCATAACCAAAAAATTCTGAAAAAACAAGTTTCTGATTTCTGCAAAACTAAATACTGGTTACAAAATGTTACGGTTGAATGTTCTGAAACACCCTACATACCTCCAATTGAATAGAGACGGTTAATCAAAGTCCACCCACACGTTCGGAGTAACTGTCAATTAAAGGGAAAAACCAGCCTCTGTTTGAAGGATTTGTATCCGTCAATTCTGGCCACCTCTGGAAAAGTTGGCGGGCGAGGTTCCAGGGCAGAAGCTGGCTCCAATTATCGGAAGGTTTCATGGCGGCGGCTTTCTAAAATATTGTGGCGAGGTATTTGAAGGGGTTCCAGCCGGGGCCATTCATGCAGCGCATACCCTATGGCATCCCCCAGCTTTGTGCTTCCGGGAATGGTCCCCGCGTGCTCCTCCAGCCATGCATGAAACGTCTGCAGTATTGGAGCGCAGCACTTCCGGCGTTCTTCTGCAAATGTGCCGCGTTCATTTTTTTATCCTGCAACTGTTCCCGCAATTCACGCTCCACGGTGTACAGCCCTTTTATCTGAGACGGTGCCAGTAGTTGAGCAGAAGGTTCAGGCGCCGGTAGACCGCTTCCATGACATCGCACATCTCCTGACCCTCAAACCGGTCATAATACACGGTTTTATACGCCACATCGCCGTTTTTCTGCTCGACTACGCAATTGTCATTTTTGCGGTAGGGACGGCTTCTGGTGAACTGGATGCGGTTCAGGTCGCACCAGTCTTTGAGCTGGTATCTGGTTCCGCAGGAGGGCGCCGGGCTTTGTCAGGCTCAGGTCCCGCAGCCGCCCCCGGTCTTTTACCGGTTTGAGAATGCAGTCGATGGCACGGGGGCTGACGGAGGTGAGGAGGTTCCGCAACTCAGGGGTAAGCTCATGTTCGGCAACAAAGAAGTCCCGCATAAGGCGGCGTATCGAGGTCAGGAGTTTTCCGTATAAGCGGTCGAATAAGTCTCAGATGTCCTCTAGCAACGCCGTGAAGGCTTCTCCCTGGCACTTTGGTTTCCGGCGCCCCCCTGCTTACGGCCTTTGGAGGCTGTTTTGCGGGCCTTGCCGCCCTGTTCCTCCTTTTCAATTGAATTTTATTTTGGCACAATGCGCCCTCCGCCACTTGACAAAATATTATTAAGTATAATAATACAGAAAACAAAACGATGGAGGATTTACTAATGGCAAATATTCCTTTTTCATCAGTCTTTTCAGGTGACTTTTTGACGAAAATTTCCAAATACAGTCAACGAATACAGGAAATTATTGATAGCTATGATGTTGTCATCTTTATGGCTCGAAAAGCAATCTGTTTTTATAATACGATGGTCGTAAATGATATAGTTGTGCCTAATCCTGAATGTCTGGTAACTTCGAGCCGGAGTATTGACTACAATGTGCTTGATAGTTTACATCTATGCAAAAAGCGGGTGGCGGTAATTGATGATGTTGTCGTAAAAGGTGAATCTATTAAACATATCGCCAGAGAGCTTGTAGGGAAAAATATTTCTGCCGACTATTATGCTGTCGCTTGTGAAGAGAAGTTTGCAACTTCATTTGATGATAAGAAAGTGAATCTCAAGCAAACGTTTTCATATTATACTAAGTCGGAAATATATTCGTTTGCAGGACTGATTACACAGTATATAGAAGCCTCAATGTGTCCGCTCAATATTGACCAACCTTTATATGACGTTTCTCTGAATATAGAGGTGTTGCAAAAAAAGCTCCGCGAAAGCGGCACAATAGACATAACAAGCGGGATACAAAGGAAATATGGAATAACAAGTGAGGTTGCATACTTTGCTTGTCCTGCATATACAGGACAAGAAGAATTAATCCGTAATGTTTTAAATAATAGCATTCTCAAAATCCGCTTTATGTCCAATCAAAAACAGACAATTGCAACTCCATTTGTGCTATTTCCAGAAATGCCGGTAGAAATATTACAAGAACTGTTTTCAGAGTTTGCTACGGATATTATTAATGATTTCATTTATAACGAAAACTCGAAAATAAAATACGAAAATATGCTCAAAGTACTAAGTTACTATTTATCCGAGCAATTTTTTGGCGACTTCGTCAAATACGCAAACCTTAGTGAAGCACAGCCGCTGAACAGTAATGATATGATACAATTCTGCAAGAAAACTTCTGGGAATGATAGATTGTTTCTTGGTATTCCAGACACTTTCAGCAAGGATGTATTTGAGGTAATATTACCGATTGATATTGATTATAATAAATTTACATTCACACAAGCTGTTGCAGATTTTTATAAGACTATTTCTAATATCGATCTTGACAATCAATGCTATGAAGACGAAAATGGAGATAAAATTAGTAAACGGAGTAACGATGAGGAAGATGGGTTAAACGGAATTGTTATCTCGCTTGATGATATATGTGACAATATCACTATCGGAACAAAAGAGAATCTAAAATATTACGCTTCTACGCTTGTAGACATATTCATCGATCGTGGTGTTATTGTACCCTCAATAGTTCATAAAGATAATAAAATAATTCGTGCGTATAAAATGGGCGAATACTCTAAACTTACGGCAGAACACATAAAAGTTTTCACAAGTATGCTGAAGAAGTATCAAGATGTATTAAATAGGGAATTGGATAAAACTGAATTCGAAAAACTATGCGTGCTATGTTTCTGTATTGCACAAAAGGAGAAAGTTTTTCCGGAACAAGTGGATTTTGAAAAAGATTGTTACGGAATTGGATATTCTCTGTATGGCCCGAGAGTTTCGCAAGGTGAAGTTGCATATAGAGTAGATTCAGACTCGGTGTTAATTACAAATTTTAGAAAGCCAGAGAATCAATATGTAAAAAAACAACATGGTAAATATTATCTACCATATCAAATCGATCCTGACGATGAAATCTTGAAAATGTTCTGTATTACATTGGCTGCGGACTTTGCGGCTATTGCCCGCTACTTTGAGGACTATCCATACAATAAGGAAAAGAGTTTGAATGAGAATGTTCTTACGCGAAACCAATACCTAACTCTTGCTGCAATTGGCATGAGTCGCAAGAATCAAATACTTTCACTGTGCGCTGAAATTTATCAATTGACGAGATTGCCTGATTCTATTTTAAATCCGGCATTGCAAGAATATGAAATAAATCAGTGCAAACTAATATTCTCCGGCATAGATAGTGGGCTATGGAAATATCACTGTTATTTTGAAAACGTTTTAGAAAAAACTGGACAGAAGATGCTCGCGAGGGACCCAAATGCTATTAGAATTTATTCGAGATTGCCGTCTATAAGTGATAAGAACCCGAAATTTTCTGTCTTCTTGAATATTATAGGGTCGTTGCTCTTTAGGAGCGCTTTTTTCTTAAATGGAACCCTTATTTCGATTCCTCATTTTTCTACACCCAATAAAGATACGAACAGCGGAGGTGAAACTGTACAACTGCCAGAAACTAAGAATAAATTCACAAAAAGCAGAAAAAATTTATTTCGCAATAGTTACTGGAGGTATTTTATAGAAGAAAGGAAAGCAATTGAAACTGAAATTTCTGAGTATATTAATACCAAAGATTATCAAGAGTGGTTTAAAGATCGGTTGACGGATTACAAAAGTGAAGCCCAATTCTATTTGGACTTGTGCGATTTGTATCTTGAGACAGACAATCCTAATTTCGGTATTCATAAAAATATTCTCGTTCTATACTCGGATACTGGTGAATTGCCTAAGGAAATAGAGGGCATAAATGAGATTATGTTTAGCGGTATCAGTAAAGAAAGTTACTGTATGGTCTACATTTTGCCTGAAGAAACAGACAAAACAATAATTGCAAGAGTTCTTCACCATACATTTAACAAGAATTCAGTTCGATATATTATTTTCAACGCGCAAGCAGACTATGAAGGTGTTGTACAGATAGAAAGCAAAGTGAAAGGATCCGCATTCAAAAAGAATATAAACGAAATACTTACTTCTATTAAAGGTGCACAAATTCCTCCTATAAAGGAATTATCATTTTTTACGAATCGGGAACAGAGAGATGACAACCCGCTTGATCGAGGTGACTATCGGTTAATAAAGGCTTCAACTGTAGAAAGAAAATTTGCAAATCACACATATTTTGAGACAAAATACTCAATTATTGAGTCGATATCAACCTCAGGGGAAAAAACTATGGTAGAAAAGATCATCATCAAGAACAGCGAAAACATCCAGGTGATCACAGACCCAACTGCTCCAGTTATACAGAGAAATATAACAAGCGAGTATAACTTGGCAGACGATGAATTCTGCAAAAGACTGGTTGAGGAACTCATATTGCTAGAAAACAAACTCGGAGAAGTCTCATGTCCTGACCATGCTGTTTTACAGGGCGCGGTAAATGAAGCAAAACTAGCAATCAATCAAAAGGATGAAAGTAAAATAAAAATAGCCTTGAAAAAGATTGCCTCGGTAGGCAAAGATTTTCTCGTTAATGTTTCTGCTGGTGTATTAGTCCAGTATATGATCCATTTTAGATACTTGCCTGTATAACAATTGGGATAATGGAAACGCAGGAATGTTTGGCACAACCTTGGCCTCAACGGTCCAAATGGTATTTGATAAGCCTGGGAAACTGTAGTAGCATTTAAATTTCCCAGAGGGACACTGCCACCAGGGGCGGTCCGGCGTCCAGCGCAGCGCTGTGCGAACCGCCTCGGCGGCGTGGCGGGGTTCACGGACAGCATTGTTTTGTCCCGATCGTCGCATTGCAGCTCGGGTACGTCCTCCACAATGTAAAACCGGTCGTTCGGCGTGTATTCCACCATTTTTTAAGAATTGCGTTAGTAAAGGTCGATTTTCCGCTGCCGCTCCCCCCGCCGCTCCCCCCGCCGCTGTCTTTTTTTCAAAGCAAAATCGTCGATGCAAATCACCGTTATGCGGTCTTTGTCTATGACAATTTTTTCGTTTTTTTTAACAGGCTGCAAATAGCGCTCTTGCTCACCCCGGCAATATGTTTTTTCAGATATCGGGATGCCGCTATTGAGCTTTGGGCAAGCGCTGTTTTCAGTATCATTTCTTGCAGGCGGTCCGTCCTTGTCGCCTTGGGACGATAGAAATGAAATGCTTCCGCAAAGGTTGTTCGAACGCACTTTTTATTTGCGCAAAAGAATTTCCAATTGGCCAACACTATTTTTACTCTTTTTCCCTGCATCGGCACGTCTTGCAAAACCCGGTGATAGCGGGAATGCACTTTGTCAGAACTCTTTCCGCAATATGGGCATTTTGCGCTGCGCCTGCTTGATTCCACTGCTATCTCTATTTTGTCTTTGCCCACAGCTACTGATACTTCACGCAAGTTTGTGTCAGGCAACGAATACACTTCTTCCATGCCAGTGTCCCTCCGCACAGATCTATTGCACAATGTTTCGTTTTCGTTTTCAACTAACTTTGGAAAGAACCTAATTGACGAATACAATACGAATACTTTAATTAAAATCGGTAAAAACCCCCGGCTTTGCGGCAACAGCGCCCGGATTCAACCCGTCGAAGTTTAAGGTGGTGAACGAGTCGGTGCGGCACGGGCGGATAACGAAGCATGGGCCGGAAGAACTGCGGACGGCGCTGGTGCAGGCGGTGATGGGGATGCGGCGGCTGAAGAGCCGGACGCTGGTGTTGCGGCTGATGGAGCGGCACGAGGCGCTGAAAAAGAACAAAGGATCGGGAAAATCGATCATAGCGACGGCGCGGAAAGTGGCGGTGATTATCTGGCATATGTTGAGCCAAGGGGAATCGTTTGACGCGGCGCAGATGACCGGCCGGAAACTGGCGGCAAAGGCGGAAGCGATGAGCCGCGCTGCGGGGCTTTCCCGGCAGGCGGCGGAGCGGCTGCCCGAAGACAGCGCGACCGGGCAGCCGGCTGGCGAAGCCTGGACGCCGCGGGACCGGAACGGGGGAGTGAAAGAGGAGCAAACCGGCGTTGCCGGAGAAAACATAAAAAAAGCTGGATAAAGGCTGTTTGCTGGTTGACTTTTTATAGGAGGAGGCAGGCATCAGGATTCCGTCAGCATTGACTTTTCCCGCTCCATCCTTTATATTTAATATACGATGGTTCCGGCAAGCAATCGCTTTTGGAACCGTCCGGGTAACACTTCCCCCGCCGCAGCCACCCACAGCGGCGGGCTGTATCGTCTTGAGACGGTGCGATGTTTTTTTCAGGTGTATAACTATGGAAACCT
>JAIRYM010000065.1 GCA_031267615.1 Dysgonamonadaceae bacterium
TAACCATGGTAAATAAACTCATATTAGGCGACAACCTCGAAGTCCTCAAAACGTTTGCAGCGGACAGCGTTGATTTAATTTATCTTGATCCGCCGTTTTTCTCCAATCGCGACTATGAAGTCATCTGGGGCGACGAAGGAGAAGTCCGCTCTTTTCAAGACAGATGGGCAGGCGGAATGGATCATTATATTGCCTGGCTCAAAGAGCGCGTGGAACAGATGCACCGGATACTCAAACCTACCGGAAGTATTTTCCTGCATTGCGACTGGCACGCAGATGCGTATATCAGGGTGGAAATATTAGATAAAATATTTGGACATAATAATTTTCGGAATGAGATTATCTGGGCATACAAAACAACATTAAAAATTTCCACCCATCATTTAGGAAGAGATCACGATGTGATATTTGTTTATGCAAAGAGCAAGGACTTTAAAATGCATCCGAATCAAAAAGATTACCCCCCAAGTGAAAATACTCTGAAACGATGGGGAAAATACGCGGACGACATTGGATTTGTAAGCAATAAACATTTTGCAGGCAGCGCTTCTACCATCATAAATACAGAAGATGAAACAAAAGGATTTAATATTAATCACGGCGTTCCAAGAGATGTATGGGACATATCGCATCTGGCAGGAAAAAATCCTGAAAAGATAGGCTATCCCACGCAAAAACCCGAAGCGTTGCTTGAACGTATAATCAGCATGGCAAGCAGCGAAGGCGATATTGTGCTTGACCCTTTCGCAGGCGGCGGCACAACTGTTGCTGTTGCAGACAAACTTAATCGCAACTGGATAGGAATCGACCAGTCGGTTGCAGCGGTGAAAGTTACCGAACTGCGACTGCAACAGCAAACAGACCTTTTCACAAGCATCTATGCCAACTCATACACGCTGCAATTACACAAATATGATTACGACACGCTCCGTTATCAGAATGCTTTTGAGTTTGAAAGCTGGATTGTCGGACAGTTTGGCGGTATAAGCAATACCAAGCAGCGTAACGATTTCGGTCTGGATGGAAAGATGCCCGACAATACACCTGTACAAGTTAAACGGACAGAAAATATCGGACGCAATGTGATTGATAATTTTTTCGCTGCCGTTCAACGCAGTGATAAAAAATTATTTGATAAAAATATCGAACAATCGAAGCCTGTCGGCTACATTATTGCTTTTTCTTTTGGCAAGGGAGCGGTACAGGAAGTCGCCCGATTGAAAAACAAAGAAAACATTACAATCAAATTAGTAACAGTAGAAGACATTATACCTGTATCGAAAAAACCGTCAATTATCATCGAAATAAACGAACTTGCAAGAAACGAAAACGGAACACGCGAGATCGAATTTCTTGCTGCCGGACAAAGTAAGGCGGGAATTGAATTTTACAGTTGGGATTTCGATTATCAACCCGACAAAGGCTTTAAGCCTTCCGTTATCATGGACAAAGAAGGAAAACAAAAACGACTGTTTAATGCCGGATTCCATACCGTCGCCGTAAAAGTAGTCGACAACGACGGTTTGGAAAGCATTGAAGTGATCAAGTTGAAGGTCAACGGAAGCGTGGAAAGGCAATAAACAGTCGGATTACCGATGTGTGGTATTGTATTGCTTGAGGTTCCGGTAATATGGTTCTGTAACCGGTTTTTGCAGCCGTTGCTTGGTAAAAAGCCGTTGATGGTTTGGGGAAGGGGTTAGATTTTTGTAATAACTGTTTATTGTCTTTCCACGCTTCCGTTGACCTTCAACTTGATCACTTCAATGCTTTCCAAACCGTCGTTGTCGACTACTTTTACGGCGACGGTATGGAATCCGGCATTAAATAAGCGTTTTTGTTTTCCTTCTTTGTCCATGATAACGGAAGGCTTAAAGCCTTTGTCGGGTTGATATTCGAAGTCCCAACTGTAAAATTCAATGCCGGCTTTACTGTGTCCGGCAGCAATAAATTCGATCTCGCGCGTTCCGTTTTCGTTTCTTGAGAGTTCGTTTATTTCGATGACGATGGATGGTTTCTTGGATACAGGTATAATGTCTTCTACCGTTACTAATTTAATCGTAATGTTTTCTTTGTTTTTCAATCTGGCGACTTCTTCGACGGCGCCCTTGCCGAATGAAAAGGCGATAATGTATCCGACAGGGTTTCCCGCCTGCATATTCTTATCGAAACCGGTTTTATCGAATTGCTTTGCGGATACGGAAAAGTTTTTTACTGCGTTCACTCCTATTCCTTCCGAACGTTTTACCTGTATCGGCGTTCCGTCGGCTGTTCTGCCGTCCACGCCCGCATCGCCGCCTTTTTTGCCGTGGGCAGTGCCGCCAAACTGACCGATAATCCAGCTTTCAAACTCGAAAGCATCTTTGTTGCGAAGTGTGTCGTAGTCGTATTTGTGTAATTGCAGTGTGTAAGAGTTGGCATATAAGCTGGTAAACAAGTCTGTTTGCTGTTGCAGTCGCAGTTCGGTTACTTTTACTGCCTGCACCGACTGGTCGATGCCTATCCACGAGCGATTGAGCTTGTCGGCTACGGCAACAGTAGTTCCTCCGCCCATAAAAGGATCGAGTATTACATCGCCTTCGTTTGAGGCGCATTTGATAATGCGTTCCAATAACGCCATGGGTTTTTGGGTGGGGTATCCGATGCGCTCATTGGATGAAGCATTGATGATTGGTATTTCCCAGACATCTCCTCTTCTCTTTCCTTCGGATAAATATATTTTATATGGCTCCTGATTTTTTCGTTTTTGCCATCTGTACCATCTGCCGTCTTCGTCTTGCTTGTAATGACTGTCTTTTTTTCCGGAGTTTTCTCCATAGTCTTCTCTGTCTTCGTTGAAAATATAATTGCTTGTTTTTACGTACCAGAAGATTGCATCGTGCAGATTTTGGAATTTGTTACTCACGGCAGTATAACGTTTATAGCTCCACACGATTTCATTTCGGAAATTGTTTTTTCCAAAAATCTTATCTAAAATATCCACCCGGATATACGCGTCTGCGTGCCAGTCGCAATGCAGAAAAATGCTGCCTGTCGGTTTTAGGATGCAATACATCTCCGCTACGCGTTCTTTGAGCCAGGCGATATAATGATCCATTCCGCCTGCCCATCTGTCTTGAAAAGAGCGGACTTCTCCTTCGTCGCCCCAGATTACTTCGTAGTTGCGATTTGAGAAAAAGGGCGGGTCGAGATATATTAAATCTACGCTTTCGGAGTCGAGCGTTTTGAGGATTTCGAGGTTGTCGCCTAATATGAGTCTGTTTACCATTGTTGAATATAAAAAAATTATGAGTGCAAAAGTACAAATAATTATTGGGAAACAGAAAACATCCTTTTTCTATTCAACAACAGAACCTTGTATGACTAATTCTAATGGAGAGTTTGGAAAATTTCCGGAAACAAACGCTTTCTGGGTAAAGTTTCCAACACCTGACGCTTTGTATACCAATTTAATTTGAGTTTCTTTGTCCGGCATAATTCTTCGACTTTTTACACTGTGTGCAGTACAGCTACAGGTTGTTTGTATTCTTGTAATCAGCAAGTCATTTTGTCCTGTGTTTTTTATTGAGAACACATACTCATACGTCTCGCCGCTTTTTACAGCGCCGCAATCAATATGATGATCAGACAGGTTAATGGTCGTTCCGTCAACAGGTTTATTTCCATTTATTACTGTCTTGAATGATTCCCATACTTTGTCGTTTTCGACCGGATTGCCTGCTAACAGAATTGTATTGTCGTTATCTAATAAAAAACCTTGATAATCAAACTGTCTTAAATATTGGTTGTTGTTGTCCAGTTCAAAATTTTTATCAATAAAAACAGGATACTCAAATGATTCCATCAATAATTTTGCTTTTACCATATTCACATTGAGTGGCTGAATAAAGAATAAAAACCGTGCTTGTTCGCCAAAAATAATCTTGGTTTCGTCGATCAAACTTTGCCATCCATTTATTTTCATTTTGCAATCGGTACAAACAGTAGAATCCATATATATCAATATTTTATATGGAGTTTTATACAGTAAAGAATCAGAGATGCTTTTTGATAACTCTTTGTCTTGATTAAAGCATTTCAATTCTGACGGAAAATATACTTTTTTACCGACGCAATCTATCTTTGAATTATTATCCATAATATTGTTTTTTCCCTGTT
Source organism: Dysgonamonadaceae bacterium (assembly GCA_031267615.1). GTDB lineage: Bacteria > Bacteroidota > Bacteroidia > Bacteroidales > Azobacteroidaceae > Azobacteroides. The sequence continues at coordinate 4,156 of JAIRYM010000065.1, forward strand.
TGCAGGAAAAAAACAATAAACAGACAGCGGCAATTCCAAGAATTACTGTTTTTATATTTACTTTCATAACCTTGTATTCAATTTTTGGGTATTATCAGTTTTTCTATACAATTGGACTTGTATTCAAAAGCAAAAATACAATTATCATTTTCAGATACACAGAAAGTATGATAAATTTTCCCCGGCAGATGGAATATTGCGACAGGTTTTAGCCTGTCAGTAATATCAAATTTAATAATTTTATTCACACGATAACCGTCTTTCACTTCAACTAATAATATATATAAATTGCTGTCTGTTATATATGTATCATAACAAAGATAAAAATATTCATTATCTGCACTGTCCTTTGTATTACGGTATTTTATTTCGTTTTTGACGATATTGAAAAAAGAATAGTCATAACTGTCTGTTAATTGTTTTGTTTCCTTACTGTATGTTTCTATTACAGGCAAATTGTCTGATATAACGTATATAACAGAGTCATTTGATACTGTCAATCTCTTATTTCTGATAGCAGTTTGTTTGGCAGATGAAAACTCAAAACCAGTGCCGAATAATTCTTCTGTACCATGCTTGATATTATAAGCGGAAACAGGTTTATCAGAGCCAAAAGTATCTGAATACCAAAATATACCGTCAAAACTTTTTCTATTTCTATTCGACAAATGAGCCGAATGTATTGTTGTTTCAGTTATAATATTTCCACTATTGACGTCATAAAGATTAATACGCTGGTTTCCATCATTAAGGACACACAATATTGAATCGTGAATGGCAAATTGATTTATTCCCAGTAAACTGTTGGGTCCATTCCCTCTGGTGCCAATAATTCTTTTTAACTTGAAATTATGGTCAGTACAGACAATATTATCAAATACCGAATTTGAGAAAAACAACATATCATTTGTGCAAACAATACATTCAATACTCTTAAAAAAAATTGAATCTGAAACGGCGTCAATTTTTTCTTCGACAGTCAAATCAATCGTTGGCACCTGTTCATCTGTATTGTATTTGCAATTATGTAAAGACAGACAAATAAACAATATGCAGTAATATGCATTTAAGGATTTCATATTTATTTTATTTAATTTGTTGTAAAATTAAAATTGCTATGAAAAATCATGTCAATGATTTTTCATAGCAATTAAAAAATTAGCATCCTTTGGACGTTCCGCCACATGATACTCCGTAGCATACTCCCGAAGAGTACTTGAGAACTTTGCAATCATCAGAACTGCATGTTACTTCTCCTCCTCCTGAGCAAGAACATTTACATTCCCATGAACTTTCTCCATCTGCCAACGCTTCCACATTAGCCAAAGATACTTCGTCACTACTTCTGTCTGTATTCAATGCAATTGTTGCATTGTATGCTGCCAAACCCACAACAAATACAAGTGCAAATGTGAATCCAAGTATTTTAAAAATACTGCTTTGTTTTATCTTTTTCATTTGTATTTTCCTTTTTTAAAAAACGAAAAGTCTCTCTTTTAATTTTAAATTTCAGCGGAGACATAATAAGTCGCTGAACTCCCTATGAACTCTTTGTGTTTGCTTCGGGAAAAAGCAAATCACAAACCAACTTTATCATGAACACTTCTTCGTTTGACCTGCACAACGGAAGGAAGAAAAGTTTGTTGGTTTCACGTTTCCCTGATTGGGGGCTTGTGTGCTGTTGCTGTCAAGAACCTGCCGTTTTGGGCAGCAGCAACGCCCCGCGTCAGAGCCATCCTGGGTCCTCCCAAACTTTAGGTTTGTATTTCTGCCGGACATGTCCGGATAATCTAAAGTCATTCCAAAAACATGGCTCATTGATTGTCCGCGAGGCGAGGGCAGAAACGTCCAAAAAGCGTCTTGGAGACACAAATCGCCAAAAAACAGCAACTGCTTTAAATTGAACGTATTCATACAGAAAATAAGATATTAAAAATTCTTGACTGCATAATGTAATAACATTTTTTTATTTCCAAATGTTTTTGTGATTTTTTAAAATAAAAAAATATTTATTTTCTGTCTTTCAATTCTGACTGTTCGCAAAGATAAAAATGAGTTTGAGTATAAATATGTGTGTGTTATTATAAAATAAAAAAAAGCAGCTGGTCTGTAAGCCGGATTCTGTGTCCTTCCGGAGAAGGATTTCTGTCATTTATCTTGATTTTGCGTTACCGCAAAATTCTTTGCAGCCTACCCCCCGGCATCGGGCGGGCAACCCTCAAGCGCCGGTGTATATGGCTTTGCAGCTTCCAGAATGTACGGCTTCGTACATCACTGTACGAACCGGTGAGCTTTTACCTCACCTTCTCACCCTTGCCTTTCGGCGGTTGTTTTCTTCTACATTACCATGCTCTTGCGAACATCTATCGGTTAGATAGTGGAACGCCCTGTGCTGTCCGGACTTTCCTCTCTTTTTTGCAAAAAAGCGACAGAACGACCAGCTGCTTTATTGGTTTTATATTTCATTGATCTTGTATATGTTGCTGTTTTCTCCGATCAGCCATATTATGTCGCCTTCTTCAAATTCAAGGTTCAGGTCGGGGTTTTGAATCGAACAGTCGTCGCGTTCTATTCCTGCGACAAGGCAGGAGTAATGCTTCTGTATGTTCGACGTCAGTATGGTTTTGCCGACTAAATGAGAGTTCGGCGAAATTTGAATCTGACTGATCCTGACTTCTACCGTGGTTTTGGTTTCTTCGTTTTCGTATTTTCTGAGTTTTTCTTCGAGGCGGGTGCGAAAGAGTTCCATCTGTTCGTCGGTGCCAAGCACTACCATGTGGTCGTGAGGGTATATCCTTTCCTGTCCGTCGGGGATGTTGATTCTTTGCTCGCCTCTGATAATAGTAACGACGTTGACTCCGAAATATTGCCTGAAGTTGAGCTCTTTCAGTGTTTTGCCGACTATGGAGAAGTATGGTTTTATGATAAATTCGGAGAGGTGGAGGTCGCGTTCCATGACGTGATGGGTAAAGCCTTTGGTGACCGGCGCTTTTGATTCGCGGTATTTTTCTTTTTCATTGAAGTTTTCTTTGAAACGGGATTCTATGAGCTGTGTGCGAAGTTTTAAGTGCCTGGATGCTGTGAACATGATGAGAAGTATGATGGCAAGTGAGAGCGCGATGACGAAGTTTGTGTGAAATATTTTGAAGAGTAAAAACATTATGAGGCCTGTGCAGAGCATTATCCGGAAGATAACTGTAAAAATCAGCGGTCCGCGGTTGTTTTTGTTTTCTTTCCAGAGTTTTAGAAATTCGTAGGAGCGGTTTTTCTTGATTATGATTGTTCTTATGAAGGGTGATATAACAAGTAAAATGACTGCTGCGGATATTAGTTCTCCTTTTATTCCGGGAAGGTAGCCGAGTATGAATGGCGCTGCGTATTTTAATGAAAAATAAACGGTAACGATACAGATGAAATAGTACAGCACGACGGTGTAAGCCATGTCTTTCAGTAATTTTTTCCACAGGCTGTTTTGATTTACGGGGTGCGCACCGGAAGCGTTTTTGTTCAGGTGGTTTTGCCAGCGCTGCGGTAATTTACGTTCGAGCCATCTGGTTGCAGGCTCTGAGAACTTGATCATGTATGGCGTTGTGAATATTGTTATTACCGATGCGGAAACGATGATCTGGTATAGAGATTCTTCAATGACGCCAAGGCTTAGACCGAGCGTGCCGATGATGTAGGAAAATTCGCCGAGCTGTGACAGTGAGAATCCGGCGGCGATTGATGTGCGGAGGTTTTGTCCGGAAAGCAGTACGCCAACGGTGGCGAAGATTGATTGTCCGGCAATGACTGTCGCGCTGATAATAAGTATTGGGATGATGTATGCGCCGAGGCTTGTTACCTGTACCATCATTCCTACTGATACGAAAAAGATGGCGCCAAAGAGGTTTTTTATTGGCTGAATGAGGTGTTCGATTCGCTCGGAGTCGATTGTTTCGGAGAGTATTGATCCCATTATGAAGGCGCCCAGGGCGGCTGAGAAGCCTGCTTTTGTGGCGAGAAAGACCATTCCGAGACAGAATGCGAGTGAGATGATGAGTATTGTTTCGTCGTTGAGAAATCGTTTGGTTTTGCGCAAAAATGTGGGGATGAGGAATGTTCCGAGTACGAACCAGAACATAAGGAATGCGCAGAGTTTGAATATGCAGCCGAGAAGCTGTGTTCCTTCAAACGAGTTGCTGACGGCGATGGTTGAGAGTAGCACCATGAGCAGTACTGCGACTAAGTCTTCTATGATCAGGATGCCGAGTACGATGCCTGCGAAGTTGCGGTTTGTCATTTTCAGGTCATCGAAGACTTTTACGATAATCATCGTTGATGACATGCAGATCATTGCGCCGAGAAACATGCTTTTCATAGGGTTCCATCCGAAACAGACGCCTGTCAGATAGCCAAGTCCGATCATTGAGACGACAAGGAATATTGCGGCTATGAAGGCTGTGGAGCCTACTTTCATAAGTTTCTTGAAACTGAACTCAAGTCCGAGTCCAAACAGGAGAAAGATGACGCCGATTTCTGCCCAGGTTTCAATGTTGTTATAGTCGGGCGTGTGTTTGGTGATGAAGAAGGAGGCGACTATTCCGGCTACAATGTAACCGAGTACTACGGGCTGCTTCAGCCATTTGAAAAGCATGGCAAAAACGCCTGCGCATGCAAGTATTAAAGCCAGACAGGAAACAAGAGAGGGTAATTCTGCCATTTTTTATTTTTATTGTAATATGGAAATTTGATTTCGGACAGGCCAGGCGTACATTGCGAGGAGTTTTTCTGTGAGAAACGGGATGTCTTTGTGGGGCAAATCTATTTTTGCGATTTTTTCTTTGAAGTATTCGTCAAACTTTTTTTCGTCTTCTTTTGTGTATTGGTTTTTTTGTGAACCGTTACCCCACAGTCTGTCGTATGCTATGTAATTGACGGGAAAGAGCTGGTAGTTGCGAAAGATTTCGTTGTCGATCAGCGAGGCTATTTGTTTGGCTGCGTCATTTCGGCTGGTGTCGGTTTTTATTTTCTGCAAGTCGGGATTTATCGGATGCCCAATCTGAAAGTGTATCTTTCCTTTAAAACCTTTTAAGCCTGTCAGCATGTTTTGAAGGTCGTCCATCTGTGTTTTTTTAAAATCGGGATTGTCACGTTTTTGCTGAAATTCTTTTGCTTTCAGGTAATCGCAGGGATCGTATTCATAGGAAATGGAAACGGGTGTGATATTGAGCTTTTCAGTGTTTTGCAGGAAGTTGTCGCTGCCTCCCATTGCGAGCATCTTGATTATGCTTTCCTGGGTTCTGTCGTTTGAATCTTTGGCTCGCCCTTCGCGCTGTGCAATCCAGATGGATTGTTTCTTTTGCTCAATGGCAAAGTGAATATACTGCGAAAGGTGCTTTGAGTTTTCGAGCATCTGGTGCATCGAGATTCCGCGTTTTACGATGAAATTGTTGTTCATCCTGACAATGTTCTCGATCCAGGGATAAATCAGCAGATTGTCGCCTATTGCGACTTCGGTGGTCATGAATCCTTGCTTTACGAGCATTGCATTTAACAGCAGAGCGTCAAGGACTATGTCTCGATGATTGGAAATATAGGTGTATGTTCCGTCTTTTGCAACATTGTAGAATCCGTCGCTGCTGACGCCGGTTGAACTGCTGCCGGTAAAGGTGAATACTTTGTCCATAATAAAGTTGGATTGCAGTTCGTATGGTGTTTTGAATGAACGGAACAGAACTTTGAAGTTCTCCCACCCTATTTCGGGAAATACTGCGTTGATAATGGATTCAAATGATTTGTCGGCGAGCAGTTTTTCTGTTACCTCTGCCATCTCTTCGTCGGAGAAGGGACGAATGTCGTCAAATTCGGACGGGTAATTTATCTTTGCAATGTTGCTGTTATTCATAAGGATATATAATGCGTTTACAAAAGTAGTAATAATTCCTGGATTTATATATTTTTTCAAAAAAATGTTTGTGGTTCAGACTATTTATTTTAACTTTGTCTCAGTATCATTTTATTGTTTTTATTTTTTATAATTTAATTTTTTTAGAACATGAAAAAGAATATTGCTGAATTTATGGGTACCTTCTGGTTAGTACTGGGAGGTTGTGGAACGGCTGTCCTCGCGGGCAGCCATGTTGGTTTGACCGGTATATCTCTTGCATTCGGACTTACTGTTTTGACTGCTGCTTTTGGCATCGGGCATATATCGGGCGCTCATCTCAATCCTGCTGTTACTCTTGGACTTTGGGCGGGAGGAAGAACAAAAGGCAGGGATATTATTCCTTATATTATCTCACAGATTCTTGGAGGAATTGCTGCCGCAACGGTGCTTTATTTCATAGTAACAGGCAGCGGAAAGGAAATCGGCGGCTTTGCTGCAAATGGCTACGATGCGCTTTCTCCTGATGGCTATGGAATTACTTCTGCTATCATTACCGAGTTTGTGATGACGTTTATCTTCCTGATTGTCATCATGGGTGCGACGGATGAACGTGCGCCGAAAGGGTTTGCGGGAGTTGCTATCGGTTTGGCTTTAACGCTGATTCATCTGATTTCAATTCCTGTTACCAATACGTCGGTTAATCCTGCTCGCAGTATCAGTCAGGCGATCTATGTCGGGGGCGATGCTTTGTGTCAGCTGCCCGTGTTTATCATTGTTCCGATTCTTGGCGCAATGGCTGCCGGAACGGTTTACAAAGCGGTTTTCAAATAGTTATAAAACGGCAAAAAAAGAAACACTTGCTGTCACCGGCGGATCCGGTGCAGCAAGTGTTTTTAATGAGAAGGAAAATTTCTATTTCAAAACTATGGTACTGTCTTTTTCAACCTGTCCTTTCCACGCTTCCGTTGACCTTCAACTTAATGACTTCAATGCTTTCCAAACCATCGTTGTCGACTACTTTTACGGCGACGGAATAAAATCCGGCATTAAACAGTCGTTTTTGTTTTCCTTCTTTGTCCATGATAACGGATGGCTTAAAGCCTTTGTCGGGTTGATAATCGAAATCCCAACTGTAAAATTCAATTCCCGCCTTACTTTGTCCGGCAGCAATAAATTCAATTTCGCGTGTTCCGTTTTCGTTTCTTGCGAGTTCGTTTATTTCGATGATGATGGATGGTTTCTTAGCTACCGGAATAATGTCTTCCACCATGACTAGTTTAATCGTAATGTTTTCCTTATTTTTCAGTCGGGCGACTTCTTGCACCGCTCCCTTGCCGAAAGAAAAAGCAATAATGTAACCGACGGTTTTTTGTTCTGAAACATTCTTTTCAATCAGTTTTTTGTCGTAACGTTCCAATGCGGATTTGAAATTATCAATCACATTGCGTCCGATATTTTCCGAACGTTTCACTTGTATGGGCGTATTGTCAGGCATTTTTCCATCCAAGCCGAAATCGTTACGCTGTTTGGTATTGCTTATACCGCCAAACTGTCCGATAATCCAGCTCTCAAATTCCAAAGCATTCTGATAACG
>JAIRYM010000061.1 GCA_031267615.1 Dysgonamonadaceae bacterium
ACAAAACATTCCACCAAATAAAAAAAGAAATAGAACCAATATATCACGAAATCGCCGCCATAATCAATGCAAACGCATTAGTAAATACCGACCCCGGCTTTGAAAAAATAATAACCCGTCTAAATCCGGAAATAGATCTGCTAAACAAAGAATTTCACCACGTCCGTCACAATCTCTCAAAAGCCCAGCCCTCAAAAATACCGGATCAGCAATACACCGGACTCCCAATCACACCAATTCCCGAAGTATTCCTGAAAACAACCGACAAAGGCACAATACGCCTCGAGCTTGGCAAAGACTTCAACATAAGATTCAAAGACAATGTAGAAATCGGTAACGCCACGCTCACAATACACGGCAAATCATCATACAAAGGCAAAAAAACCGTAACATTTACGATAGAACGAACATTATCATAAACAATTACAGTTTAAACACCATTACACTGCAAAAAAAAAGGAGACCGGCGTCACACCAGTCTCCTTTCAGCATAAAATCAAAACACTCTTTTAAAATATACTAAATAATAACAGGAAGATCAAATTTTAATTATACGCAGCCTCTCCATGTTCATAAATATCGAGACCTTCCTCCTCAACACGTCGCGACACGCGAAGACCGAAAACCATGTCAAGCCCCTTAAATATAATGAACCCCGTACCGGCCGCCCATGCACCAACAATAGCCGCACCAATAATCTGAGCAGACATCAAGCTGCCGCCGCCACCGTAGAACAAACCACCATCAGTCGCGAAAAGCCCTGTCAACAGCGTTCCCGTCAAACCGCAAACCCCGTGAACAGAAGATGCGCCGACAGGATCATCAATTTTAAGTATCCGGTCAATAAATTCGACAGAGAAAACCATCAATACACCGCAAATAGCGCCAATAATTACAGATCCGCAAGGAGAAACGGCGTCGCAACCGGCAGTAATACCTACCAGCCCCGCAAGAACTCCATTCAATGTAAGCGACAGCGACGGCTTTTTATATCTTTTCCAAGCCACAAACAGAGCCAGAAGTCCGCCAGATACCGCCGCGAGATTAGTAGTCAGGAAAACGTGAGAAATAGCTATACGATCAGCTCCACCAGATGCAGCAAGCTGCGATCCCGGGTTAAAACCAAACCATCCGAACCACAGGATAAAAACGCCAAGCGCTGCTATCGTCAGATTATGTCCGGGGATTGCCTTTACTTTGCCGGACTTGCCATATTTACCAATTCGCGGTCCGATTACCGCCGCACCTACGAGTGCAGTCCATCCGCCGACAGAATGTACAACCGTCGATCCCGCAAAGTCGTGGAACGTTGAGCCGGTAAGATTTTCCAGCCACCCGCCTTCTGCCATCAGGAATCCTCCCCCCCAAGTCCAGTGCCCTGAAACTGGGTAAACAATCACACTGACAATGATTGAATACAGAAGGTACATCGAGAACTTTGTACGTTCAGCCATTGCTCCAGAAACGATAGTAGCTGCAGTCGCGCAGAACACTGTCTGGAAAATCAGGAATCCTTCCGTCGGCAATCCGTTATCGAAGAACGAAAGATCTCCGAAGTTCGGCAATCCTGCAAACCCTGCTCCCGAGCGTCCGAACATGACGCCAAACCCGATCAGGAAGAACAGTAGCGATCCGGCCATAAAGTCGATGCAGTTTTTCATAAGAATATTTGCTGTGTTCTTCGTCCTTGTAAAACCCGCTTCAACAAGAGCGAATCCCGGCTGCATAAAGAAGACCAGCATTGCCGCAAGCAGCATCCAGACAGTATTTAGCGAAACTCCCAGATCGTCTACTGTCTGTGAGACATCTTCCGGATTAGCGCATGCTGCTGAGGTCTGTATGACGGCAGTAGAATCCTGTGCGCACAGTTTTGAACATACGCCGACGGCAGCAACTGCGATCAGCGCAAACAGCAGCAATCTGCCGTGTAATGATTTGAAATAAGTTTTCATAATAGAATTTTAAATTGTGAATATTTAAGCGTTGAACAGAGTTGCTTCACCTCTTTTGCCGGAACGTATGCTTACTGCATCTTCAGCAGAGTAGATGAAAATACGTCCGTCGCCAATCTCTCCTGTACGTGCTGCTTTTATAACAGCATCCACCGCCTTTTCTACGTTTACGTCTCTCACGACGATGCTCAGCAGATATCGTTCTATCGAGCTTGTGTCGTAAATCACTCCACGGTAGATCCGCTCCTCGCGGTCTTTGCCGACTCCTCTCACTTCCGTGTAGGAAAACCATTCGATGTCAGCCGCAATCAGAGCATCTTTTACATCATCGAATTTTGTTTTGCGAATAATCGCTTCAATTTTTTTCATACTTGAAATTTTTTTTTGTTAATAAAATAAAACCTGTTATTAAATATTATTGTACAATAAACTTCTACTTAATCATTGTTTCTTTTTGCTTTTAAATAAGTAAAACTTATGTTATTTTGTAAGATAAAATTGAAAATCATCTATCATATTACTTAAAAACGTCGCAAAAGTATAACATTTTTTCAGAACAAAAAAATTTTTCCGTACTTTTTTTAAAAAAATATAGAAAAATCCGGAAATTTGTAAATAAGGCAGCAACGACAGTTAAATAATTGCTGTTTGCCGTTGCCGTATCAATAGGGATTATTCATCAATGAAGCATCGGAGACATCGCGTTAATGACCGGTATGTCGGATAACGGGGGGTGAAAAATATATTGGGGTAGGGGAGAGGTAAATGTAATTATTTTGCAACTATTAAAAAGTAGTTTTTCCTGCCTCTTTGTGCCAGAATATACTTTCCGCACAGTAACAAAGAATGGTTGATGATAGAATCGAAATCGACGAGTTTCTCTCTGTTTATACTCACTCCGCCTGCTTGAACGGTTTTGCGCATCTCGCCTTTGGAGGGGAAAATCTGTGTTTTTTCGGCAAGTAAATCTACCGCTTTGACTCCAGCCGCAAGTTCACTTTTTGATATTTCAAAAACAGGAACGGCGGCAAAAATATCAAGCAATGTTGCTTCATCAAGCTTTTTTAAGGTTTCGGCGGTTGAGTTTCCGAACAGTATTTGCGACGCCTCAGCTGCTGCTTCGAAGTCCCGGGCAGAATGAACCATGGTTGTGATTTCCCTTGCCAGGCGCTTTTGCAGTGGACGCAAGTGCGGAGTTTCGTGCTGTTCTGTCGTCAGGGCTTCAATTTCTTCTTTTGGCAGTGCAGTGAATATTTTTATATATTTTTCTGCATCCGTGTCGCTGACGTTCAGCCAGAACTGATAGAATTTATATGGGCTGGTGTATCGCGGATCAAGCCAGACGTTGCCTGATTCTGTTTTTCCGAATTTTCCTCCATCTGCTTTCGTAATCAAGGGACAGGTAAGTGCAAATGACTCACAGCCGAGCTTTTTGCGAATCAGTTCCGTGCCGGTCGTGATATTTCCCCACTGGTCTGAACCGCCCATCTGTAGCCGGCAACCGTAGTTTTCACACAAGTAGAGATAGTCGTATCCCTGTAGCAGTTGATACGAAAATTCGGTAAACGACATTCCCTCGCTCGATTCGGCAGCAAGGCGTTTTTTCACCGAGTCTTTCGCCATCATATAATTGACGGTAATGTGTTTGCCGATGTCGCGAATGAAGTGCAGAAAAGTATAATTCTTCGTCCATTCATAATTATTGACGAGCACTGCTTTGTTAGGTGCATCTGATTCAAAATCAAGAAACTTTGCCAACTGTTTTTTTATACATTCCTGATTGTGGTTCAAAGTAACTTCGTCGAGCAGGTTACGTTCTTTCGACTTCATCGAAGGGTCACCAATCATTCCCGTTGCGCCGCCGATAAGGGCGATTGGGCGGTGGCCTGCGCGTTGAAAATGCTGGAGCATCATAACTCCAACGAGATGTCCAATATGCAGAGAATCAGCTGTCGGGTCGATGCCAAGATAAGCTGATGTAAGCTCCTTTGCGAGTTGTTGTTCCGTACCGGGCATCATATCGTGAATCATACCTCGCCATTTCAGTTCTTCAATAAAATTCATATTATTTTTATATAAATCAGGCAGCAAACCAGGTGATTTTTAAACAATTCTACTCCAAATTTGCCCCACAAAGGTAATTATTTTTTTTTTTTTAGAAAAATAATTTTGGATATAATTTACTTAATCCACATAAAAAAATAAAATATCACATCCAATGAGCACATCAGTTAAATTAAAGTTTTTGCCATCTAAAATAAAGGACAAAGCAGGCGTTATATGTCTGCAACTTATTCACAATCGAAAAGTCAGGTTGATTCGCACACGTTTTCGACCTTTCTCAAACGAATGGAATATCCAGACAGATTCTATTGTTTTTCATTCGGCCGATTATGAAAGAAATATCTTTCTCAATTCAGTGAAAAATGAATTGGAAAACGAATTGCAGCATTTGCGGAATTTGATTCGCATGCTTGAATCTCAAGGCGATTATTCAACAGATGAACTGGCTGACCATTTCACAAACAACTCCATGAATGGCTGTTTGTTTTCTTTCATCGACTACACTGTTAAAATGCTAAAAAATAACGGTCAAACAAAAACGGCAACGACTTATATTACCGTCAAACAGAGTTTTGCCAGATTCATTACCGATAAACGCGCTGTCAATGAACAAACAATCATTGCATTGAAAAAAATGTATTTAACACATAACGTTAATCTTGAACTTACCCGCGACCTGTTTCTGTTCAGTTTTTATATGAGAGGAATATCTTTCGTCGATATGGCAAACCTTAAAGCAGACAACGTAAGAAATGGCTATATTATTTATTTTCGCAGTAAAACAAAACAGATGCTGTCTGTCCGGCTTGAGCCTTGTATGCAGGAAATCATTGATCGCTATCGGAACAGGACAATAGATGATTATTTGTTACCTGTTTTCACACTGCGTAACAGAAGTCATACGAGCCATTTACGTACATACAATAAGCGATTAAAACGCATTTCGAAAATGCTGGGGTTGGAAAAACCATTGAGTTCTTATGTGGCTCGTCATTCGTGGGCGACTATTGCGTTACGCAAAAAAGTTCCAATCGAAGTTATAAGTGAGGGTATGGGACACGAAAACGAAACCACTACCCGAATTTATCTGGCATCTATCGGTCAATATGTTGTAGATAAAGCAAATGCAAAAATAATCAGGCTGGTATAATCGTTCTACTTCTTACCAAGAAGAGGTACAGAGATGACAATAAAATTTCGACAAAGGTATAAACTTTTTATAAATTAACGCATAACAAAACGCAAAAAACATCGAATTATACCTAATTAAAAAACAGGTTAAATAAGTTAAATGAATTAAATAATTGATATTTAATTGTTTAATTATTTGTTTTTCTTTTTTTTATATTGATAATACACTGCTAAAAAAAATAATTGATTGATTATCAGGATTTTTCTATGATTTTATCAACTGTTATAAATTTTTGTTTTTCAATTTGTTTTATAAGGCGATTTGTTGTAATTGATATTTATCTATTTTACAGGTATTTACAAAAATAACTCATTTCTGTACCTCCTCTTGGTAAGAGGAGGTACAGAGAAGGCAAAAAAGAGTGGGTATAAGAAAAATAACACCTAAATAGGTAAGGTATAAACTTTTTAAATAAATATCTATGGCTATCAATCTCACAAAAGGACAGCGAATTGGAATAAGGCTGTCGAAATTAGGAGTAGGTTTGGGTTGGGATCCAAACGAGGGTACAGGGTTTGATTTTGACTTGGACGCTTCGGCGTTTATGTTGGGAACGAATAAAAAATTGCCGCAAGACGATTTTTTTGTTTTCTATAACAACCCGAAATCACCTGATGGAGCGGTAGAATCGTCCGGTGACGATTTGACAGGCGGCAACAGCGATGGCGACGATGAAACGCTGACTATTGATTTGCCAAAAATAGATTCGCGGATTCAGGAAATCATTTTTACAGTTACAATCCACGAGTATGAAGCCCGAAAGCAAAACTTCGGACAAGTACGTAATTCGTTTATTCGTATTTACAATGCTCAAACTAATGAAGAAATTGCAAAATACGAACTTGACGAAGATTTCTCTATGGAAACGGCAGTTGAGTTTGGACGTTTGTACAAAAAGGACAATGAATGGAAATTTGAGGCAATGGGAATTGGTTATAAAGGTGGATTACAGTATTTTGTGAATAAATATGCTTAAAATCATACAGCTATGGCAATAAAATTAGAAAAACAAGGCGATACCCATCGTATTGACTTGACAAAAGGTGGCGATAACGTCTCGAAAGAGATTGTTATCAATTTGAACTGGACACAGAAAAAAGGCTTTTGGGCGAGTTTGACACAAAGCTCCATTGACCTTGATTTAGGCGTTTGGTATGAATTGCAGGACGGCGCAAAATCGTGCATCGACGGACTGCAATTTGCGCACGGACAAGGCGGAAATAAAAATCAAGTTACGCTACAAGGTTGTTATACGCAAAAACCATGGATTTGGCACAGCGGCGACGACCGTTCGGGAAGCGCCGATGCAGGCGAGAACATTCTGATAAATCCGCAAGGAATTTCTGATCTAAAACGCATTACTATTTACACCTTTATATATGAAGGTGCGGCGAAATGGGCGGAAACTAATGCAATCGTAACGGTAAAAGTGTCCGGAAATCCCGATATTGTTGTGGAAATGGGCAAGCAATATACAGATAGAAAATTCTGCGCCATTGCCGAAATCGTATTCGACAGCAATTCGATGACAGTTAAAAAACTCGTAACATTTCACGACGGACATGGCGATTGCGATAAAGCGTATAATTGGGGAATGAATTGGCGAGCAGGAAGTAAATGATTTCTAAATCAATATTTTATTTATATATATTATTAAAAATGAGCACATTAAAAGAATTAAAAAACTCAATCCTCGCCGACGGCGTGATTGATGAAGCCGAAGTAAAACAACTTCGCGAAGTATTGTATGCCGATGGAAAAATCGACAAGGAAGAAGCAGATTTCCTTTTCGAGTTGAACGATGCCGTATCGGGGAAAGCCAACCATAGCAGTTGGGAAACGCTTTTCGTAGAGGCGATAACGAATTTTCTGTTGGAAGACGAAACTTCGCCCGGTGAAATTGACGAAGACGAAGCCCAATGGTTGCTTGAAAAAATTCAAGGCGATGGTCAATTAGATGAAACAGAAAAAGCATTGTTGGCAAACTTGAAAAGCAAAGCCAAAAATCTTCCGTCAATTCTGAATTTGTAATAAACAACTTAAAAAAACAGAAAAAATGGCAATAAGTTTAGAAAAAGGAGGACGCACAACGCTTTCCCTCCCGAAATTCGTAATTGGGTTGGGCTGGGATGCCAACTCGTCGAGCACAGGTGTTGATTTCGACCTTGATGCTTCTGTATTTATTCTCGGCGAAAACAAAAAATGTCTGTCCGATGAGTATTTTGTGTTTTACAACAACCTGAAATCACCCGATGGTGCAGTGGAGCATACCGGCGACAACCTTACCGGTGATGGAGATGGCGACGACGAAAGCATTAAAGTGGATTTGTCTAAAATCAATCCCAATGCTGCGGAAATTTGCATTGTTGTAACAATCCACAAGGCGGAAGAACGCCGTCAGAACTTTGGTCAGGTGCGTAATTCATTTGTCAGAATTTACAATCCAGACAACAACGAGGAACTTCTGAAATATGAATTGGAAGAAGATTTTTCGGTGGAGACCGCCGTAGAATTTGGTAGAATTTACAAACGCAATGGCGAGTGGAAATTTGAAGCTGTAGGCGTTGGTCAAAAAGGTGGATTGGAAGATTATTTGAATAAATACAATTAAAAATAGGAGGCATATTATGGCTATTAAATTAGAAAAAGGACAGAGAATCAATCTCGAAAAAAGCAATGGAAACAAGTTGCAAAATCTTTGCGTTGGCGTTAATTGGGG
>JAIRYM010000066.1 GCA_031267615.1 Dysgonamonadaceae bacterium
GTGATGGTGACAAAACAAAGATAATGACTTTGGACGCCGTTGAGTTTTTAAGGCGTTTTTGCCTGCATATTTTGCCCAAAGGTTTTCGCAAGATAAGGCATTGGGGTATGCTGGCATCACGCAATAAAGAAAAACTGTTCTAAAATCCAATTCTTAACCCAATCTGTATCTGCATTAAAACCGGCGGACTGATATATTATTGTGCAAAATCAGTAAAAAACAGACGCTAAATGGGAAAAGGGAAATCATAAAACCATAAAACAAAAAACAACTAAAAAACGCTTCGCCGAAACACAAAAAATAGTATAAAAACCGACAATTTCTCTCCATTTATTATCCTAACGGAGCACAATCCGATTATTGAAACCCCATAGATAAAAACTGCGCATTTTCCACCCCTACCGAAGCTATCGTTCAACGCTGGCTTAAATCGCAACTCCGCTACGCTACGTAGCGTTTAAGCCTTTATTGTTAGAGGCAGTATTTATTGTTTCTCTAAGTCATATTTATAATTTCCAACATTGTTAGAAAACTTCAACTTCTTTCCATTAAACGTGTAGTTATACTCACCATTGAGTATTAGATTCCAGTCAACGCGATAATACACATCTTCAAATATTATCTTACTATTTGTCACTGTGTAATTTCCCGAACCACCAGTTGTACAAGTAAATTTCCCATTTTTTAATTCGAGCGTTGTTATTTCACTAATCGACCCTTCAGAATATTTCACTGAAAAAGTTCCAGAATAAACACCTTCTTCAATAGTCAAATTAGTATCATTTTTGTCACAACTGAAGAACAATAAAGATAGTCCTATCAATCCTATTTTTAATTTTTTTTTCATACTATTATTATTTAAATTTGTTATTATTTTATTCGTTGCTATTCACCTTTCTTCTAACATTTTCAAGTTGCATGTCACTCACATTGCCTCTAACTCATAAATATGCGCGAAAATACAACTTTATTTTAAGATAGCAAAACATTTTAAAAAAACATCAACATTTTTACCGTCAGAACTTTTAAAAATCGTTACTCACTGTCGCTCATCTCATGTGAGCGATTACGATGCGTTTTACCGTCATTGGATTTCAACCGGTGTTTTTTGACTTCTTCTGCAAATTCTCTGCAAAAATCGTCTGCAATACAGAAAATTTCTGTAATTTTGTCTAGGGTAAGCATGCTCATATTTTTGTGGTTATTTATTTGATTTTCAACTATAAAGATACAAAAAATATTTCATACTTACCTCTTTTTTTAGCCTTGGCTTATCCCGAACTCAGGTTAACAGTTAAAAAGTTTCGAGATAACGGCAATCAAATGGGGGCGTCTAAAAATGACAGCCTCTTTCTTGGGGATAGGAGGGGAAAAGTTAAAAAAATTTGTTAGTTTGCAGATTATTGACTCACCAGCAAAACCTGTGTTTTAACACTCCACATAAACCATCCAATCCTTTACGCAAATCAACGCGCCCCGAACACAAATAACATACGATGGTTCTCATTTAAACTGAACATGGCCTTTTTGAACGCAAAGATCAGAGGCTTTGGAAAGCAACACTATACGGTGGATTTGGGATGCTTACAAAACAACTAATTTTTGCAGCCGAAATGCAAGTATTGCAATTGAGAGAAAGGAACTCATTGACAAGTTATTGTTAAAAACTCATTCTTGCCGACAGCATAAATTCTCTTTCGCGCAGCGGGAACTCTCTGAATGTAGAGTTGATGCCCGCTAAATTCGTTACAGCATAATGCCTGTTGTTAAAGATGTTGTTCACAGTAAACTCCAATTCCATTTTTTTCAGCAGATACCTGCTTTTGAAATCTGCGAAAATGTAGGAGTCAAACCTGCCTTTTTCACGTTCCAGCAAGCTGTGTTCGCCGTTCAGGGACACATCGAAGTTTTTGAACGAGAAATACCAGACTACCATTCTGTGCTGTAGATCTTTTAATATTAATCTGTTGTTGATATTGTTGTCGTTCCAAACAGCATTGCCTTTGGCTTGATAAGATACCGTAAAACGCCGAAAATATTTGGAATCCAATTTCATTGTCAAGGAGGCAACGTTAGAACGGTTTCGGAACAGAGTGTTTTGCTGAATCAACGCCGACCGGATTTTCGTATATTGAGGAGTGAGTGTAACGACAAGTCTCACAGGAATAAACGATTTGGTAAAATTCATCAACGCAATCAACTGACTGCCTATGTTATCTTTCAGTTCTGTCGTAAGATAAGACCAATCTGATGTATTATGACTTTTTGATATATAGTTAGATGTATTTCTGCGGTATAATACGCTGAAATTATAAAACACCATATCAACTAAATTATTGTATTTCAGATTGCTGCTTATATGAAAGCCTTTGCGTTCGCCGATAATGCCGGAAGGGATGTAAAATTGCCTGTGATTACGAAAAAACGGATTGTCAATCATCACGATGAATGGTTTGCCGTAATCAAGGTCATATCCTGTACGGATATTGGTTTCCCATTGGTGATTGATTTTTAGACTGTTAGAAACAGAGGGCGTTATGCCTGTCTTGTTGTTCCTTCCCGATTTATCTGCGGAATGACTGTACAAAACAAACGGAACAGTAAACGTCGTATTCGACTTGTTACCGTATTTTATCTGATAACTGAGCGTCAAATCACTATATAACAGAGATGTGTGTTCCGAAAAAACGTTCTCAAAATGCTGCATCTCCTGCAAATTATCTGATATTTCCAAGATCGGGAGTTTGACGTCGATATCGTTGAACTCGTAATTGAGATTTGCACCAACGCCAAGCGTGTTTCCGGCAAGCATGAATGTAGTGGCAATACGGTTTTTAGCAAGAAAATTTTTGCCTCTGATTCTTTCCGACAATAGATTGCAACTATTCTGCTCTAAATCAAGAGTTTCGCTATTGTTGAAATAGCGGATAAAGGAATTGACATTGATTGTACGACTGTCGCCATACTTTATAATTCCCTTTAAATCATTTTGTAAACTGACAGGTTTGTTGCCGTTGGAATTTTCTGTATTTTTTAAGTCGTTGCTGACAGTTTCAAAATTGCGATTTTCTCCAAAAGTCGTTTTTAGTTCGTTCTTGAAGTATTTGTGCGAGGCGTTGTGCTCTAACAAGGCTGAAATCTGCATGTTGCTGCTTTTATTGATTTGCCGCGAAGATTCATCAATAACTAAAGGAACGCTTCCTGTGGCAAAGGTTTGTTGCAGGTTGAAATCGCGATTCAGCCTGTCTTTCAGGTACGAAACGCCTATTCTGAGTTCGGTTTCCTTTGCAAGGGCGACAAGGCTATTAATGCTTCCGATGCCGGATTTGTTGAATAGATAGCGGTCGTCGGTGATTGGCAAATTCTGCATCACGTTCGCGATAATCAGGTTTTCGGGCGGCGGACTGTATGAAAACTCGTTGGCGAAGTCTAATTTGTCTTTCATCTCATTTTCAAGGTTATAACCGATGTTGTTTGCTTTCAGGTTGACTAACGACTGCACTTTGGCGCCGATTTGCATAGCAAAAACCTTTCCGTCGTAGAGCAGCGGCGAAAACCCAAGTCCTGCATCTATTTCGCCGAACGGCTTGAACAAAAATGTTTTTTTGAGTTTGATATTGATGCCCGCGCGGTCGGAAAGTGTAACATCTTTCAGCACCTTGATAGGCTGATTGTGTTCAAGCACTTGGATTTGGGCAACCGCATCGACAGGC
Source organism: Dysgonamonadaceae bacterium (assembly GCA_031267615.1). GTDB lineage: Bacteria > Bacteroidota > Bacteroidia > Bacteroidales > Azobacteroidaceae > Azobacteroides. The sequence continues at coordinate 3,714 of JAIRYM010000066.1, forward strand.
AGATTATTGGTTGCCACGCCATACTGCCCGCCCATCAGGTCGTGCCCTTCGATGTAGAACTTATTGATTGCTTCGCCCTGATAACTGATTGTTCCATCGTTGTTCACACTGATTCCGGGCAGTTTTTTCAGAACATCAGCCAGATGACGGTCTTCTTGCCCCAGAAAACTGCCGACATTGTAACGGACTGTGTCGTTTGTTTGCTGAATAGGTTGGGCGGTAACTGTAATTTCTTTCAGATTGAAAACCGTTTCTTCAAGTTGGATTTTAATATCGCTTTGATTGCTAATATACTTAATATCAATTCTTTTAGATTGATAGCCCAAATAATCAAATGTTAAGTAATAAAATTTGCCGTCACGGTCTTGCAGAACAAAATGTCCGTCGTCATCCGAAATGCCGAATTTCAGCATTTCATTGTTTGTGTCGAAGGCTTTGCAGACTACTCCTGCCAGTGGCTCTTTGACAAGCTTATTGTCGGTTATGCGACCGGCAAATGCTCTGTCTATGTTTTGCGCTGTTATATTGGTGGTTATAAAGAATAATAAACTAAAAATTGTTGTTTTATTCATTTATTCTATTTCTATTGGGTTGTATGGCTTTGGTGATATTTTAGGTAAGTTATCTGTATTCTGAATCCGCATCATATTTTTTAAGATGCTTTCTGGGTCTTTAGCAGCATTTTCAATCATTTTCCGTACTTCATTGCGAGAAGATTGGACAACGTTCCGTGTATAAAAATAGATGGGGTCATAGCCTTTTACCTGCTCAAATCCATTGATAGTGAAATGAAAATTATCTGTTGAATCCGAAATCTCCATAATCAAGCCGGGTAATCCCGAAAAGATATACGGACCTTCGGTCATAGCAATTTCAGGCGTGTACCAAGCCGTATAATCACGTCCTCAATAGCTGCAGGTCGCTTTCGTGCAGGTATAGCCCGAAATCGCCTTCTCTTCATCGCTCAGCGTCCATTTTATATCAATGCCTTTATCCGTATATTCGTAGTAATGGGAACTCGCTACCGTTTGCTGAAAGAGGCAACTATTTGATTTTGGGTGATTTTTCAGAATGAGAGGTTTGAATTTCACCATTCTCCCAAGCGAAATCGCCTGCGATATTATGCTGACCTGGTTTTCATTTCTTCGAATCAGTGCATCGTAGAGAGAATCCTTTCGCAAAGAATTGTAGTCAAGGAAGCAACTGACTTTTGAGCCTATAAGCAAAATCGTCCGACATTCCGTCTTTTTGTCAGGCATCGTTGAATCCTTAGCAAACAACAGGGCATAATAGACCCGATATTTTGCGTTATCGACAATTTCTTTGCTGATTGTGTCGGATTTGGCTGACAATCCGTTTCCTGAAACTCTTGTTTGAGCGACAAGGCTCTCAACAAGAAACAGTGAGATGATAAAAACTAAAAAATTAGTTGTGTTCATAAAAAAAATACTTTTTTTTGCTTATTCTTAGCAATATGCAGGATTTTCAGCACTACTCCCTATTATTTGATAAAATAATAATCAATAATTAAGGACAAAAGTAATAATTATTTTTTGTATATGTATATATATTATTCGCTTTTGTTACTCAGCACCCAGCACCATTATTTAACATATTTTAAATACTATAATAACAATAATATCGTTATAGTCTTAGATGGAAGAATTAATCACCCTATCGCGATCGGAATACGATCAATTGAAAGCGCAAGCCGCAGAGTTAAAAGCGTTAGTTGATCGGTTAACGGCTGAAATTGCCCTGCTTAAAAACGGTCATAACAGTAAAACGAGTTCCACTCCCCCCTCTCAAGATATAGCACGCAGTAATACGATGAATCTTCGCGTTAAAAGCGGCAAACCCTCCGGCGGGCAATTGGGTCACGGGGGACACACGCTCGTTTTACGGGAAGTTGTTTGGAAAATAAAGGTACTTTT
>JAIRYM010000022.1 GCA_031267615.1 Dysgonamonadaceae bacterium
AGGGAACGACTAAAGGCGTTTCAGCCGACATTGACGGTAATTATTCTATTTCGGTTGACCAGGGTCAGACTTTGGTTTTTTCGTCAATAGGATATACTGTTCAGGAAATTGTGGTTGGAGATGCTAACATAATTGATGTTACGATGCAGGTAGAAGCGAATCTGCTTAGTGAAGCAGTTGTAACAGCACTGGGCATTACAAGAGAGAAAAAATCTCTTGGTTATTCGGTACAGGACATCAAAAGTGAAGAACTTTTGAAGAATAAAACGGCAAACCCGTTGAATTCACTTGCAGGTAAGGTTGCCGGAGTAAATATTACTCAAAGTTCGGGAGCAGCCGGAGCAGGTGCGCAAATTATACTGCGTGGTGGTACATCTTTGGATGAAAATCGTGATAACCAACCTCTGTTTATAGTTGACGGCATTGTTTACGACAACTCTACTTCTGCTGTCGGTAATACCGCTTTTGATGGAATGTCGGGAACTGCAACAACTTTCAGTAATCGTGTAATGGACGTAAATCCGGAAGATATTGAGAACATGTCGGTATTGAAAGGTCCTGCGGCAGCAGCCCTGTACGGCTCACGCGCTGCCAACGGCGTTATAATGATTACAACAAAGAAAGGATCAGAAGGAAGCATGTCGGTAGATTTCAGCAGTAAATTCAGCACGGCATGGGTAAATCGTTTACCGGAGCAACAATCCTCGTTTGGTCGCGGTTCTTACCAAACAGATGGAACCTTAAATCCGGATGATGTAGTAGTTTATTCTTCATGGGGAGATAAACTTGGCAGCGGCGAAAAAAGATACAATAATATTGAAGATTTTTTTCAGGCATCTACCATATTCGATAATACGGTGAGCGTTTCGGGCGGACACAAAAACGGGTCATTCTACTTCTCGGCTTCCAATTATGACCAGAAAGGTATTGTTCCTGGTACGGGTTATGATAAAACCACTTTCCGCTTCAACGGGGAACAGAAATACGGCAAACTGACTCTTAATGTGGGAGCCGCATATTCGCAAGCCAATACAGACAAAACATTAACAAGCGCAGGTTTGTGGGGATCAGGCGGTACGGGAGTCATGAATCAGGTCTATCGCTGGGCAATCAATGAGGATATGGCCAAATATGTGAACAGCGACGGCTCAAAATATATTTTCCCGCAGTATCTGGACGCCAGCGGACAGCGCGACTTGAATAAATATCCTTTAGGCTCGTTTGTAGAAAATCCGTACTGGCTTATCAACAAAAATAAGATGACCGACCAGACCAACCGCTTTACGGGTAATGCGGCAGCAGACTTCAAGGTTTTTGACTGGTGGAACCTGACTTATCGCGCAGGTATCGACAGATATACCACAGGCAACAGAAATATTATTGCTCCCGGAGGCGAAATAAAATCAGACTATCAAAACGGCATGTTGAGTGAAAATCAACTGGATTACCAATATTTATCATACAGCCTGATGAGCAATATGGACAAATCATTCGGCGACATCAATGTAGGCTTGCTTTTGGGCTTGAGCGAAGAAGAAACCAAAACCGAACGTAACTACCGCATGGCTATTAATCCCAGTGAAGAAAATTTTCCGAGTTTCGGCATCAGCACCGATGGCAATAAAAAATTTTCACAGTCGCATACAAAAACACGCATGCGCAGTTTTTACGGGGAATTTCGCGCATCTTACAAAAATATGGTTTATTTAACGGTTACCGGACGCAATGACAAAAATTCTACCCTGTATTCTCCACTAACAGGCGATGAAAATGCTTCCTACTTCTATCCTTCCGTAAGCGGCAGTTTTATATTCTCGGAACTGTTGCCCGAGAATATAAAAGATATTGTTTCCTTTGGCAAGATTCGCGCCTCATGGGCAAAAGTAGGCAAGGGAACCGACTCGTATGCTACCAGTACGACATTATGGGCTTTTCAAGATTTTATTGGAGGTATGACAGGAACATCCAACTTTTGGTTTCGTGGCAATCCTTATCTGAAACCGGAAATGACTACATCCGTTGAATTGGGGCTGGAAATGCGTTTCCTGAATGGACGGGTAGGATTTGACTATACCTATTATTCAAATGTTTCAAAAGATCAGATTCTTAATCCGCGTACTTCTCAGGCAACCGGCTATATTTTCAATTATTCCAATATCGGTGAACTTTTCAACAAGGGTATGGAACTTTCTATTACCGGACAGCCTGTCAAAACAAAGGACTGGACATGGAATACGACCCTGAATATTGCAGGTAACAGGAGTACGGTAGGCACTATCCACCCAAGCCTCCCGATTTTGTATGTAACCAGCGTACAGGTAGGAAGCGCTAAAGCGGCATCATTTGAAAATGGAGCCTTTATGGGCATTTCCGGCTCAAAATGGAACCGTACGGACGATGGTAAAGTTATATTGCAGGCAGACGGCATGCCAATATCCGACAATAATACAACTTATTATATGGGTAACCGTGAGCCTAAATTTACCGGAGGTTTCAATAATAGCATACAGTATAAAGGATGGAATCTTTCATTTTTAGTTGAGTTCCGCATCGGCGGATATGTTTACAATGGCACTGAATATTGGATGGCGGCAAACGGTATGTCCAATTTGACTAAAAACAGAGAATCTCTTACTGTTAAAGGTGTTGTAAATACAGGTACTGATGAATCGCCTGTTTACGAAGACAGAGAGTTTACTTTCCATGCAGACCAAGCCTATACAATGAACAGTGGAGTACAGAGTGGCAGATACGTTATTCAACAGTACTGGGCAAGTGAATATTTGGAAGAATCGGCTAATTTTATGACTAAAACAAACTGGCTGCGCTTGCGTTCCGTATCCCTGTCGTACACTTTACCGGGAGAACTTTTGGCAAAGGTAAAATTTATCAAAGGCTGCACTGTTTCGGTTACAGGCACCAATCTGTTGCTTATTACCAATTACAGGGGATTGGACCCCGAATCGTCTGCGGCAGGATCGGGTATAGGCGGTTCAAGTTCGGTAGGCATTGAATATTGCAATGTGCCTGCTACAGCCGGACTATCTTTCGGTATAAATCTTAAATTTTAAATAACAAACAAGTAAAATAGAATTATTATGAAAAAAATAAATAAATTGGGAATCTCATTATTGATGACGTTGATGTTCGTTTCCTGCATGAATTTAGACATCAATACCGACCCTGACAGCCTTTCCAGTTCGTCAGGTAATCTTGCTACCCGTTTATCGGGTATGCAGTTTTGGATGGGGCATACACATCAGACTACCGGTTTTTTTGCAGCCCTGATAAACCAGCAAATCACCCTGTCCAATCGCGGCAACGACCGGTACGGTTCACTGGCTGAATGGACGGCTACAAACAATACGGCAAGTACGTACCCTTACCAGGCCTTTTATGTAGGCGTTGGCGGCACAACTGCCGATGTGTATGTCATGGCTGAAAAGGAAGGAGCCTATCATTACATGGGCGTAATGAAACTGTTCCGCTCCATGGGCTTTATGGTGATGTGCGATGTATATGGCGAAATGCCCTATACCAATGCATTGGGACCTGAAATCAGCCCAACTTATGACGATGGGAAAACGCTTTTCTACGGCGCTTTATCTGAACTGGACGAAGCGATAGCATTGTTGAAACAGACACAGAAAACTGGTGCTAAAACATTGCAGGAAGGTGATGCATGGAATGGCGGCGATGTCAATAAGTGGATTAAACTGGCGTATGGATTAAAAGCCCGCTGGCTCAACAACCTGTCAAAAAAGGCAGATATGTATGACCCTACCGCTATTTTGGAAGCGCTCAACAATGCGCAGCAAAGCAATGACGACAATACCGTTATTTATCACGAAAATGCAACCAGTTCAGTGAGTGATAACATGTGGGGCGATGATATTAAAACCAATTACACCTACATTTGGCTGCTGAACTGGAGTCGGGTGTATTATGTTACCAAATGGTATGCAGACCTGTTGACCAACTTCGACGGAAAAGGAATTGTTGATCCCCGCGCCAACAAGTTAGTACCGTCGGCACAAATAACGGGAATAAGTGGCGGTAAGGAATGGTTCCGCACACCCGGCGTAGATATGCAATCCGACATTCGTATAGGTACAAATTGGAGAGGCCCGGGTCTGTATGATGCTGCCACGCACAAATGGACGGAAACCCCCACCACCGACTCTACGGTTATTTCCTTACAGACAAAGGGTATTCACAGTCCAAGTTATCAAGATGTCGCTGAAGACGGTACTATTGTAAATTCAGGCACTTTCTATGTACGCCCGGATGCGCCTACCCATTTATTATGCTATCCTGAAATGTGTTTTATTAAAGCAGAAGTATTGTTCAGACAAGGACAGACAGGTCCAGCATTTGATGCATATAAAGAAGGCATAAAGGCTCATATTGACTTATTGAATGAGAAGTTAACAGCAGGGGATGCCAATATTGCCAAATCAACGATAACCGCTACCGAAAGAGATGATTATCTTAATTCTGCTGCCGTAGGTACGGCTACCGATTTAACTTTGGGTAAAATAATGATGCAAAAATTCATAGCCCTATCATTCTCAAATCAAAATTGGAACGATATGCGCCGATTGGATTACAGCCCCAGTATTTATAGCGGATGGGCAGAGCCTTACGAACGCACAAGCAACAGCAACGATAAAAGATGGATTCCTGACGGAAAACAGTATCGTCGCTTGGGTTACGTTTCGCACGAATATAACTATAACAATGCCAATCTTACAGCATCGCATCCTCATGCATTGTTGGATGATATTCGTTCGTTCCCTGTTTGGTGGGATTATCCTACGGATGATTATAAACAGGCAAATTAATATTTTTTTTACATTTAAATAAAAAGGCTGTCAAATAATTGGCAGCCTTTTTGCTTTAATGGTGGTTATATGTTCTTTATATACTCACCGCAGGCACAAATGTGAGATAAAAAAGAAAAAACAATGAGGGAAGATTCCGTCTTAAAAGTCATATTCCGTTATTGCGAATGGAGTGAAGCAATCAAGAAGTGGCTGATAACAACTGGATTGACTTCGTTGATCTCCGCTTCGGTTGCTTTGTCGTTCCTCCTCGCAATGACTACAGGATGGGATTTTTGAAACAGATATTTGAATTTTCTTAAAATTATACTGTGGGTCGGTTATAACAGTTAAATTATATTTGTATATAATATATTTATAATAAATGAATTATATCCTTGCCGTAAAAAACAACCAAAATGGACTCGTGGAAGAAGTTGAGATAACCTGCAAGCAGTACGCCCTGTTTCGGACACGACGGAAACTGAAAAGGGACACGGTCGAATAGAGACCCGTCGCTGTCAAGTCTTTGAAAAAGGATTAATCGTTGATTCCGAGGGGCGGTGGGCAGGCCTGCAATCCGTTATAAAAATAACCGCCACGCGCGAAGTGCGGGAAAAAATCACGACCGAAGATCGCTACTGTATAAGCAGCTTAAGCACAAATAGCTCGTTCAATCAGTACATTAGGAATCACTGGGGTGTCGAAAACTCGCTGCATTGGACGCTGGATATGGTTTTCCGCGAAGACGGGCAGCGCAGCGTGACAGGCAGGCTGCCGAAAATTTTGCCATTGTCGGGAAAATCGCCCTCAATCTGCTGAAGAAAGACACGGCAACAAAAGCCAGTATAGTTTCCAAACGCCTAAAAGCCGCGTGGAACAAAGAATATCTCATTAATCTGCTAAAATTTTTATGCGTTGACCCTGTTCACCTAACTCATAATTGATAATTCTTAATTGATTTTATTATCTTTGTCGCGATTTTTAAAATTCATAAAGATGACGGAACGTATAATTATTCTTGATTTTGGTTCACAGACCACTCAGCTTATAGCGCGGCGGCTGCGCGAATTGAATGTTTATTGCGAAATATTTCCTTACAATAAATTTCCC
>JAIRYM010000028.1 GCA_031267615.1 Dysgonamonadaceae bacterium
AAAACAGCAGCGTGGGTTTTTACACGCTTATTTGTTTGAGGTATCGCCAAACACCAGACTCAAAATAAACATTGAACCCACGCTTGAACGGTATATTGTAAGTAACTATATACACGTCAAACAAGGCTATTGTTTTCTTTGAGTCGTCCGTGTCAATAGACGGGAGATTGGCGATTTCCAAACAAGAATAACGAATAACGCTGCAATATGTCCGCTGTTTGAAACAAAACATTCCAAATAACGCTGCAAAGATACTGAAAAAATAATAATTCTATGTTGAAAGAAAAACAATAACTCTTCCCGATTATTTTAATTTGTATTATATTAATACGTTAATTTTGTTGCGAGTTCAAATTAAAATTTTATATATAATATGAAAGAGAAAATTTTGGCACTACTTGAAAAAGCATTTCCGGGCGTGCGTAAAGACGGGCTTAACCAATTAGCGGGCGCAATCAGCTTGCAGGTTACAACCGAAGAAGAAGCAACCACTGCCGTAGGTAAACTTACCACCGACAGTGTGAATTCATTTATTACCGATTGGCGCAAAGATGCAGACGCTGAAATCAACAAAGCGAACCAAACACGTGAAGCCAATTTACGCGAGAAGTTTGATTTTGTTGAAAAGAAACCGGACAATGGCGGTAACCCCACTCCTCCTGCGAACGGTAACTTGGATGCGGCAGCAATTCAAAAACTGATAACAGATGCTGTAACGGCAGCTAATACCGTACTACAAACGGAATTAGCGTCCTTTAAAAGCACCGCTGTAAATGCCAATCGCCGCGAATTACTTGTAAAAGAGCTGGCAGACGTCCCAGAAGCTTACAAGGGTAAAGTCCTCAAAGATTTTGACCGGATGAGTTTCAAAGACGAAGACAGTTTCAATGCGTATTTGAACGAAACAAAAACCGATGTAGCGACTTTCAGTCAAGAACTTGCCAACAAAGGTTTAGGTCAACAGGGCAAGCCGATCTTCGGAAATCCCAACCCGGACGGTGTAAGCAAAGGTGTGGAAAACTACATCACAGAGAAAGCCAAGGAAGCCAAAGGTGATGGTTTAGGCGGCAAAGAAGTTTAACAATTAATTCATTGAAAAATGGGTCTTACAATTCAGAGAAAAAAGGACGAACGCGTGATTCGCGCGTTTACCCATAAGCTCGCAGATATCCCTGATGGAGTAACCGTTTCGGTTGCCGACTTCACGCAAAAAAAGTTGTTTGAAGGCACTCCTGTCGGAAAGGATGAGAATGGGCTTTATCACATCGTAAAGACGGCAAAGGTTCGAACCGCCGCCGACGCCAATGCAACGACCTACCAAGTTGAAAAAGGACACAATTTCAAAGTAGGCGATTTTCTTGGAAACGCTGCAAAAGCGTATGCAATTACGGCTATTGACACATCGAATGCAAGTTATGATGTATTGACTGTCGGTACTACTCTCGGAGCCGCCGCAGTCGGTCACGTTCTCTTTGAAGGAGATAAAGCGGCCGCAAGCGGAGTTACTTACAAATATGCACCTGTTGCATTGGTTGGCGAAAGCTATGACGTTGATTCACAGAGCAACCTTGTAGTAAACGCTTGGACAATCGCGCAAATCCGCGAAGCAAACGTTGTTGTTCCTATTGGAACCAACATCAAAGATGCGTTGAAGGGCATTGTATTTATTTAATCCTTAAAAAGACGTAGATATGTTAAAATCGTTAATGATAGGCATAACCGAAAAGGATATGCAAGCAGTGATCAACACTTACGATCTCAAGCCGTACTACTACCCTACGCTTTTCCCTTTGAAAGAGAACTACACGCTCTCTTGGAAGGCTCTCGAAGCGCAAATTGGGTTAAGAATTGCCGGTGACATTGTCGCTCGTGGTGCCACGATCAACAAAAAGACGAGAGAGGCAATCGCTCGCATTCAGGGAGATATTCCTAAAATTGCGATCAAGCGAACCAAAGACGAAAACGAACTGAACGAGTACGACATCATGGTTGCCATGACATCGCAAAACCCGGACTTGCGGGCTTTGGTTGAAGCGTGGGCAGAAGACACGAAGTTCTGCTGGGATGGCGTTGCCAACCGGTTGGAATGGATCGCGCTTCAGCAAATTTCGCTGGGCAAAGTAACCCTCTCGAATGCTAACAACAGCAGTGTTGTTACGGAGTTTGACGTGGACTATCAAATTGATGCCACTCAAAAATTGGGCTACCAAGCCGACTCCGCATCTTGGGCGACTTCTGCATCGGCAAAACCGATCAGCAAGGACTTTAAGGCTATCGTAAAAGCTGCCAAGGCAAAAGGCATCTCGTTGAAATTTGCGTTTATGAACCTTGATACTTTCGCCACGTTTGCTGAAACGCAAGAAGTAATCAAATTGTGCGCATCGTTTGCAAACAACGCGCTGGGGCTTTCTCAAACGCCGAGTTTGGAACAGGTAAATACCACCATGCGTGGTCTTGCCTACTTGAAAGGACTGCAAATTGTAATTATCGATCAAGATATTACAATTGAGTTGCCGAATGGCGAACGTAGCACCGGCAAACGACACAACAAAAACTGATTAATTTGAGTTTTTGGGTTCTTGATTACATTGAAGATGTAAAGACAAAGTTTGGCAATAATCGGTTCCTTATCAAAATCAAAATGAATGAAGGCGATAATGAATCGGATTCAAAGAAGTTTTTTACCAATTCGCAAGAGATAAAATACGTTCTCGGAAAAATCCGTGAGATGAATAAATTTCCGAGAAAGGTAACAATGCGTGCTTCGGGGAACAGATATTATTTTGAATAAAAAGGTTGTTTGCTTTTGGGGTGTCCTGTTCGGTGGTAACGCGAATAACAGCGCGAATGCAGGCTTCGCGTATGCGAATACGAATAACACGGCTACGAATACGAATGCGAATATCGGCTCCCAGCTATGCTTAAACAAATTAAAAAAGCAAAGACCTTGCCTCTTGGCAAAAAATAAATTATGTGAACAGGGTATTAGTAAGATTTTCCGAAAGTTCCCTCTGAACCAGCAAAGAAAATGAAACGGATAGGTAATTTATATGACCGGATTTGCAGCCTTGAAAACCTGCAATTAGCGGACGAAAAAGCCCGAAAAGGCAAACTTCGCTCGCATGGTGTTGTCAAGCACGACAAAAACAGAGAAGCAAACCTGATCCATTTACATGAATCCTTATTAAACGGCACTTTCAGAACTTCAAAATACGACATCTTTACTATATATGAACCGAAAGAGCGCGAAATATATCGCTTGCCGTATTATCCTGATCGAATTGTCCATCATGCGATCATGAATATAATGGAGCCGATTTGGGTTTCTATATTTACGGCGGATACTTATAGTTGTATCAAAGAGCGAGGAATACATGCCGCCGCGATCAAAGTAAGAAAAGCCCTGCGGCAAAACCCGGAAGACACAACATACTGCCTAAAAATAGATATCCGCAAATTCTATCCTTCCATTGATCACGATATTTTAAAGGATATCATCCTCCGGAAGTTGAAAGACAAACGATTGCTCGCTCTACTTGACGAAATAATCGATTCGGCAAAAGGAGTGCCTATCGGTAATTATTTAAGCCAATATTTTGCAAATCTTTACTTGTCTTACTTTGATCATTGGCTCAAGGAAACCCAAAAGGTAAAATTTTATTTTCGTTATGCGGACGATATAGTCATCCTGCATCCAAATAAAGAATATTTGCATGTACTATTCCGGTCGATGCAAAACTATTTAGCAGACAACTTGAAATTAGAAGTCAAAAAGAACTGGCAAATATTTCCGGTCGATGCTCGCGGGATTGACTTCGTAGGTTATGTATTTTATCACACTCATACCTTATTGCGCAAAAGTATAAAGCAAAGATTTTGCCGCCGCTTGATGCGAACATGCAAGTACGAAAACATAACGGAAGAACAATTTAAACAAAATATTTGCCCGTGGTGGGGATGGGCGAAGTATTGCGATAGTAAAAATCTGATCAAAAAACTTTCTAAAATTTCAAAATATGAAATCAAATTCAGACGTTAAACCGCCTATTTTGCAAGATTTGGGCGATGGAAGTTGGCACTACAATTATCATATTGCCGAGGTGCCTAAACAAACAGAGGAAGAAAATGCCGCCGGAACCGTATTTGAATACGATACCATCCACATTTGGGGCAATCCAAACTACGATGCAATTGTGAAAGCAGTTATTGCCATGCAATATACCCCTTCGGAAGAAACCTCGCTGATCAACAAGTACAATGCTTTGACCCTGAAGTTGTCAATCGACAATTCAGACAGGGACAAATATGAAGCCTATTTGAAAGATGTGGCAAATATCAAAGCAATGATTAAGACTGACTTGCGTACTTTAGGCTACTTGGAGCCGGAACCAGTACGAACACTTGAACAGGCTATTGCCGGAAAACTCGCAGAAATCGACGAGTACGACAATAGTAACGAAGTGAACAGTTTTATTTTCAACGGGCAAAAGACTTGGATTGATGCCGGAACACGGGCTGTTTTCCGTAATTCGATAGACTCTGCCGAACTATTGGAAGAAGAAACAATCCAAATGCCAATCGCCAACACTATTTTGACAGTACCGGCAAGGGATCTATAAAAAGCATTGAAGGCTATACTATTAAAAGTACTGACGAACAGGCAGGCGTGAGTGAAAGCAAAAAAAATAGCACATCAAACATTGAAGCCGAAAAAAAGGCTGATATCAATAATAAAGTAGATATAACGGAACAACCTGCTGCCGATCCTTACCGTTGGCGTTATATTTTTGGAATTGTAATTGTTCTTGCGGTAGCAATTGCTTTATTATATTTCAGTTTCCGAAAAACAAAGATTGTGGCTTCGATTATTTCCTTTGTGAAAAAAATATTCTGATACCTTTTTTGTTTATACGATGATAGTGCCGATAGACACAAAAAAGCACCCAAAAGTCCCATTATTGGGATCCTTTTTGGGTGCTCTGTCTGTAAAGTATTTATTTTCAATATTATTTGTGCGCCCGAAGGGACTCGAACCCCCACGCCTTTCAGCACCAGATCCTAAGTCTGGCGTGGCTACCAATTACACCACGAGCGCAAAGCGGTTGCAAAGATAACGATTGTTTATCAGAATCACCCAAATAGGGGTTGAACTTTTTAAGTTCAATAGAAATACTTTTTCCTGACTTTAACACTGGGACACCTAGAGATTTTCCCAAAAATTAGGGTTGAACAGCGGGGCGATAGCAGGGTGTCTTTTTGTGATCAGCATTGTCTTCGTCATCGTTTCGCCGATGAGCGGCAATTTGATTTTCAGGGTTGTAATGGTTTTAGCAATATCTAAAACCTTATCGGAACTGCTGCCGACGGTTTTGAATACACGGTATTTGCCTCCGCTCTTGTCTATGACCTGGACGCTGACAACGCCACTTGGATTCTTTTTTTTTGCGTACAAACATAACGCAAAGTTAACTTTTTTTACCCGGGACACCCAAATCGGTGTTCCGTAAATTATATATACCTGAATATCATGTAATTACAAAACCGATCGGGGAAAAAGTGTCAAAGTCAGGAAGACATATCCGTAAGCCGGTTTGAAATCGCATTCCTTCAACTACTCCAAACGGCTCTGTTCTTGGTTGTAACTTGGGATGAAATGAAGTCGCGTCTACTTCGAGCAACTCATCCGAGTCCCTGTTGAGGGTAGATATGTCCGGCGGCGGATTTGTGTGCCCATCCGGAACGGATGATATCCAATGCGGTGGGTTTTGTTTTGCCCACCCGACGTTTCACAAATGAAATTTACGGACAAATTCCCTTACTCAGTTTCATGGCGCAGAAATGCGGCCCGCACATGGTGCAGTGGTCGCTTTCGTCGCCTGTGTGACCGGCCTTGTAGTATTCGAGCGCTTTCTCTGGGTCGAGCGACAGGTTGAACTGGTCTTTCCACCGGAAATCGAAACGGGCTTTGCTCAAGGCGTCGTCCCGGATTTGTGCGCCGGGATGTCCTTTGGCTAAATCGGCGGCATGAGCGGCTATCTTGTAAGCAATTACTCCGGCGCGTACGTCTTCTTTGTCCGGCAGTCCCAGATGTTCTTTCGGCGTGACGTAGCAAATCATGGCCGTCCCGTACCACGCGATTTGCGCCGCGCCGATGGCCGAGGTGATGTGGTCGTAGCCGGGGGCAATGTCGGTCGTCAGCGGGCCGAGCGTATAGAACGGAGCGCCGTGACAGTGTTTTACCTGCTCGTCCACGTTGGCTTTTATCTTGTGCATGGGCACGTGGCCGGGGCCTTCGATTAATACCTGAACGTGATGCTTCCAAGCCGTTTTCGTCAGTTCGCCCAAAACGGAAAGTTCGGCGAACTGGGCGGCGTCGTTGGCGTCGTGGAT
>JAIRYM010000058.1 GCA_031267615.1 Dysgonamonadaceae bacterium
ACGGTAAAGTTAATTATAACGCACGACATTTAAATATACCACATTTGCGGTATTGACAAGCGGCACTTCAATGTCGTACCTTTGTAGAAAATTTCTAATAATATTTATTTAATTAAAAAGACAAAAAAATGAAACAGAGTAAAAAAACAATTTCAGGAGTACTGGCGGCAATGATTCTGTCGCTGGGAGTGATGGGCGGAATCGCAGATTCAAGTCTGCTACAAGTAGGAGTTGCTTGTTCATACTGCGCTGGAGAAACGGAGGGAGGTCTCTCTAATGCAATGAACAATGTCGGTGTTGCTTGTTTAGGTACAGCTAGCGGGATGGGGATTTTTGGAGCAAGTACATTCTATGTAAGCGCGACAACCCCTGTAGGTTGGGGCTACTGGATTGCCACTGGAGCAGTAGCATTATAGACGATGAAAAAGTATAGTATTAAAATTCAGTCGGTTGTTATCGGTATGATTGTTACAACAATCAGTTGCCATGCTATCTATGATTTTGCATTAGAACGATTGGCAAATATTTATGGTCGTTCCGGAGTAATTGGATTAATCAGTGGTCTTATTGCGTTGGTAATTTCTTTTGTAGCAGGATTACTGACAATTGCAATTGCACACTGGCTATCACTTAAAAAACGCAAAGAAAATGATGTTATCAAATGAAAGTACCGGAATTTAACAAGCAGAAAAGACTTAATACAGCTGGTCTAAAAAAACAATTCATAAGAGATGAAACACAAGTTATTCCCGTTTAAAGTCCCTTTAACGAAGAATGGAAAGCGGCAGCAAATGTTGCAGTAAAACTAATCATAACGCACGATATTTAGGAATACCGTATGAGAGATTCAGGATGTAAGTTAAAAACTTCTACCATAATAAAAATATATGGAGCAGGATTGGCAATAAATGGTTTATTATGGATCCCGTATTATTGTTTCCTGGCGACATCATCAAAAAGCCTGTTAATAACAATCCCTGCCGGTACAATTATTTTTATTGGCTCTTACAGATATTTTATTTACAGAGCGAAAAAAAGAGGAAAAGATTTAACACAACCAATCTAAAAACAACCAATTAGAGTGGAGGGCATTGCCCGCAAGCGACGCCCTCCATTTTTCAGGAAATAAAATAAAATGAAAAAAGTAATCAACACATTAGAACAAATACCAAAATGGTATGCACTCGGAATAGCCGTATTGTATGGCTTCTTATTTGCCGAGTACTTTTCAACCGTCAGTCACCTGATATCTCCGGTCGGGCTGGAAAATTCCGGTTTTTATGACGTCTTGATTAAAATAATGTATTTCGTTACAGCCATTTCAGGAATAGTTGTCTGGATTGTTTCAACATTTTTCTTTCACCTCACCGCCGTGTTATTCAAGGGAAAAGCACGATTCAAGCATTTCTTAAAAGTTTCGGCATATCCATACATTGTTCCGGCAATTATAATCCTGATTGTGATTCTTGTATTGGACAGAACGCAAATAACAAATGTGACTGTGGAAAATGCGGCAACAGTTTTGGCAGACAATCAGCAGTTAAAACTGGCAACGTTGCTTGTCAACCTTTCATTTGTTCCATATTATGCGATGATAGCGATTCTGATTCATTACATCCACGGTATCAAATGGCTGTACGCCGCTTTGTCGGTCATAATCCCGGCTGGCTCTGCCTGGGCAATAACCCAACTGTTGAAGACGATATTGTAAAACCACTGTATGTCAGCCATCGAACTCCAGCGGGAAATCTATCATTCCATACGGCAAAACCGGATGCGGACAGTCATGTCCGGCTTCGGCATTTCGTGGGGGATTCTGATTTTGGTGGTGCTGCTCGGCACGGGACGCGGATTTCAGGACTCGATAATGAGTATGTTTTCAGTCTTTGCCCGCAAAAGTATTATCGTTCACGGCAACGCAACTTCGCAGAAATACAGGAATATAAAGGAAGGCAAAAGCATTAGTTTCGACGAACCCTATCTTAATTTGCTGCATAGCCGCTATCCAGAAATAGCAGCCATTTCGCCGGAGAAATCATCCTCGCAGCTGGTCAGGCACGACACGCGCAGCGGAGTTTTCAATATCGTCGGAGTGGGAACAGACTATATGCATATCAGGATTTTGTCGATATCTGACGGCGGGCGGCTTTTCAATCCGTCCGACAGCGTCCGCAATGTGGCGATCATAGGGCGAAATGCAGAATCCTCACTTTTTGGCAACAAGGTAGCATTAAACAAATTTGTCGACATCGGCGGTACATTCTACCGCGTGGTCGGCGTGTTGAAAAACGACGATATTTTCAGTCAGGCGGAAATCAATTCGGTGTACATCCCGTTTGCAAGTTTCATTCGAAACATAAACAGCAACATCGAGTTCCGGACTTTTTGCCTCTATCTCAATCCCGATGCAGATTCGGGACGGTTTGAAAACAATTTACGGAATTACCTTGCGCACCATTCCTCATTTTCGAGCAACGACAAACAGGCGGTTTATATCGCCAACTTCGAAAAGCAGACCAACGCCTTTGAGTCGCTTTTCAAGGGAATACGAATGTTTATCTGGGGAGTTGGTATATGCTTTTTAATAAGTGGAATAGTAGGAATAAGCAATATTATGTTTGTTGTAGTCAAGGAACGGACAAACGAAATCGGGATACGCCTTGCTGTCGGCGCTTTGCCTCGCTCAATCATCAGCCTCGTATTGCTTGAATCGGTTGTGATTACTACCATTTCGGGTCTCATTGGTCTGGTTGCAGGAAAAGGGATTTTGCTGTTTATCGACTGGTTGCTGTCATTTTCAGGCAAAGACGTGATACTTCAAAAAACTTCGCTTGACGTTACCACAGCCGCAGTTGCGCTGGTAATACTGATTCTGTCGGGCGTCGTTGCAGGCGCTTTTCCTGCAATCAAGGCCTCAACTGTTGAGCCGGTAGATGCGATAAGATATGAGAACAGAGGATAAAAGAAGTTTAGAAACTAAGAATTGAAAATGTAGTTATATAAAATAATGAAGACGACGAAAATTATATTGATTATTCTGTTTTTGGCAGTGTTGGGATTCATTGCATACAGGTCGTTTGTGAAAACGCAGACAGCCGATTATAAAACAACATTTCTGCAAAAGCGGAATATCAGAGAAACGATATTTATTCCGGGCAATGTTTTTCCGGCAAAGGAAATTGAACTGAAATCGCAATTAT
The DNA here is from genome assembly GCA_031267615.1 of Dysgonamonadaceae bacterium. Lineage (GTDB taxonomy): Bacteria > Bacteroidota > Bacteroidia > Bacteroidales > Azobacteroidaceae > Azobacteroides. Next base: position 3,201 of record JAIRYM010000058.1, read on the forward strand.
CTGGCATTTTGGAAAATGTCTTTGTTAAAATTGGCGACAATATTGTTACCGGAACTCCGGTTGCATCTATCAAGTTAGCGCCTACCGCATCAGATATTGAGCGACTCGAAAGCAACGTGAAACTGGCTCAAATAGAATATGAAACGCGAGCGAGCGAATACAAGCGAGCCGGACGGCTGTTTGCTACGCAAACGATTTCGCAGGCAGAAATTGAGGAGTATACCCGCCTTTATAATCTTGCCGGTGAAAATCTCGTATCTGCCCGCAATCAGCTGGATATAATGAAAGAGGGGCGTGTTGTATCGAAAAATATTTCCAATATCGTTACTTCAAGCACCGCCGGAACTGTGATTGATATTCCGCTGGAGACAGGTGCATCGGTCATTGAGCGCAACAACTACAACCCCGGAACTACTGTAGCCGTCATTGCTGAAACTGCCATATTCCGTTTCCGAACACCGATTATCGAGCATTACCTGAAATATGTTGCTTCAGGCGATACGGTTACGCTCACACTCAATGCCTGTAACGATTTTACGGTAAAGGCGACAGTAACAAAGATTTCGTCGAAAGGTAATCCCGAAAACGGTATTATGAAATATATGCTCGACGCAGAATTTCCCATTCAACCTGATATGCCTGATATTCGTTCGGGTTATTCCGCTACAGCCGAAATACTGCTCAAAAGCAGCAATAATACACCTTCCATAGAAGAAAAATATCTTGTGTACAACAATGATTCGACTTATCTTTATATTTCTGACAAGCAGAGTGGCAAGCCTGTGCGCCAACCGGTAACCACAGGAATTTCCGATGGGATTTATACGGAAATAACCGACAGCATCTCGTCTGACACTGAAATTGTGACTAACTATGTTAAAACTGATTGACATACATAAAACTTACCGTACAGGTTACACCGAAATCGAAGCGCTGCGTGGCATAAACCTGCATATCGAATCCGGCGAAATACTGTCGATAATGGGCGCATCAGGGTCGGGGAAATCAACTCTGATGAATATTCTTGGTTTGCTCGACAGTTATGATTCGGGCGAATACTATCTGTCTGACAGGTTGCTAAAAAACCTCGCGCGAGAAGACGCTGCGCATTACCGCAACCGAATGATTGGTTTCGTATTCCAGTCGGCAAATCTGATTTCATATAAAAACATTGTTGAAAATGTTGCTTTGCCGCTGTATTACCGGGGAATAAACCGCAGGGAACGAAACCGCAAAGCCATTGAACAGATAGAAACGCTCGGATTGTCAGGCTGGGAAAACCATTTTCCAAACGAACTTTCGGGCGGGCAGAAACAACGGGTAGCAATAGCTCGTGCGCTTGTTGCCGAACCTAAAATTATTCTTGCCGACGAACCGACCGGACAACTCGATTCCATCACGTCACTCGACGTGATGAAACTTTTCATGTCTGTAAACCATAATGGCGTAACCGTAATCATCGTTACACACGAACTGAGTGTTGCACAACAAACCGGCAGGATTGTAAGAATAAAAGACGGACTGATAGAATGATAATACAGATGCGATACAATATTTTATATGTTCTTTTGCTGTTTTTCACTTCTTCTGTTTTCGGACAAAAACAGTGGGATTTGGAAGAATGTATTGATTATGCAACAAGAAATAATCTCGACCTTAAAACGCAGTCGCTTAATATTACAGCAGGCAATATTAAGCGCGATAAAGCGAAACTGAACTATCTGCCAAGTCTTGTATTTAACACAAACAGCCAGTACAGCGCCGGGCGCTCGCTTGATCCGACAACACATTCGTTTGTCGAAAACACTAACAGCACCGTCAATGCAAGTCTGAATTTCAGTACAACTCTTTTCGACGGAATGAAACGGTATAATAATTACCGAAAATCGCTTGCCGATCTCGGGGTCGCACAATCCGATTACGAAACGATGAAAGACGATATTGCGCTTTCCGTTACCATGGCTTATCTCAATGTTTTGCTGAACAGGAAAATAATAGCCTCCGTTCGCAGTCAGATTGATATTTCCGATACGAACGTTAACCGTGCAAAACGGCTGCTGGAAGAAGGTGCATTTACCGATGAGAAACTGCAGAATCTCCTTGTGCAGCGCAATAATGAGTTATATTCGCTTGCAGACGCAGAAGGTGCACTGAAGAGTTCGGTTATCAATCTTTGTTCATTGCTCAACTTGCATGATTATGATTTTTTTGATGTAAAGGAAGACACAATTTCCATTGATAATTCACCTCCAATTTCTGATGTTATTTCTGCCGTCGGTGAACTTCCTCAAATGAAGTCGGCAAGGTATAAAATAAAGTCGGCAGAATACGATTTGCGACTTGCACGTAGCGATATGTTTCCTGATATTTCACTTGGCGCCGCTATGGGAAGTTCGTTTTCAGATGCCCGTCAGCAACATTTAATCGACGAATCGGGTGTGGTTTATCGTTCCTATCCATTTATAAATCAGATGAACGACAACAGGAACAGCAATATCTCACTCTCATTATCGTTCCCTGTTTTTGGTTTCTTTCAATCCAATAAAAACATTGCTCTGGCAAGGCACAACATTCAGTTTGCACAGTATGAAGCGGAAAAAACCGGAAACAAACTGATTGATCATATTTGGAGCATATATGCAGAAATTGAAACAGCAAGAAAGAAGTATGATGTGGCAACATCTTCGGTGGAAAAAGGAAAAATAGCGCTTAAGTATGCCGGAAACAAACTCGAAAACGGAACACTGACTTTTGCTGATTACAGCATCGAAAAAGAAAATGTGATGCTTGCCGAAGCACAGGCTCTGAAGGCAAACTATGAATACCGGTTTAAAATAATTTTGTTGAAATTTTATTATAACAGGTATCGGTAAATATGCCGTCTAAAAATAACACCAGCCAAACTTAATCACACGACATTTAAATATACCACATTTGCGGTATTGACAAGCGGCACTTCAATGTCGTACCTTTGTAGAAAATTTCTAATAATATTTATTTAATTAAAAAACAAAAAAATGAAACAGAGTAAAAAAACAATTTCAGGAGTACTGGCGGCAATGATTCTGTCGCTGGGAGTGATGCAAGGCATTAATGTTCAAAAACAAAGCAGTAATAATCTCATCGGTGCTGCCGTACAATATCATAACTACGATTCGTGGAATAAAGATCAGTCCACCGCTGTTAGTATCGCCTGCCTGTATATCGGATCTTGTGTTAGTTGTGGAGCTACTTTTTGTTGGGGAGGGCCGGCAGGAATAGCGGCCGGAATTGTTGTTGGACTCTAAGAATGACCAGGAAATAATGAATATCAAACATGTTTTTTCGTCATCTGTAATGCAAGAGTTATGGATAGTATTATACACCATCTTGTTTTTAGCCTGGCTACCCACAGCAATTGGAGGATTGGCGAAAAATTCGATAGAATTGATATTAACAAGTTTATTGTATGTTTCTACAATTTTTGTTGCTTACATTATCATTTTAATAATAGCGCACAAAACAAAGTTAAGAGCATCTTTTATACTTAAATGCTGTTGCTGTATAGGATTGTTAATAGTTGACGGTGTACTGATTTATTTATATGCGTTCAAAATCATTACTTCAAAAATGAGCCTGCTAATAACAATACCGGCAAGTGTGGCAATATTGCTGTTTTATGTTGCAATAACGACAAAAGTATGGGAAAAACGATAAAAATAAAAGGAGGGCGGTCTGTCTAACAGGCGAGTAGCCCTCCATTTTTTCAGTACAAAAAAGATGAAACACGAAAATTGGATATTTTACGCCATTTCTTTTACCTGCTGGCTATTGCCATTCGCGATTAGAGTCTTTCTTGTAGAAATCCCGGATATGACACCAGAGCAACTGGAGAAATTGCCGAAAGAACATAACAGTGCCGCACAGGAAGTCATACGATTATTATCTACAGAAAACAGAGAGGGCGCATTTTGGGCAATTTTCAAAAACAACCTGAAAGGCTGCGTCATCAACATTACAGGCGGAGTTTTCTTTGGACTGGGAACATTATTTAATCTGGTGTTCAACGGGTTTTTCTCGGCAGATATGTTTGCCTCTTCATATAGGAACGGTATGAGCATACCTGCGATACTGA
>JAIRYM010000063.1 GCA_031267615.1 Dysgonamonadaceae bacterium
ACGACATCACCCGCCGTACCCCCGTCGCTCTCGACGACCTCAACAATGCTGAAGACGAGTTTATCCCCTTAGTTCGCAAGCTTCACAGTTTCGTTAGCGGAAACCCGGTAATTACCGACTCCGACCTCGAAAAAATGGGTTTCCCCAAACATTCGTCAGGCGGACACGCACCGTCTCCGGTAGCCGAACACGCACCTTTCATCAGGGCACGCGCCGACGAAGCCCGTACCGTCGGTTTCCACTATGGCGCATCTGAAAGTTCGAGATCCAAACCCGAAGGTCAGCACGGCATAGAAGTCATCCACGAAATATCCGACACAAAGCCGGAACTTGAACAAATGACGAGATCAGACTTCGACACCCATACACCGCTCAAGATAACATTTCACGACAGTGAACGCGGCAAGACGCTATGGTTCGCCGGACGCTGGGAAAACACCCGCGGACAGAAAGGTCCTTTCGGAGAAATTCAAAGCGTGATCATCCCGTAAAACAATGTCAACCAGCTCTGCAAGGCATCGCACGAAAGAATCTTTTAAAGTGAATGTTTAAAACAATTTGCGATGCCTTGCAGAGTTTGGTTTTCATATAAAAACAATTAAACAATCACTTCTAAATTTTATAGAACAATGAAAACGATTCTTTTAACCATCACCGCACTTTTCATGATGAGCGCAAACTTCGCGATAGCGCAGGTAACGATCGGGTCGCTTGACGATCCGCAGGAGTTCTCGGTACTCGAACTGGTAAGCACCTCCGGAGGACTTCGGCTTCCGCAACTTGACACCGACCAGCGCGATGCGCTTGATTTCGACGGACACGCAGATGAAGCCCGCGGCTTGCAGATTTTCAACATCGACACTAAATGTATTGAGACCTGGAATGGCACGGAATGGATAATGCAGTGCGACTGCGGCGACCATCCCTGCCCCCCCGCACCGCTCTCTTGCGGCATAACAGCAAGCAACAGCGACAAAACCTTTACCGCCATCGCCGACCCCGCCGCAGTAAAGTACGAGTTCTTTGACGGCACAGCTTCTCAGGGCGTGCAGACGGACAACTTTATCACCTTTGCCACTACACGGACGCCGGGCAATATAAGCGTAAAGTACTATTACCCTCTCTCGTTCTTGATGCCGGCGATGGTTGAAGTGGAAGGCAATGATGGCAGCGAATGGAAATACGGTAACAGCAATACTCCTACTACAGTAACTATTCCCGATTTGCAGTGGGCTAAGACAGAAATAACGCAGGCTCAGTTTGAGTATGTCTTTCCTGACAGAAGAGGCGTAAACAACAGTTACGATTATTATAAACGCAGTGATAATTACTTTACCTGCCTCAATAATGATACTACGGCTTACGCACCCTCATCCTCCAAACCTGCTGATATGATCTGCTGGTATGACGCCATTGCTTACTGCAACAAGTTAAGCGCTATGGAAGGTAAGACGCCTTGTTATACTGTTGACGGTATCAGCAACTGGTTAAACTTTTCTTACAGCAGTATACCGGAGTCATCAGATGATCACACAGCCTGGGACGCAGCCACCTGTGATTTCACTGCCGACGGCTACCGTTTACCTACCGAGTGGGAGTGGGAATATGCCGCTCGTGGCGGTACAGCCAATACCAGTCCTGTCTATTCCGGTTCTTCATACAGCGACAACAGTGATAATGACGCAGCTCTGGGTGCAGTTGGCTGGTATTGGGACAATATAGATAAAACCAGTGGCAATGCAGATTACGGTACCCACCTTGTTGGCGGCAAAGACGACAACGATCTTGGTCTCTTTGACATGTCCGGCAACGTCTGGGAGTGGTGCTGGAACAAGTGGGATGCTACCTATGGCAGCAACATTGGCACTCCATTTAGCACTCCGACAGGCACTGCTGAAGTCTCTACAGGTTCCTCTGTCACCGACGTTGTTCGCGGCGGCAGCTGGGTCAATCGCGCTAGCTTCTGCCGCGTTTCGCTCCGGAACTCCTACTACCCGTATTTACGGGACAAAGACTGTGGGTTTCGGGTTGTTTGCAAGTAGCAGCCTGAAAATTATAAGTCGGTCGATCGGCTTCGCGGTGCGCTGTGTTGTGCAAGTAGAAGAGCTGCAGTAAAGAATGTGCGACGACGGGAACGCAGGCGGGAAATAAAAAAGACATTCGGGGCAATGTGAATGACACTGCTTTTTGACTAATCAAAAATGTTTATTACCTTTGTGCAGTATTTACCTGTAAACCCGAAGTATGAACGGAAAAGTAAAACATAAACAGCTGCTTGTTTCAGTCCTGATGCCGGCTTTCAATGCCGAAAAGTATTTGAGGGAGGCGATGGACAGTATTCTGGCGCAGACTTGTGCAGACTGGGAACTGATCGCCGTAAACGACTGCTCAACAGACAGGACAAAAGAAATAATACTTTCTTACAGCGACGTCAGGATACGGTATTTCGAGAACGAAACAAACCTCGGTATTGCGGCAACGCGGAACAGAGCGATAATGGAGGCGACCGGCAAATACTGCGCCGTAATGGACGCCGACGACATATCGCATCCGGAGCGGCTTGCAAAACAGGTTTCATTCCTCCGCCTCCATCCCGACCATGTCATCTGCGGAACGCTTGCCAAGACCTTCGGCGTCGAATCGCGAAAGATGATACTGCCGTTGCAGGATGAAATCATCCGCTGTGCGCTTCTCTTTCAGTGTACCTTTATACACTCGTCCGTAATGATCCGCACCGATGCGCTGAAACAGTTAAAATACGGACAGTTCAGTCAGTCCGAAGATCTTGACCTGTGGGTACGCATCGCGGTGCAGCGCACAGGAAAGATGCACAACCTTAACGGGCAGTTTATCCGTTACCGCGTTCATGAAGCGAGCGCAAGCAACACCTTTAATAATATACAGCGTCAAATGGCACGGAAAATACACCGTCGATACCTGTCCGAAAGTCTTGATGTGAATCCGTCGGAAGAAGAGCTTGACGTTCACTTCATGGCTGTCCCCGTCGCTAAGTTTGCAGATATGCCGGAAGCGCGGAAACGCCTTCCCGACCTCAAGAAATGGATGCAAACACTCTGGCGTGCAAACGGCAGGACAAGATACTTCAATCGCTCGCATTTCGCCGCTTACCTGTGGTTTCGCTGGCTGCTTGCCTGCCTCTTCCTGAAGCGGTACGGGGAAATGCCGTCGCTCGGAATACCTGTTTCTCCAAAGACGCTGTCGTGGATTCTGTCCATGTTCATGGAACGGATAATCATAAAACTTAACAGATGAACATCCTGTTTATAACCGATCACGATGCAGAGCCTACCAGCGGAGGAATCGACCGCACGGTAACCGTTTCAAGTCAGTTGCTGTCGAAATACGGTTACAGATGCTATCTCGCATATTTCAACACAACAGAAAACAGACAGACAGCGCCATTCGAAGACCGGTTTCATATCGAAAAGGAAAACTTCACAGCACAGTTCACCGGAATCATAGCAAAGAATCAGATCAACCATATAATCGTTTCAACGGCAGCAAAACAGAACACGCGCTTCATCCTTCCCGCCGTCAGACAGTCGGCAGGCGCCATTCCGGTCTACTTCTGGTATCACTGCATGCCTGGTTACGAGCTGGTCCCGATGGATTTGAACGTAGCTTTTTACCGCCTGTTTCATAATCCCCGCAAACTGCAAACATTAAAGAAAATAATCATCTCGGCGCTCTCCTTCATGCGTCCGGTAATGAAACTCATGCTTCGCAGGAAATACTCATATTACAGCCGTTACGCCGACAGGATAATCGTACTTTCCAGACCCTCCCGCCTCTCCTTTGCCCGCCTTGCCGGCGTCAGCAAAAACAAAGTATCATTCATCAACAATACACTAACGTATGGCTACCCTGTTGACGAATACACCATTCGCAGGAAAACAAAAACCGTGCTCATCGTAGCCCGCATCGACGAAGACTCGAAACGCATCGCGCTGGCGCTTAAAATCTGGCGTCAGATAGAAAACAAAAAGGAACTGTCGGACTGGAAACTGTTCATCGTCGGTTCCGGCGAAGACAAAAACTATTGCCGCTGTCTTGCCCGCAAACTCAAACTCCAAAACTGTCATTTCGAAGGCAGGAAAAACCCGCTGGAATATTACAAACGCTCGTCAATCTATCTTATGACCTCATCAAACGAAGGCTTTTCTATGACGCTTCTCGAATCACAGCAAATGGGCGTTGTTCCTGTCGCCTTCGACAGTTTCGACACAGTCCGGATACTCATCCAAAACGGTTACAGCGGATTTATCATACCCGAAAAAGATATTAAAACTTATGTTCACCAGCTCTCCCGATTGATGACAAACTGGGAAAAACGGCAAACGATGGCTAAAAACGCAGTCGAAAACAGTAAAAGATTCAGGCAGGAAAAAATCATCGAACAGTGGAAGATAACATTATGTCATTAAAAAAAACAATATTATGTTCTCAAAAGAAACCTACATCAAACGCCGGCAGGAACTGAAACGCAAAGTTGGTTCCGGAGCCGTTGTCCTGCTGGGAAACAGCGAAGCAGCGATGAATTACATCGGAAACGACTACACTTTCCGTCAGGACAGTTCATTTATCTATTATGTTGGGCTTAATACGCCCGACCTGGCTTATATCCTGGATATAGACAACGATAAAGAATATCTTTTCGGCGACGAACCGACTATTGACGACATCATTTGGATGGGCAACCTCCCCTCGCTGAAAGAGCGGGCTGCCGAAGTTGGAATCAACGCCACAGAACCGTCTGCCGGCCTGTCGAAACGAGTGTCTGATGCGCTGAAATCAAATCGCAAAGTTCACTACCTGAACCCGTATCGCTATCGCAATCAAATACTGCTTAGCGAACTGCTTGGAATAAAGATACAGGAAGTTTCATCCGGCGTTTCGCCTGTCCTGACAAAAGCAGTAATAGAAATGCGCCTGATAAAATCGCAGGAAGAAATCCGCGAACTCGAAAACGCAGGCAGCATAGGCTATGCGATGCACATTGTGGCAATGAAAATGTGCCGTCCCTGCATGTCGGAACGCGACATTGCAGGCGCCATCGAAGGGCTTGCAATCTCGGAAGGCAATGGCGTATCCTTCCCGACAATACTTTCAATGAACGGACAGACGCTGCATAACCACGACCACAGCGGAATCCTCGCCACAGGCCGCCTGATGCTCTGTGATGCCGGCTCGGAAAACCTGAATCACTACGCATCGGATTTTACCCGCACAACGGCTGTCGGAGGAAAATATTCGACAAAACAGATCACCATACACAACATAGTCTTGCAGGCAGTCAATGAATCCATTAAAATGGCGCGTCCGGGCATAACTTACAAAAGCGTTCATCGAAATGCCTACCGCATAATTTTTGAAGGCTTACGCGAACTTGGACTTACCAGAGGAGACTCTGAAGCCGCTCTCGAAGCAGGAGCTCCGGCTTTGTTTATGCCTCACGGACTTGGACACGCGCTCGGACTCGACGTTCACGATATGGAAAATCTCGGAGAAACGCTTGTCGGCTACGACGAAAAAATACAGCGTGATACTCAGTTTGGTTATCGCAGTCTGCGTTTCGGAAAACGCCTTGCGGAAGGACATGTGCTGACAGTTGAGCCCGGTATTTATTTCATTCCGCAACTGATAGACAAGTGGCGTGCAGAAAACATTTGCAGTAATTTCATCAACTTCGACAGACTTGAATCATATCGCGATTTTGGAGGAATCCGTCTCGAAGACAACATCGCGATAACCGCAAACGGCTGTCGGCCGGTTTACGAAAAACGTCTGCCAATCACAGTTGACGAAATTATTGAAGCGGTAGAAAACTGACCGTTCCTTATAAGATGAAACATCTGCTCGAAATACTGCTTCGCCCGCTTATTCACCGGGCATATCCTCAATTTAAAAGACAGAAAGGATACAGCACATACCGCTCTGTTTTCTGCGAATTTTTTATTATGCAGAAAATAATTGGATTCAATCGCAAAATACCCTGGCCTGTACATTTTACGAGCGTCGTCCGAGGATGGGAATTTATCGAAAAAGGAATTTGCTGCGATCCGGGCGACAATATCGGCGTATATATCAATGCCACAGGAGGATTAAAGTTGGGAAACAATGTTGGAATAAGTTCAAATACAACAATCAGTACAGTAAATCACGATAAATACGACCATCGCAAAGCAGGCTTAAAACGAGGAATTACAATCGGCAACAACGTGTGGATAGCATCCAACTGCGTGATTACAGCAGGAGTAACCATCGGCGACAATGTTACAGTAGGCGCAGGCTGCGTTATCAGACAGGACATTCCTTCAAATGTTACGGTTGTTCAGGCAAACAGTTGTTTAGAATATAGACCAAAACATGAATACGAATGGGATTGCACAAAAGACAAATTTATGTGATGTTAAAAAAATTGATAATCAGTAATTATTTTGTATCTTTGCAATCTGAAAAATGAACAACAAATTTTTTTGTAAATTTATCATTATATAATGATTCTATTTTATCGAACCGTATCTAAGTCTATTATCGCTGTAGAAGTAGCGTCAAAACTGTCAAAGATAGACAACAATAAATTGTCGTGGCTGTTTGGCGACGCCGAATTATTGACGAAAAAGAATATAGACGCCTATTATGTTGGTCCTCGCAAGGAAATGATTACGCCATGGAGTACGAATGCCGTTGAAATTATCCGGAATATGGGCATTTTCGGCATAACAAGAGTTGAAGAATTTATACACGTTCCCGACCGTAACGCTGAATATGATCAGATGCTGCAACGGTTTTACAACTGCATAGGACAGGATATTTTCACAATAAACAAAAAGGCCGAATCAATCGTATATATCGAAGACATTGCAGCATACAATCAGCAGGAAGGACTTGCCCTGAACAGCGACGAAATAGAATATCTGAACGGCGTGAGCAGGAAACTCGAACGCAAACTGACCGACAGCGAAGTATTTGGATTCTCGCAGGTTAATTCCGAACACTGTCGCCACAAGATTTTCAACGGAAGATTTATCATCGATGAAAAAGAAAAAGGAAACACCCTGTTTTCACTCATCCGCCGCACGTCAGAAATAAATCACAATACACTTGTTTCGGCATACAAAGACAATGTAGCCTTCAACGAAGGACCGACAATAGAACAGTTTGCACCCAGAACCGCAGATAAACCCGACTTTTTTGAAACTAAAAAAATCGAAACCGTCCTGTCGTTAAAAGCGGAAACACATAATTTCCCGACAACAGTAGAACCTTTTAACGGAGCATCAACAGGCACAGGCGGCGAAATACGGGACCGTCTCGCCGGCGGAAAAGCATCACTGCCAATAGCAGGCACAGCCGTTTATATGACATCTTACCCGCGTTGCGAAAACGGACGGGAATGGGAAAACGCAATGTCTCCACGCACGTGGCTTTATCAGACGCCGGCACAAATTCTTATTAAAGCTTCCAACGGTGCGTCCGACTTTGGCAACAAGTTTGGACAACCGCTTATCTGTGGTTCGCTTTTGACGTTTGAACACGAAGAAAACCGTCGTAAATACGCATACGACAAAGTTATCATGCTCGCTGGTGGCGTAGGATTTGCCAATCGCCGCGATGCACTTAAAGGAGAAGCGTCAGCAGGAGAAAAAGTAGTAGTAATGGGTGGTGACAATTACAGAATAGGAATGGGCGGCGGCGCAGTGTCGTCTGTCGCGACAGGCGAATACGGCAACAGACTTGAACTCAATGCCGTTCAACGCGCCAACCCCGAAATGCAAAAGCGTGTTGCAAACGTTATCCGTGCCCTCGCAGAATCAGACGATAATCCCATAATTTCTATTCACGACCACGGTGCAGGAGGACATCTTAACTGCCTTTCCGAACTTGTCGAAACTACAGGCGGACACATTGATATGTCGCAACTTCCTGTCGGCGACCCTACACTGTCGGCAAAAGAAATAATAGGTAACGAAAGTCAGGAACGAATGGGACTGCTTATCGCGGAAAAAGATATTGAACGAGTAAAGAAAATCGCTCAACGTGAACGCTCGCCGCTTTATGTTGTCGGCGAAACTACAGGCGATAACCAACTCGTTTTTGAGCAGAAGGACGGTACAAAGCCTCTCGATATGCAACTGACGGATTTCTTCGGAAAACCGCCCCGCACTGTTATTCACGACGTTTGCGTTAACTTAAGGTTTCGCCCGTTTCGCTATGATATAAATAATCTGCAACTCTATATTGAACTCGTGCTGCAACTCGAAGGTGTAGCCTGCAAAGACTGGCTGACAAACAAAGTTGACCGCTCGGTAACAGGTAAAATCGCCCGTCAGCAGTGCCAGGGCGAGATTCAACTGCCATTGAGCGACTGTGGCGCCGTAGCCCTCGACTATCGCGGGCAGGCGGGCATCGTTACTTCTGTCGGACACGCTCCACAGGCAGGAATCATAAGCGCTGCAGCAGGTTCTGTCCTTTCTGTTGCCGAAGCGCTGACAAACATAGTTTTTGCACCTTTAAAAAAAGGTATTGAAAGTATTTCGTTGAGCGCTAACTGGATGTGGCCCTGCAAAAACACAGGAGAAGATGCCCGACTGTATGAAGCGGTAGAAGCCTGTTCTAATTTTGCCTGCGAACTCGGAATAAATATTCCGACAGGAAAAGATTCTCTTTCGATGACGCAAAAATATGGCGACGATAAAGTATTATCCCCTGGTACAGTAATAATTTCCGCTGCTGCCGAAACTGACGATATTCGCCGAATTGTTTCTCCTGTAATTGTAAATAATCAACGAACATCAATTTATCATATCGACTTCTCGTTTGACACACTCAAATTCGGCGGCTCAGCTTTTGCTCAAACTCTCAATCATCTCGGCGATGAAGCTCCAACCGTTACTGATGCCGACTATTTCCGTAATGCTTTCAATACGATTCAGGAACTTGTCCGCCGAGACTTGATTCTCGCAGGACACGATATTTCGGCAGGCGGTTTGATTACTGCTCTGTTTGAAATGACTTTCGCAAACACAGAAGGCGGACTTGATATCAGTTTTGAAAAAATCAAAGAAGACGACTTACTGAAAATTCTTTTCAGCGAAAATCCGGGCGTCCTCATTCAGGTTGAAGACAAAGCAACTGTCGAAGAAATACTTGATATAAATGGCATAGGATACGCCAAAATCGGGCGTCCTTCAGGCGACAGACAGTTGACGATTACGAAGGATAAAGAAAGATTCGAGTTCGACATTGATTATATGCGCGATATTTGGTTTGCTTCATCATATCTTCTCGACAGAATTCAGAGTGGCGAGAAATGCGCCAAAGAACGTTTTGTAAATTACAAACAGCAGCCGCTTCATTTCAAATTTCCAAAAGATTTCAAAGGAACATTTGCATCGCTCGGACTGTCGTTTGAACGCAAATCGTCGGGCATAAAAGCCGCTATCCTGCGTGAAAAAGGCACTAATGGCGACAGAGAAATGGCATACGCACTTTATTTTGCAGGATTCGATGTAAAAGACGTTCATACCACTGATTTGATTTCAGGGAGAGAAAAGCTGGAAGATGTCAATATGCTTGTATTCTGCGGAGGATTTGCCAACTCAGACGTACTCGGCTCTGCAAAAGGCTGGGCAGGTGGTTTACTCTATAATGAGCGAGCAAAACGGACGCTTGACAGATATTATGCCCGCGAAGATACCTTGAGTCTTGGGATATGCAACGGCTGTCAGTTGATGGTGGAACTCAATCTTGTTTCGCCTAAACATAAATATCGCCCCAAAATGCTACACAATGTATCGAAAAAGTTTGAATCGCAATATATCAATGTCGTTGTGCCGAAAAACAAATCCGTTATGCTTGGCTCACTTACCGGTAGCCGTCTTGGTGTCTGGGTGGCTCACGGTGAAGGACGTTTCTTGTTGCCTTTAGATGAAAAGAAATATAACATCACTCTCAAATACGCTTACGACTCCTATCCGGGAAATCCAAACGGCTCTGACTTTTCAGTTGCAGGAATCTGCACAAAAGATGGACGCCATCTCGCAATGATGCCTCATCCTGAACGCTCCATCTTTCCTTGGCAGTGTGCATATTATCCGTCAAACAAAAAAAATGACGAAATGACGCCATGGATACAGGCTTTCGTGAACGCAAGAAAATGGGTGGCGATGCGTAATAAATAAACAAATGTGATGAAAATAAGATTGCATAATCGACTGTCTACTGCTGTCCTTTGGATGTGTATGCTAATAACAATTGGTATATCCGTTTGGTTTTACAGTATTTACGCTCTCGGATTCAGTGCAGGCGATACAGCGGAAACATCTGCTCTGCTGAACTGGTTATATATTATCGTAACAGTCGTAATAGCCGTCGCAATGTTCTTCACATTCCGATATTACATTAAAAATCCGCGTAAAGCGGGAAAATCGCTGATTTTCGTTGCAGGATTTTTTTTCCTGTTGCTGTTGACATATTTTTTCGGTAGCGATAAACCGCTTGAAATCAAAGGTTACGAAGGACAGGAAAATACACCTTTTTGGCTGCGTATTACTGATATGTGGATTTACTCGACCGCCTTGCTTTTTGTTGCAACGTTTTTGGCGCTTATCGGCGGCATCTTGTTGAGTTATTTCAAAAAAATCAGATAGATGGCTCGTTTTAAGCGAAATATAACATCTATCAACGCTACGTCTTCGGCGGATATTGCGTTTATTCTTCTCTTGTTTTTTCTGCTGACAGGTACACTGAATCCCGATGAGGGCATTTTTCGCGAACTGTTGCCCGATACATCTACAGCCCGCCTGAAAAAGAAACAGGATATTGAAAAGCGCGATTTATTGACTTTTACAATCACTGCCGACAATAAAATTCTTATGGAGAACGAGCCTGTTTCGATACCTGAAATCAGGCGTTCGGCAAAAATTTTTATATCCAACCCTGAAAAACTGGAGAATCTTCCGCGAAATGCAGCTGATGCCGTTATCTCGCTCGAAGTTAGCCGACAAACTAATTATGATACGTATCTGACAGTTTTTGGTGAACTTTCTGCTGCTTACAACGAATTGCGCAACGAACTTGCCGGCGAGCGTTTTGGTAAAATGTTTGAGAGATTGACAGAAGAACAGCAAAATACTGTACGGGAGGAATATCCGATTCGTATTACAGAAAAAGAATCAAAAGAAAAAGGAGGCGGGCAATGAGTAGATTTCGCAAAACTCCCGTCCGCGCTGTGCCGTCGCTTAACACAACTGCGTTGCCCGATTTGATTTTTACGCTACTGTTTTTCTTTATGCTGGTAACAAATATGCGCACTGTGCCTGTGCTGACACAGTATCAACTTCCTTCAGCAGCTGAACTGCAACAGTTGAAAGACAAATCACTGCTCGTCTGGATTATGGTTGGAAATAAAGAAGAGATGCAACTCAATTCTGACTTGTGTACGTTTGACGAACTGCCTGCTCTGCTTGATGGAATAAAGTCGGAAATAAATCCTGACGAATTTTCAAAAATTACTGCTGTACTGAAAATTGATAAAAACACGCCAATGGGAACTGTCAATGATATTCGGCAGATATTGCGTGCAAAAAATATATTGACAGTGTATTATGCAGCGGAAAAACTTTTCTGATTTTGAAGTCTTTTCTGTTAAATGGTTTTATAACCAAGCGCTTCACTGATTATTGCCTGCCTTGCATAAATTCCATTTTTAGCCTGCTCGAAATAATACGCCTTGGTGTTGTCATCTACATCGTATGCAATCTCGTTCACTCGCGGCAGAGGGTGTAAAACCCGTAAATTCTGACGACTGCCGGCGAGCATACTGTTTCGCAGAATATAAACATTCTTTACTTTTTCATATTCAATCAAATCAGTGAACCGTTCCCGCTGGACACGAGTCATGTAAAGTATATCCGACCGGTTTATGACGTCTTCCGAAAAATCGGTATATTCTTCATAAGGCAAATGCTGACTGTCCATAAACTGCCGGTAAATTTCTGGCAAACGTAATTCTTCAGGCGCGATAAAGCGGAAAGAAGGTTTGAAATACGACATTCCGACAATGAGAGAATGAACGGTACGTCCGTATTTCAAGTCGCCAACCATAGTGATTACAAGGTTTTCAAGCGTTCCCTGCGTCTTGTAAACAGAATATAAATCAAGCATTGTCTGTGAAGGATGCTGATTTGCGCCGTCGCCTGCATTGATTATTGGAATATCGGATATTTCCGATGCATAGCGCGCCGCACCTTCAAGGTAATGCCGCATGATTATCAGATCGGCATAGTTGCTAACCATTTTGATAGTATCTTTCAGGGTTTCGCCTTTAGACGAACTTGTGGTAGAGGCGTCGCTGAAACCGATAACTCTGCCGCCTGAACGATTGACTGCCGTTTCAAAACTCAGTCGGGTGCGGGTAGAAGGCTCAAAAAAGAGCGTGGCGCAAATCTTGCCTTCAAGTATGGTTTGATTGGGATTGTTTTCAAATTCAGTCGCTTTACGCATCAGACGCAGAATGTCGTCTTTTGTCAAATCAGCCACAGATACAAAACTGTTATTCTTCATATGAATCTGTTGTTTTGGCGCGAAGTTAAATAAAAATTCCGAATTATCTTATATTTACAGAATAATTGCTAATTTTGTAAAAAAATATGGCTGCAGATGAAGCGGATTTTTCTTTTCCTGTATCAACTCTTTATATGGTTGCCGCTGTTCTTGATTATAACAGTCATCACGGCATTGACAGTGGCTTTCGGCTGTATTCTTGGCGGCGAGCGGTTTTTCGGTTACTATCCCGGCGCATTGTGGGCTAAGGCTGTATGCGTTATAAGTTTATGTTCCGTAAAAGTAACAGGCAGTGAAAGATTGCAGAGGAATCAGTCTTATATTTTTGTCTCGAATCACCAGAGCGCGTATGATATTTTTCTTGTTTACGGACATATAGGACAGCGTATAAAATGGGTGATGAAAAAAAGTTTGAAAAAGATCCCGTTTGTTGGTTTTGCCTGCGATAAAGCAGGTTTTATTTTTGTTGATTCCTCATCTAAACAGGCGGCGGCACAGACGGTCACTGACGCCGAAGAACGGCTACGCAAGGGTAATTCTATCGTGATTTTTCCCGAAGGCACTCGCTCAAAAACCGGACAGCTGGGGAAGTTTAAAAAAGGAGCATTTCAGATTGCTCTGGATCTGCACCTGCCTGTCGTGCCGGTTACGATTAACGGAACGCTGGAAGTGATGCCGCCAGGATCATTTCTTCTAAATCCGCAACACCTCGAAATGATTATTCATAACCCTGTTCCAACAGATTCCATTCAAATTGCCGACGTTCGCGAAGCAACAGTTAAGATTCGAGATCTGAGCAACAAATGCAAGGCAGAAATCGAAGCTTCCCTGAAAGAAAAATAAAAAGAAATGCCAAAACCAAAGTTTTACGTAGTCTGGAAAGGAAAAACTCCCGGAATTTATACTGAATGGAAAGATTGTCGATCCCAGATTGAAGGTTTTGAAGGCGCGATGTATAAATCTTTCCCCGAACGGGAAGAAGCGGAAACCGCGTACAGATCCCAACCAGTCTACAATTCGACAAAAAGAAAAAAAGCGCCGTCCCAAAAAGAAAAAGCGGAGATAATAAACGACAGCATTTCGGTTGATGCTGCCTGTTCCGGAAACCCCGGACCGATGGAATATCGTGGCGTATGCACTGCAACGGGAAAGGAAATCTTTCATATAGGACCATTACAGAAAGGTACAAACAATATTGGCGAATTTCTTGCAATCGTGCACGGACTGGCAATGCTAAAACAGAAAGGCAGCACAATCCCTGTCTATTCCGACAGCCGGAACGCAATGATCTGGATTAAAAACAAAAGATGTAACACAAAACTTGTCGAATGTGAAGAAAACAAATACGTGTTTGAACTCATAAAACGCGCAGAACGGTGGCTAAACAACAATGATTACAATAACACAATCCTGAAATGGAAGACAAAGCAATGGGGCGAGATCCCCGCTGACTTTGGCAGGAAGTAAAACTTATAATATATGATACAAAAACTAAAGATAACGATGAAAGAACGGCGGAACGCACTCGCACTCATCTTAATTATTGTGCTGCTCAATCCGTGTTTCTATTTCCGGGCTGACAATATACATATTAACGACAAGATTTTTGCCTGGATAACCTGCATTACGGTCGGAATAGCTCTGTTTGCAATCGATTTGTTTATGAAGGGAAAAGCCGAAAAACTGTTTCTCTCAATCCTGTTCATACTTTCGCTGGCGCCGAATCTGACTGTATGGTCATACCTCGATATAGGGAGAGTGTGCATCAAGCTGGACATGTTCTGGGTCATATTTGCAACTGACAGATCCGAATCCAAGGAATTTTTTCAGCATTTTATTACATGGAAGATCGTGTTGACAGGCGTTTTATACACTGCCGCAGGACTGATACTCATTGTCCGGCAAAATTCACTCAAAGCGCTGAGAATAAAACGGCATCGGATGATGTTCTGTATCCCGGTCGCAATTGTTATGTCCTGTATCGCGTTTCAATATACCGTGCAGGCGATACCAACTTTCGATCTTTATAAAAGCAGAATCATTTACGAACGGCAAAACCGCATTTTTCACAGCAAATGGATCGAAAGACAGGAGCAGAATATCGATGTTAAGTGCTGCCTGAACGATACGGAGCCGCATACTTTCGTGATTGTTATCGGAGAATCAGCGTCGGCAGCGCATCAAAGCCTGTACGGATACCACAGAAAGACTACTCCGTTGCTCGACTCCATTAAAGAGGATCTCAATATTTATACTCAGGTCGTTACTTCCGCGACGCACACCGCGGGTTCTCTGCTGAGAGCGCTAACGTTCGCGACTTATGAGAATCCGGACGCGTATATGGACCGGCCAGACGTTGTTAACCTCCTGAACTCCGCAGGTTTCAATACCCGATGGATTACTAATCAGCCGGTACTCGATAAAATAGGCGGTTTCTACGGTATTGCGGCTAAGGAAGCGCAGACGCTGACTGATCTGAGCAGGTTTCAGAAAGACGACGGCGAAGTTTTGCCTTACATACAGGAGATTGTGGAGGATACGGTCGATACCGGAAACCGGATCATCTTTGTTCACCTGCTCGGGAATCATCATTCGTACAAGAGTCGCTATCCGGAGAACTGGAAGCGCTTTGATCACAATAAGAGTAACGATATTTATACTCAATTCGCCTTTGATGAATACCGGAAACGTATTATTGACGAATACGACAACTCGATTCTGTATGGCGATTTCGTGCTTTTTTCGATAATACAGCAGATGAAAAAGATCAGCACTCCGGCCTGTCTCCTTTTCTTCTCGGATCACGGTGAAGAAATCTATGATTTCAGAGACTTTCGCGGTCATTCGGTCGGGAATCCGTCGTATTTTCAAGCCAGAATCCCGTTTCTGTTCTGGAGTAACGATGAATACAGGCAGGAAATGAAGGATTTAACAATAGATACCGCGCGCGTGTATTCGACCGAAGAGCTTATACACTCGATATCTGATCTTTGCGGTCTGAAACACGAATTTTTTAAGCCCGAACACAGTATTTTTTCCAAAAACTATAAAAAACCGGAACAAATACTGGTGAGCGGGAGAAATTATGAAGATGTTATGATTCAAAAATAAAAATAAAAATTACAAAACATTATGCTTTCAATTATTATCTGCTCTTCTAAGGAAGACATCTCACAAGTGCTTCGAAAGAATATCGAAGCGACAGTTGGAATCACTCATGAAGTGATAGTGATCAACAATTCGCAGAGGCATTACTCCATGTTTTCGGCGTATAATGAAGGCGTCCGGAGGGCGAAGTTCGATAATCTGTGCTTCTGTCACCAGGATGTGCGGTTCCATTCCGGTGGCTGGGGCAAAAAGATCGCTGCGCACCTCGAAGACCGCGATACGGGGCTGATCGGACTCGCGGGTTCGTTTTATCTGCTCGATATTCCGGCGCCCTGGTTTAAGGCGAAGCCGTATTTCAAGAATTTGATACAGTCGTATCGCGATTCCAAGCGTCTCGCTAATAAGTATGAACTGCAGAAGGACGAAGATGTGATATGCGTTGACGGGTTTTTCTTCTGTTCACGCAAAGATGTGTTCCAAAAGGTCAGGTTTGACGAACTTTACGGCGGGTTTCACTTCTATGATCTCGATATTTCGATGCAGATACACGAGTCTGGATACCGGATTAAAGTGATTTCGGACATAACGGTCAAGCATTTTTCTACCGGCACTATGAAGAAGAGATGGATACACGCGGCTTACATGTTTTACGACAAGTGGAAGGATCATCTTCCGGCAACGATATATCCGGAGATTAAGATAGAGACACAGGTACGGATTAAAGCGTTCAGGGATCTGCTGTATCTGCACTTCGTTAACCTGGTGCCGCTCAAAGAACAGACGATGAAATCAGGGTGGCGGGCGCTTCGGTTAAATATCATTACGGCGATGCTGCTCGTGCCGGTGAAATTGCTGCTTAATGCCGTGAAATCACTGTTCCACATTATGCATTAGCCTGAAAAGCCGGTCGGAAGGACGCACTTTCTCTGGTGTGAGCATCGAAAACCGGTTGCCCTTAACTGCCTTATCGACTGTGAGATCATCAACCCTGATCCCGGATGCCGTAAACTCGAGCGCGCCGGTCGTAGGACCGGTAATAAGCACCTGATCTCCGGACTTTAGTTCTCCCGTCTCGATCACGAACTCCGCAACTCCGGCTCGGGGGAAATATTTCACAATCCTGCCTATATAAACCTTGCGACTGGAGGCTGAATTGCCGTATTTCCCGGTCCACTCTCCGAGCCGCTGCCCGAGATAATAACCGTTCCAGAATCCGCGATTGAAGACGCTCTCCAGACGCGAGTTCCATTCCTCCACCCGCTCAATGCCGAACGATCCGTCAATGCACGCGTCGGCCGCCTGACGGTAACATTCGGTCACAGTTTTAACATAATCCGCCCCCCGCGCCCGTCCCTCGATCTTAAGCACGCTGACGCCGGATGCAATCACGCGGTCGAGGAAATGAACAGTCTTCAAATCCTTCGGAGACATGATAAAACCGTTCTCAACATCGAGCTCCTCACCCGAATCTTTGTCCTTTACAGCATAAGACCTCCGGCAGGGCTGAAAACACTCGCCCCTGTTCGCCGAAGCATTGAAACTGTGGAGGCTGAGCCAGCACTTTCCGGACACCGACATGCAGAGCGCGCCGTGACAAAAGAGTTCGACCCTCACGAGCTCGCCTCCCGGACCCCGAATATCACGTTCGAGAATCATATCACAGATGTTTTTGACCTGATCCAGAGTCAGTTCCCTCGCCAGCACGACTACGTCTGCAAACTGCGCAAAGAATTGCAGCGCAGCCACGTTCGTCACGCTCATCTGCACAGACAGATGCACCTCCATCCCGATCTGACGCGCAAAAACCATAGCCGCGACGTCCGAAGCAATAATAGCCTGAACTCCGGCATCGCGCGCGGCAAGAATAACCGCCTGCATCTCGTCCATATCACCGTCAAAAATCACGGTATTCACGGTCAGATACGGCTTAACTCCACACCGGCTGCACAGACCTGCGATCCTCTGCATATCCTCCACCCGGAAACAGTTCGCCGCATGCGCCCTCATATTCAGCCTCCCGACGCCGAAATATACAGCATCAGCGCCCGCTCTTATCGCCGCGGACAGCGATTCCTCAGACCCGGCAGGCGACATTATTTCTAT
>JAIRYM010000071.1 GCA_031267615.1 Dysgonamonadaceae bacterium
GAAGGTTTTTGGGACTTTCTTTCCTATCTCACCATTCAAAAAGTCGAAAAGACGAAACACGATGTAGCGGTTCTTAATTCTGTTGCTAATGTTCAAAGGGCAATGGATTTTTTGAAAACGCATCGAGGAATTTATACTTATCTGGATAACGATGAAGCCGGGGAAAAGGCAACAGAGTTGATAAAATCAAATTGTATTTCGGTTGATAACCGGTCGGAACGATACACCGGATTTAAAGACTTGAATGATTACTTGTGTCAAAAACCGATGGCAAAACCGGAGATAAAAAAGAAAAAATCGGGATTGAAACTATGATTATTCACAAACAGATGACAACGGCAGGCTACGCCTGTTTTTCAACGGAGCAAGTTTGTGTTTCGGTCGTACCGAAACCTTGCTCTGCGAGGCAAAACATCCCGCCGGTCTATGCAAAACTGTAAAAGCCATCAGGTATGAAGACGATAAAAAATCAAAATAAAAACGGTCGCCCGAAGAAAGCGGAAGCCGACAAAAAGAAATATAAATTGACCCTCAAAATGGAAACGAAAGAATATTTTTCGTTCAAGGCTAAAGTTCATCTATCGGGACTTTGCCAAAGTGAATACATCCGTCTTTGCATTGAAAAGAGTGAAGTCAAGCAACGGCTATCACCCGAACATTTGGGATATATCCGGCAACTTTCCGGTATGGCAAACAATATCAATCAAATAGCAAAGAGAGCCAATGCAGCCGGATACTTGGAAACACACAAGGAATATCGGAATGTGATAGAGCAAATAGATAACATCGTAAAATATATTATGGAATGATGGCAAAGATTGTACAGGGACGCGGGTTCAGAGGCGTAATAAACTATGTTCTTGATAAGGATAAAGCACAATTACTATTTGCCGAAGGTGTCAGGTTGAAAGACAAAGAAAGTATCATCCGAAGCTTCGTCGCCCAAAGCCAAATGAATCTCATTTCCAAGTTGGTTGCTCATATCTCGTTGAGTTTTTCGGTACAGGATAAGGCGAAATTATCCGATGCAGCAATGGCTGGTATCGCTATTGAATACATGAAAAAGATGGGATACGGTAATACGCAATTCATTATTGTCGGTCATCACGACCGGGAACATCCGCATGTTCATATGGTCATTAATCGGATAGACAATGACGGCAAGCGAATCTCCGACAGGAATGAAAAATTACGAAGTGTCAAAGTATGTCTGGATCTGACAAAGAAATATGGCTTGTATATTGCTAAAGGCAAGGAAAACGTAAAACGCCATAGACTAAAAGAACCGGATAAAACAAAATATGAGATTTACGATGCTCTGAAAGCAGCCATTCCAAAATGTAGAAATTGGCAAGAGTTGAAATCAACTTTGAAAAGGCAAGGTGTTGAAGTTGATTTCCGTTACAATGGAAGTACGGATAAAATACAAGGCATTCGCTTTGGCAAAAATGGTTATACGTTCAATGGTTCACAAATAGACCGTTCATGCAGTTACAGCAAGATTGATTTTCAACTGAAACAGAATGACAGGGCGCAGGATATTCAACTCGCAAACAATCATTCTCAAAATAAATCTTCCGATTTGGAAAATACTGTTTCCGTATTGGGTAATTTATTTGACATTCCACCATCGGGAATAGAATACGACCTCGATGAAGCGGAGTTTCAACGTCAGCACAAGCCCAAGAAGAAAAAAGGATTTCATTTATAAACAACTAAATAATAAATTATTATATGAGTACAGTAAGTAAAATAGACGTTTCGATAGTTTACGAAATGTTCGAGAAAATAACAGGGAAATTGGATAAGCAGGCAAATAACGTAATTGAGCCGGCACAGTTTGATATGATAGCCATGAGTACGATGGCAGAACAATTGACAAATGTGATAGATGAAGTTCGGAAGCCCGCCAAAGTCGAACATTATCATTGCCATACGATTGATATTCGTTCCAATTGGTTTTTCTTTTCATGGGTAGTATTGGTTATTGTTATATTTTGCTTGTTTTGGGTAATTGCCAATCAGCGGCAAACTATCCATCAATATCATGACAATGACTTGAAATATAGGTATGTCAAGATGCAAGGACAAACCGATGAAGAAAAGATTTATCAGTTGGAACAACAATTCAAATACAGCGACAGTATCAGGATTATCCGCAAACAAGTGGAGAAGTATGAAGAATTGGTTAAAGAACAAACAGAACAACAGGAAAGGGCGAAAAGGAATAATAAAGAACTTGAAAACTTACAACAAAAACTGAAAAGTATAAAAAAACAAAGGAAAATAAAAAATGAAAATCATATTTCGTTGTTTTCTTAAAAAATTGTATCTTTGTAAGTTGATTTTAACAAAATACAATGTCAGAAGAAGACATCAAACGGCTGTTTATCACACCCACTATCGAAAGCAAGTGGGATGCATACACGCAGATTCGGATGGAAAAGTATTTCACCGATGGGCGTGTTATTGTGCGTGGCGATACGGCAGAGCGGGCAAAAGGCAGTAAAGCGGACTATATGCTGTTCATCAAGCCAAATTTTCCTTTGGCGATAGTCGAGGCAAAAGACAACAGCCATTCGGTTGGCGCCGGTATGCAACAGGCTGTCGAATATGCTGAAATTTTGGATATTCCATTTGCATATAGTTCCAATGGCAGCGCATTTCTCGAACACGATATGAAAAACGGTACGGAACGCGAGATTGCTATGTCTGATTTTCCAACTCCCGACGAATTGTGGAATCGCTATAAAGGTGAACAAAGTATTTCAGAAGAACAGGAAAAACTGCTTACTACTCCTTATCACTTCAATCCTTTGGAAAAAAGAGAGCCGCGTTATTATCAACGGATTGCTATTAACCGTACAATTGAAGCCATAGCAAAAGGGCAGAACCGTATCTTACTTGTTATGGCAACAGGCACAGGAAAAACCTATACTGCTTTTCAAATTATACACCGCTTATGGAAAGCAGGCACAAAGAAAAAAATTCTTTACCTTGCCGACCGCAATATCCTGATTAATCAAACTATTCAACAGGATTTCAAACCATTCAAAAAAGTGATGACAAAAATCAGCGGAAAGAATCTCGATAGTTCGTATGAGATTTATATGTCTTTGTATCATCAACTCGCAGGTGATGAGGGCAAAGAGCCTTTCCGTGAATTCACACCCGACTTTTTTGATTTAATCATTGTGGACGAGTGTCATCGTGGAAGCGCCAAACAGGATTCTCAATGGCGGCGCATCCTTGAATATTTTAATAATGCCACACAAATTGGTATGACAGCCACGCCGAAAGAGACAAAATATATTTCAAACATTGACTATTTCGGAAACCCGGTCTATATTTATAGCCTAAAACAAGGAATTGATGATGGCTTTCTTGCTCCATACAAAGTAATCCGCACAGGCACAAATGTTGATGTTATGGGTTGGCGACCTGCAAAAGGGCAAACCGACGACGACGGCAACGAAATAGAAGACCGCGAGTATGCTTCAACGGATTACGACCGAAATATTATTTTAGTGCAACGCACAAAACGAGTGGCAGAGCGTATTACACGGTGGCTTCGAGAAAACGGCCGTTTTGCTAAAACTATTGTTTTTTGCACTGGCGTCAATCACGCCGAAAGGATGAGGCAGGCATTAATTAACCTGAACAGCGATATGGTTGTTGCCGATAACCGTTATATAATGCGGATTACCGGCGATGATGCCACAGGCAAAAGACA
>JAIRYM010000082.1 GCA_031267615.1 Dysgonamonadaceae bacterium
TGTGGAATCCGGCGAATATAGCAAAACATTTACGTCGACCATCGCTTCTCCGGAAACTTCTTCCAATACCCGTCCGGTAATAGTCCAATTATTCTGCGCCTGTATCTTTATGAAAAACAAGATCGAAATACATACAAATAATATTTTATTTTTCATTCAATCTTTTTTCCTGTTTGTCGAAAAATAAGTATAAACCGCAGGAACGATAAAGAGCGTCAGAAACGTTGAGACGAGCATCCCGCCGATGACAGAGACGCCCATAGCAATGCGGCTGTTGGCTCCTTCTGCACTTGCAAAGGCAAGAGGAAGCAAGCCGAGAATGGTACTTAAACTCGTCATCAAAATCGGACGCATTCGCTGAATGGCTGCGCCTTCTATCGCTTCGCGGATGCTCATCCCTGCTTCCTGCCGCTGATTGGCGAACTCGACGATAAGGATACCGTTTTTCGCTACAAGTCCAATGAGCATTATCACGCCGATTTGACTGAAAATGTTCATCGTAATGCCCGCCGACGCCATAAATATCATTGCGCCTGCGACTGCCAAAGGTACTGTCAACATTATGATGAACGGATCTTTGAAACTCTCGAACTGAGCTGCCAGAATGAGAAAAATCAACACCAGCGCCAAGCCAAAGGCAAACATTAAACTTGACGAACTTTCGCGAAATTCCTTAGATTCGCCTGACAGTGCGGTGCGGAACGAGTCGTCGAGCGTTTCGCGGGCGATGCGGTCCATCTCGTCGAGCCCTTCGCCGATAGTTACCCCCGACGCTAAACCGGAACTGACGGTGGCGGAATTGAACCGGTTGTAGCGATAGAGCTGCGGCGGTGCGACGCTTTCCGACAATTCGACAAGATTATCAAGCTGCACCATTTGCTGCTGCGCATTTTTGATATAAATAGATTTTAAATCAAGCGGCTTGTTGCGCTGCTGACGGTTGATTTCGCCGAGTATCTGATATTGCTTTCCGTTCATATAAAAATAGCCCATTCGCTGTCCTGACAGTGCGTATTGCAGCGTTTGCCCGACGTCACGCGTAGAAACGCCGAGAAGGGCTGCCTTGTCGCGGTCGATATGAATCTGCGTTTCGGGTTTGGTAAATTTCAAATTCACGTCCGACATCTGAAATTTTGGACTTTCCGATACTTTTTGCATAAATTTCGGGATATACTCCTGAAGTTTTTCGAGGTTGGGCGCTTGCAGAACGTATTGAATCGGCATTCCGCCGCGCCGCCCGCCGAAAGTAGATTGCTGCTGGACAAAGGCACGGGCTTCGGTTTCGGTGCGCACGGCTTTTGACAGTTCATCGGCTATTTCCATCTGCGAGCGCTCGCGATCTTTGATGTCGGGCAGGCGGATCTGGTCGAATCCGGAGCCTGACCGGATGAGCATTACATTGGACGTGCGCTCGGGTACAAGTGAGTCTGCGATAGCGGCAATTTTTTCGCCATAGTCGCGGTAAAATTCATACGTCGTTCCTTCGGGTGCTGTAATGTTGATGCGTACTTGTGAACGGTCTTCGAGTGGCGCCATTTCTGATTTGATCTGTCCGTTCAGAATGAAAATCAGAATAAATGTTACAATGACGATGGGCCAGGTTAGCCAGCGGTGTGATATGAAGAAGGACAGTCCACGTGCATAAATGTTGTTCAGCCCGTCGAAGAATGGTTCTGTCTTGTTGTAAAACCAGTTTTTGCTGTCGCGCTTTTTCAGTATTTTAGTTGAAAGCATCGGAGTGAAGGTTAAGGCGATAAATGCTGAAATTGCGACTGCACCGGACAGGACGATGGAAAATTCTTTGAACAGACGTCCTGTCATTCCCTGCATAAAGACGATGGGGAAAAAGACTGCGACCAGGGTGACGGTGGTGGAAATGATTGCGAAAAATATTTCGCGGGAGCCTTCGATGCCTGCTTCTATCGGTTTGGAGCCGCGCTCAATGCGGATATAGATGTTTTCTGCCATTACAATGGCGTCGTCGACTACTAATCCGACGGCGAGAACGATGGCTAACATTGTGAGCGTATTGATCGTAAAGCCGGCAAGATACATTATGAAAAAGGCGCCGACAAGGGAGACCGGGATTACCATCATCGGCACAAGTGTGGCGCGCCAGTCGCGAAGAAACAGGAATATTATTACTATGACAAGTGCGAAGGCGACATAGACTGTTTCCTGTACTTCGCTGATTGAGGCACGGATGAATTGTGTATTGTCGAAAACGGTTGATAATACGACGTCTTCGGGAAGATCTTTTTCTAATTGACGGAGACGGATTTGTACTTCGTCTGATATTTCGATGTGGTTGGCGCCGGGCTGGGGGATGACGACGACACTGACCATCGGTACTCCGTTTTTCTTCATTATGGAACGCTGATCTTCCGGTCCGAGCTCTGCATAGCCGACATCGCGAAAGCGTACAATGTTGTGTTCGTTTTCGCGGATTATAAGGTTGTTAAATTCTTCGGGGGTCTGCATCAGTCCGAGTGTGCGGATGGTGAGCTCCATTTTATCGCCTTCGATTGAGCCGGAGGGGAGCTCTACGTTTTCTCTGTCTATGGCGTCTTTTACGTCTACGGGCGTAATGTTGTAGGCTGCCATTCGAGCGGGGTCAAGCCAGAGGCGCATCGAATAGCGCTTTTCGCCCCAGATGGCTACCGAACTGACGTTTTGTACTGTTTGAAGGCGCTCTTTTATGGTCAGGTCGGCGATTTCGTTTAGTTCCAGGAGATTTCTTTTTTCACTCTGAATTGATACCTGCAAGATGGGGTTGTCGTCGGCATCGGCTTTGGAAACGGAAGGCGGGTCACAGTCGCGGGGAAGGAAGCGCTGGGCGCGGGATACTTTGTCGCGGACGTCGTTGGCAGCGGTTTCCATATCTACCGAGAGTTCAAACTCGACTGTGATTCGTGACTGTCCCTGACGGCTGACTGAGGACAGGGAGCGGATGCCGGGGATGCCGTTGATGTTTTGTTCCAGAGGTTCTGTTATCTGGTTTTCGATGATGTCGGCGTTGGCGCCGGGGTATGCGACTTCGACTGTGATGATGGGGTTGTCGACTGACGGGTATTCGCGTACACCGAGCCAGGTGTAGCCTATGATTCCAAAAAGGGTGATTATCAGCACGAATACGGTTGATAGTACCGGACGGCGGATGGAGAGTTCTGAGATATTCATCGGTCTGTATATATATATGTGTATGATTGTTATTGTGCTGTGCCTCGTTATACTGGTTTTTGCCGGAAATGGTGTATTTCGGGGTCTGGCTTTTTATGCAGCAAAGTTACTGATTATTTTTTAATAATAAAAAAAAGAAGCGCGACTTCGCGTCGAACTTCTTTCGGAATGACTTACCTCAAAAATAAAACAAACTTTGCAAAGGTATGAAAATTAATTGATATTTAAGAATTAACAGTTATTTCTTATTCAAAACTATTCGGGAGCTTCTTTTTTTATGGTTTCTCATCGGACTGCATAATATAATCCGAAAAAACGAAGGAGTTTTGTTTCCCGAAGTGTGCCGGATTGAAAATCCCGCGGGGACAGAGTGTTTGCAGAGCTGTTTTGCCTCTGTCCCCGTGGGGACAGAGTGTTTGCGTCTCTGTTTTGCTTCTGTCCCCGTGGGGACTTATACAGGAAAAACGGTTAAGCAGACAAAGTAGGACAGGGATAAGACAAAAGGCACAACTGTAAGCAGATACGTTACTTTTCCAGTTGTTTTGGAATATGACTACGCGCATAAAAAGGACCCGAAAGGACAGAGTTTGCACCCTCACTCGTACCTCCTGACGGAGGCAGACAAAAAGGGGTTGAATTTGTCCGAAATTGGCTGACAACTGTCTGATATTGGCTATGTTGCATGAAACTCAATTTCATCTCAATAAAGAGATTATCGTGTATGAATACTATTACAATTTATAGCGTGACCATTTTATTCAGGCTTAAGTTCTTTTGATTGTTAAAAATATACAAATTGCATTTTTATACCCCTAGATAGTTCCGAGAAGTGTGTATTAATAAAAAGTTATTAAAATATATTTTATGGTCGAGCGCACACAACATGCACAAATGGTTTCTCTTTTACAAAAATATATCGAAAATAAATGTACAGAACATGAATTGTACATATTGCTGGATTGGCTGAAATTACCTGTGAGCTATCAGGGTTTTGACTCAATCAGCCAATCGGTATGGAGCCGGATCAATCAGCAAATGACCCTTTCTGATGAAGAACACGCCATAGCTTTGAGAAAAGCGGCTGATATATTATTGCATCAAATAAAAGAGAAAAATAATAGGCAGACCGGAAAAGTTAACTTTTCACGTCGAAAATGGATTTACCGGGTCGCAGCCGTTGCCCTTATTATGTTATCTGTAGGAATTGGTTACTATTTAACAGACAAACCAAAGGAAGAACAAATCGTTTATAAAAAAATAAGTACGAATCAAGGTGAAATAAAAGAATATACTCTGAAAGACGGTACGCATGTCATATTAAATTCTGAAAGTAGACTGATTATCCCTTCGGATTTTAACGGAGAAGCCAGGAACATAGAAATGATTGGCGAAGGATTTTTCGAAGTGGCTCCCAATCCGGATAAACCGTTTATCATTAAAAACGAGAATACCCGAATAAAAGTATTAGGGACATCATTCAACATAAAAGCATACCAGGAAGATGAATACAT
>JAIRYM010000122.1 GCA_031267615.1 Dysgonamonadaceae bacterium
AATCAATCAATCAAATTTATCAAGAACTAAGAACTGA
This sequence comes from Dysgonamonadaceae bacterium, assembly GCA_031267615.1. Lineage (GTDB taxonomy): Bacteria > Bacteroidota > Bacteroidia > Bacteroidales > Azobacteroidaceae > Azobacteroides. Next base: position 38 of record JAIRYM010000122.1, read on the forward strand.
GAACTAAGAGTTGCGCGTGATTTAATAATGAATCACGCGCTTTTTTTCTTTTTTCAGTTGCGTTTATAACTTGAATCTGTGTTCTAAATAATTTGCGTTATATTTTGGTAGTAAAAAATAAACTTGTATCTTTGCATCAAAATTATAGAATGTTCTTTTTACTAAAAGTATGAATAAACTAAAAATTATTTTTTGTGCTGCAATATTCGGATTTTTTGTTCAAACTCTTAATGCGCAAAACAATACAAACTCACCTTATACACGCTACGGATATGGCGCTTTGGCAGATAATTCCTTTGCGGCGCAACGTGCAATGGGCGGCATAGGTTATGGCTTGAGAAATCATTTTATGCTCAATCCTATGAATCCCGCCTCATATTCAGGGGTTGATTCACTTACGTTTATGTTTGAACTCGGCGTTACGGGACAGTATGCCTGGTTTGAAGAATACGGTAAAAAGGCTACAAAACTGAATGGCAACCTTGAATATCTTGCATTGCAATTTCGGTTAATTAAAAACTTGGGCTTGGGAATAGGACTTGAGCCTGTTTCATACGTCAGTTATAATTACGGTTCAATAGATTCAACAAAAAATGAAGACGGTGTGTCTAAACTTTATTCTAATACCAATAGGGGTACTGGAGGATTAAATCGCATATATGCCTCTCTTGGTTACAGTATTTTAGACAGAATATCTATCGGCGTAAAAACATCATATCTTTATGGTGATAAATTTCATCAGAATGTTACCGCATTTTCAGAATCAAATCATAACTACAATTATATGGTGGATACTCTTCGTGCCAGTGGACTTACTTTTGATTTTGGCTTGCAATATATTCTGCCCATGGGAAAAATGAAAGCGTTGACAGTTGGTGCGGTTTACTCGCCTAAAACATCATTTAATGGCTCTTATCATTACAGTGAATACAGGGTTGATAATTTAACCTCTAAAGTTAAAATTGATTCTTTGTATTCTTCGAATAATTTGGGATTTCAACTTCCTGAATCATACGGATTCGGATTCACTTTTCAGCACTTCAATAAATATACTGTCGGCGCAGACGTATTGTATCAGAAATGGGATAATGCAAAATTTTATGACGAAACGGATGCATTTAACAACCGTCTGAAATTCAATGTTGGTGGTGAATATATACCGAATTTGATGACTAACAATTTTTGGAAAAGAGTTCGTTACCGTGCAGGCGCTCATTATTCCAATTCATACATAAAAGTTAATAACGAGGCAACCAATAATAAAGATGTCGGTTTTAAAGAATACGGCATTAATTTAGGATTTGGTTTTCCGATGGTTGACCGCCGCTCATTTCTCAATGTAGCGCTTGAATACTCGCGGATTGTTCCTGAACTCAAGACTCTTATTTCGGAACAATATATGAAGATTACTGTCGGTTATACATTTAATGAGCTGTGGTTTTACAAGCAAAAACTGAAATAATAATGTTTCTGCTCTTGTTTCTGCTTATTGCTTGCGGCAATAAAGACGGTAAACTGCAAGTCGTATCTGTTGACGCGGGAACGTTGCCTGTTACTCATACCGAAGATGTTTCATCTCTTATTTCAGATTCTGGCATTACGCGATATCGTTTAAATGCAAAAATTTGGGATACTTATAAGCCTAAAGATTCGGAACCGTATTGGCATTTCCCCGAGAAATTTCATTTGGAGACCTTTGATTCTCTGTTCAATGTAACTGCAACCATTGATGCCGATACCGCATTTTATTATGAAAAACGAGAAGTATGGCGGCTTACGGGCTGTGTGCATATCAGAAACCTTGAAGGGGTAATTTTTGATACTGAAGAGCTTTTCTGGAATCAGAAGGCAGTTGCCGATGCACCCGATGCAATATACACCTGTTTACCTGTAAAAGTTACGCTGCCAAATGGCGATACACAACATCACGAAGACGGCTTCAAATCCGACCAGTATATGCATCTTCCGCGTTTTTACAAAACTTCGGAAGTAATTACTTTTGTCGAAAAAAATGAACCGGATTCTTTAGTTAATATTGAACAGCAACAGAAACAGGATACATTACTACAATGAATACAACTCTTTTAACAGAAATACTTATAACGTTACTTTTTTCCGCTTTCTTTTCGGCGTCAGAAATAGCATTTATAACGTCTAATAAATTGCTTTTTGAACTGGAGAATAGAGGTAAAAGCCTTACCAAATATATACTTAACCGTTTCTATGCTAATCCAAATCAGTTTATTTCGGCTATGCTTGTCGGAAATAACATTGCGCTTGTGATTTACGGTTTGCTTATGTCACAGTTACTAAAGCCGTTGCTGACAATGTTTATTTCAGGCGATATGCTTGTGCTGCTTCTGCAATCGGTTATAGCAACACTGTTCATTCTGTTTGCAGGCGAGTTTATTCCTAAAACTCTGGGACGCATCAATCCGAATTTTTTCCTGTCGATTTTTTCATTGCCGCTTTACCTGATTTATATTGTGCTGTATCCTGTTTCGCAGGGTATTTTTATGCTTGTAAACCTTATTTTTCGTATATTCGGCGTAAAAATTAAGAAGACAGGAGTAAAAAGTTTTGGACGCAGCGATTTGGACAACTTTTTGCAAAAAACTATTGACGAAACGCCCGAAAAAGAAGATTTGGACACAGAAGTAAGATTCTTTCAGAATGCTATAGAATTTTCGCAGATAAAAGTTCGTGACTGTATGATTCCGCGCACTGAAATAATTGCTCTGGATAAATCAGCTTCGCTTGACGAACTTACAGCGCAGTTCGTAGAAACAGGTTTTTCAAAGATTGTAGTTTATGAAGGCGACATAGACAACATCACAGGATATGTTCATTCGTCTGAATTGTTCAGTCAGCCTGCGGACTGGACAAAATCCATAGTCGGACTGTCGTTTGTTCCTGAAAATATGGCGGCTAACAAACTGATGAAATCAATGCTTTCGGGAAAGAAAAGTATGGTTATCGCGGTCGATGAATTTGGCGGCACAGCGGGATTGATTACTCTCGAAGATCTGGTTGAAGAAATTTTTGGAGAAATAGAGGATGAACACGATACCAGACTCGTTATCGCAAAGCAGGTTAATGATAATGAATATATACTGTCCGGACGAATGGAAATAGACAGAGTTAATGAGATGTTTGACCTTGATATTCCTGAATCCGACGAATATTTAACGATAGCGGGTTACATTCTCGCCTTTTATCAGAATTTTCCTAAACTGAACGAAACATTGATTATTGACCGGTTTGAGTTCAAAGCTCTGAAAGTAACGCGACCAAAGATAGAACTGGTCAGACTGCGGGTGCTGAAGGACTAAAACGGTTTGAATCCCATTATTTCCCTTATGTCGCGCAAAGTTTTCGATGCGCTTTCGCGGGCTTTTACTGCGCCTTCCTCAACTGTTCTGGCAAGGTATTTTGTATCGTTCCTTATGTCGTTGATTCGCTCGCGTATCGGGTTTGTTACTTTGATAATGTCTTCAGCAAGTTGACTTTTAAGACTGCCATACCAGCGCTGTTCGCCGCGATCCCATAGACCTTCGTAATGCTTAACAACTTCCGGTGTTGAAACTGCTCGAAGGATGGAAAACAAATTTTCGATACAGTCAGGCTTTTGTGTATTCTCTCCTTCGGGACCGTTGTCTGTCAAAGCACCTTTCACTTTCTTTTCTACAGTTTTTGGCTCGTCGAGAAGATACACACAATTGCCTTCTGATTTTCCCATTTTGCCACTGCCGTCAAGTCCGGGTATTTTTATAAGTTCATCTTCTCCATGAATATAGGCTGCTGGCATCTTGAAATATTCTACTCCATATTTGTGGTTGAAACGCGCAGCAAAGTTGCGTGTCATTTCCAAATGCTGCTCCTGATCTTTTCCGACAGGGACGAAATCAGCATTATGTATTAGAATGTCCGTCGCCATAAGCACAGGATATGTAAGCAGTCCGGCATTAATATTCTGAGGGTTTTGACGAGCCTTTTCCTTGAATGACACGGTTTTCTCAAGCTCGCCGAGATATGCATGCATATTTAGCAAAAGATATAGTTCCGCTATCTCCGGAATGCTGCTCTGGATATAAATTGTGGATTTTTTCGGGTCGAGTCCGCAGGCAAGATATTCTGAAAGCACTCCTGATACATTTACATGCAGCGTTTTTGGGTCTGGATGAGTGGTGAGAGAATGCCAGTCTGCTATGAAGAAATAACAGTTATATTTTTCCTGCATATTAATAAAATTAATTATTGCTCCATAATAGTTTCCTAAATGAAGACTTCCTGTCGGACGGATTCCACTTAATACTGTTTTCATATAGTTGTTGAATTGATGTTGCGCAAAGTTAATTAAATTTTATGAATGAGAACTGCTATTTTCCACTTTTTAACTCGAAACTGCCTGTCAATCCGTATTCTAACTGAAGATACTTTTCGCCAGCCGGATATTTCTTTACATTGCGGAAGTCCCAGGGTGAAACTATACCTGAGAAGCCGTCTCGGTGAAACGGTCCAAAGAGATTGTGGTTGCTGCCTGCAACATGGACATCAATCGTGTTTTCTCCTTTTTGTAACAGCGTGCTTACGTCTTTCCTGTATGGCGAAAAGCTTATGATGCCGGCTGATACGCCGTTTACAAATACTTCGGCTACTGTTCCGTTCCATGTGCCGAGCTCGACTGCGTACTTGATGTTTAAGTCGGTTATATTGAATTTTTTGCTGTATGAAAATGATTTTGAATAAAATGGATAGCCCTGCGATTTCCAGTTTTCTGTTGTGAAGTCAGAAGGTGCAGCGATTTTAAATCCTTTATCGTCGGGAAATACGCGAAAGTTGCCGATGATGGCTACCTGTTCTATTTCTGCTAATATTTTAAATGGCGAAAGGGTTAATGATATTGTGTTTTTACCGCACTGTACATGCTGTCCGATTTCGATTATATCGATCTCGGGATCGAGCCATTTTTTGCCTGACGCTTTTACTTCGTTCCCGTTTATCTTAACGGTGTAGAGAGCAGAGCGTTCTACTGCCGCCGTGATTGATGTGTAATCAAAACTGTCTGTTACCGTGAAATGATATTCTGCTATGAAGCCGCCGGTTGTGAAGGTATCGCGGCTTACGATATTGTTTTTGTACTGAACTGACATGTTCCACGGATTTCCATCTTTGAAGCCGTTATACCTGAATGTGTTGTCGGAAGCGTAGATAATGTGCATGTCATTGAATTTTTCCTGTCCGAGAGTCAAATCGCAGAAGTCTACAACAAGTACATTGTCGTCCAACGGCTTAATATTTGTTGAAATTTCCGGTACTGCGTCCGTATATTCTACTTTTTCCTGAGAAATATATCCTCTGCGCTTAGAATCGGAAATATACAGCAGGAGACTGCCTGCGGGAGGTATTTCATAGTTAATTTCTAACCTTCCATCTTTTTGTGTTTCAGGATAATCTAAAATTTTTCCTGTCATAGCGTTCAGCTCAAGAGCGTCTTTGCCTTTTGTACTGAAACTGCCTTTTGCGACATCGGTAAGGCTTGAATTTGCAAGAAAAATCAGTTGACCGTCCTTAATTTCGCGACGCTGATGATAGAGATCTTTTCCGGATATAATATTAAATAATATTTTGTCGTAAATAATTGGTATTGTGTTTAATGCTTTCTCTTCTTCGATATATGAAACATTTGTGCTGCCGGAAAAGAAAGTTGCCAGTTCCTCGTTTTTCTGACCGTCAATATATTCAGGTTTGGCGCAGGAAATAACTGTTCCGCCGTTCGCCGTATATTCTTTCAGCAGAGAAAAGGTTATTGAATCAAGATTTTCCGTCATCGGCGGGATGACGACGTATGAATATGCGCGTTCTCCGATAACAAATTTTTCGCCGTCTATTTTGCCGTGATCTTTTATTATATCTTCCGAAGCAAGATCATATTCTGTCTGAGATTTTTCGAGTGACGTGATAAATTTTTGAAATGTATTGCCAATATCATAGTAATGTTTATTGCTGTTTCGGTATGCGTAATAAAGCCATACAGAAGTTGTAGGCTCAATGATAAGAATGTCGTTAATTTGTTCTCCTGCCGAAAGCGCCATCGACAGACGGGCAAAATATACATTAAGATCGCGGTAATTATCCCACCACGGCTCTACCGAAGAGAAGACCGGAGGATGATCATATTTTCTCGCGCCGGCAATGCTGAGGTTTGCAATGTGCTGATTCATAAAATTTACGCCGAGTGCATATTCCCAGTCGCCAAGACGTTTGAAGTCGCGGAAAGTTTCATCCCAGCCTCCTGCACCATAAGTTTCGCTAAGCGTACGGCGACGCCCGAGCTGATTGGCAACGCTCCTCAGCTCCTTCACAGACCGTACGTTCCCGAACTGTGCGTTAGGATGTTCATCATTATAATTGTTGAACAGCATGTCTATGGCAGGCTGCTGATGCCAGGCATACATCGCCATATTATCTGGTCCAACGGAAATTGTCGGCCAGTCATGCTCCCAGTAATGTCCCGTAAAAATCAGGTTATTCTCCTCGCAATATTCATAGCATGGCTTCGCCCAGCGATCGATAAACAGATCGAGCAACACTTGAAAGTAATTGTGTCTCACCCTTTTCCAGTCTCCTGTTTCTTCAAACAGCGACGGCAGATTTTCCTTCAGATTATAACCCCATTTACTGTAAAAAACATCAAACAGATCAGGCGTGAACCTTATGCCGCCTCCCGGTGCGCTAATGTCGGGCTCATCGGTAAACCATCCCGGAACCGTTTTTCCAAACTCATTTCCAATATGTTTTTTGTAGCCGTCCATCGTTATTTCTATAAATTTTTGGGTAACACCAGGCAAAAGCAGATCAACATACGAATATCCGCCATACCATGGCGCAGTTCTGTGAAAACCTTTTTTAAATGCATAAAAAATGCACTCATTATTATTATATACTTCTGTCGAATCAGTAATATCGACCATCCTGTCACCATCTTTTTTAAGTATGATAAACCATTCCTTGGAAGAGTTATCAGGTATTTTGTCGAACTTCTGTAAAATAAGGCTCTGTCCCTGATTATAACTCTCCGGCATCTCTGCCGGCACGTGTCCACCTGCAAATCCGCTCGGATACGAGTTTTCATCATAAATCCACACATACATCCCAAGATTCCTGCCCTTTTCGACCGCAAATTTATACATCTCGAACCATTCGTCCGATAAATACTCCGAAATAAGACCAGGTCTCGGATGTATGAACACTCCCCCAAATCCCTTATCCTTTAAATCTTTCAGCGAACTGTCTATTATTTCGCGGTCAACCTTATTATTCCACACCCAAAGCGGTGCTGTTCCAAATCTCGCATGCGGCTTTTTAAACTGAATCTCTACGACATCAAAACAGTCAATTACATCACCATCGTGGCTTTTTTTAACGTCGCATCCACAAACACTCAGCATTACAGCGACAAATACAGTAAAACGTTTCATATTGTTCAAATTTGCAACAAAGATAAGAAAAAAAAATAATAAACAATAGCAAATAGAATTTTTTTTAAAAATAATTATTAATAACGCTGAACTGACCAGGACTTTTACAGAAAAAAAACAAGCTACGGTGAGTTAACAAAGCCCTTGACAGCAAAAAAACATGATACGGTGAGATAACAAAGCCCTTGACAGCAAAAAAACATGATACGGTGAGCCAACAAAGCCCTTGTGAGCAAAAAAACATGATACGGTGAACTAAAAAAAAGATCAAATAACAGGAAAAACAGTAAAAAAACAGGAAAAACACTTTTTTTTAAAAAAAAATTTGGCAGAACAAAAAAAAAATAATACCTTTGCAGAGCAATAAGAAACAAAAACAAGTAAAACAATAAAAATATGGAACAAATCAAAACCGTATCGTTATCAAGACTTAGAATCGACGCACACTGTGTATACATGACACACACATACGAAAGAATCACAGCAAGTACAGACGCTGTAAAGACAATACTCGGGAGCCTTCCGTCAAAGTTTGAAGACAAGCTCAAAATAGAAAAATCCATCATGGACACACAAAAATGCTCGCCGGTAACAAAAGAACTTCAAGACGCCGATCGACGCCAGGACAAAGCACTGTCCGCACTTCGAATATTAGTAAGAGGTCAGAAATACAATCAGAACATCTACAACGCAGATGCCGCAGACCATGTATATGAAATGCTCATGGAATACGGAAACATCAACAGCAAGCGCTACGAATCGCAGGTAGGCGACATAGAATCAATCCTCAGAAAATTAGCAGGCGAATACAGCAGCGAAGTCACCACGTTGCTTCAATACGCCCCGTCCATCTCAACCGAGATCACCGAGCTCAAAACAGCCAACGCAGCATTCAAGGCAGCACTGGAAAAACGCGGAGATTACAATAAAAATAAGCCCGACAAAACATTCCACCAAATAAAAAAAGAAATAGAACCAATATATCACGAAATCGCCGCCATAATCAATGCAAACGCATTAGTAAATACCGACCCCGGCTTTGAAAAAATAATAACCCGT
>JAIRYM010000008.1 GCA_031267615.1 Dysgonamonadaceae bacterium
TTTCACCGCAGCAAAAAGATAAACCGCCCGAAAAAATTTTCGGTCTGTTTAATTCAAAATATATAAATAGATTGTCGGTTACCCGTTTAAGGGGGGGTCGTGTGGCATAAACTGACACACTTTTTCCTGCGTCAATTGCGAATTTTTGATGTAAAAATGTTCGTTTGCCATTTTATTTTTTCGTTTTTACGGTGCAAAGGTAAAATAAATTATTGTAATTGCAAAAATTTTTATGATGGTTTTTTGAAAATATGCTTAATATTTGCAGATAACAATACCAAATCATCACCGACAGGAGGAAAATAGAAGATTGTTACTTAATGATTTTTTTTACTTCGACCGCCAATTTTTCTGCATCTTCCATTGTTGGCGCTTCGGTATAGATACGAATAACCGGCTCAGTGTTTGATTTGCGGAAATGAACCCAACGGTCGGGGAAATCAACTTTAATTCCATCTGTGTCATTGACCGGATACGCTGCGAAACGCTGTTTGAGTGATGCAAGCAACGCATCAACGTTTGTGGAGGGAGAGAGGTCAATTCGCTGTTTTGCCATATAATAAGAGGGAAAGGTTTTTCTAAGTTCGCTTACCGTTTTTCCTGATTTAGCCAGCCGGCTTAAAAACAAAGCGATGCCGACAAGCGCGTCGCGTCCGTAATGCGAAGCGGGATAAATAACGCCGCCATTACCTTCACCGCCAATCACTGCGTTTGTTGCTTTCATTTTTTCTACAACATTGACTTCGCCGACTGCGGCAGCGGCGTATTTGCCGCCATACTTCTCTGTTATGTCTTTTAATGCCCGCGTCGAACTCAGATTTGACACAGTATTTCCGCGCTTGTGCTGCAAAACGTAATCGGCTACCGCGACGAGAGTATATTCTTCGCCAAACATCTCTCCGCTTTCGGTAATTATTGCCAGTCTGTCCACATCGGGATCAACGACAAAGCCGACGTCTGCTTTTTCAGTTTTTACTAAAGCGGCAATATCAGTCAGATGCTGCGGCAGCGGTTCGGGATTATGCGCAAAGATTCCTGTCGGCTCTGCGTTTAGCGGAATAATTCGTTTAACGCCAAGCGCTTTGAAGAGGGCGGGAAGGGCAAGTCCGCCAACAGAGTTTACGGCGTCGAAAGCAACCGTAAAGCCTGCGCTGCGAATAGCCTCTGCATCGACAAGGTCCAGGGAAAGTACGTGTTGAATATGTTTTTCTGTAAATGTGAGATCGGTCTTTATTTTTCCAAGATTATCGACTTCGGCAAACGGGAATGTTTCGTTTTCTGCGATACTGAGTATTTCCGCACCTTCGGCGGCATTGAGAAATTCGCCTTTTGAGTTCAGCAGTTTCAGTGCGTTCCAATGTTTTGGATTATGCGAAGCGGTAATAATGATGCCGCCTGCTGCGCGTTCCATAACAACTGCAAGTTCGACAGTCGGAGTTGTTGCAAGTCCGGTGTCGATAACGTCAAAGCCTGTTCCTGTCAGAGTTCCTGCGACCAGGTTGCGCACCATTTCGCCGGAAAGTCTGGCGTCGCGTCCTACAATAATTGTTTTAGACCGGTGTTTTTGCGATTTTATGAAAGTTGAGTATGCGGCGGTGAATTTTACGATGTCGGGCGGTGTAAGGTTATCGCCTGTATGTCCGCCGACAGTACCGCGTATTCCCGAAATTGATTTTATTAAGGGCATAAATCGGAAATTGTTTTTTTATGGGAAATTAGTGTATTCAACACCTTTGTAGAATACAGGGGTAAATGAGGAATTGTTTGTTGCAGTACCATATTCGGAAGGCACAATCATATCAACCTTTGCGTGCACTCCCACATATTTCAGCGGAATAGCCCATGCAGGACAGAATGACATTCCGTCTTTGTTTGCAATATAACTTGCCGTCAGTCCGTATATAAATTCAAAAGGATTGATAGAACCCATACTGTATATACTTGTATCCGAATGTGCAAAATAGTGTACGGAATCAACCCGCAGAGTTACTTCTGTTTTATAGATAGTTGCCATTTCGCCTGTTCCCTTTTCCGTTACGCGAAAATATACGCCTTCATTTGTTTTGAAGAAATCTTTTTCGCCGAAAACGCTGTCGGATGGATAGGAAGTCAGTATGTTTAGTCTGTTGTTTGCAATGTACCGCTCAATTGCTTTCTTTTCTTCCCTAATGAGTTCCTGCATGGACTTTTCGCTATTGCAGCCTGCAGAAATGAAGAGTATTGCAATAATTCCAAAAATAAAACACAATATTTTTTTCATATCTCTTGTATTGTTAATTTCTCTGCAAAGGTACAACTTATTCTTATGACACGCAAATTCTTTTCCGTAACCGCCAATTTATTACTTCCCCTTCAAAATCTGTTTTATTTCGTTCAGTTTATTCAGCGCCTTGACAGGAGTCAGATTAATTACGTCGAGATTATTTATTTCGTCTCTTATTTGCAAAAGTATCGGGTCGTCAATTTGGAAGAAGCTCAACTGATAGCCTTCGCGTTTTGTTGAAATTTGTTTTATGGGCTTTGCTATTCCCGACTTGCGATTGTCGGTTTCCAACTGTTTCAGGATTTCGTTGCCTCGCTTGATGATACTTTGCGGCATTCCTGCCATTTTTGCTACGTGAATACCAAAACTGTGTTCGCTGCCGCCTTTCACTAATTTTCTTAAGAATATTACTTTATTGTTTTCTTCTTTTACAGAAACGTTATAGTTTTTAATTCTGCGGAAAGATTTTTCCATTTCGTTCAGTTCGTGGTAATGAGTAGCGAAGAGTGTTTTGGCAGCGCCTTTCGGGTATTCGTGAATATATTCCACAATCGCCCACGCGATGGAAATTCCGTCATAAGTCGAAGTGCCGCGCCCGAGTTCGTCGAAAAGTATCAGGCTTTTTTCCGACAGATTGTTCAAAATATCAGCTGCTTCGTTCATCTCAACCATAAAAGTAGATTCGCCGAGCGAAATATTATCGCTTGCGCCGACTCGGGTAAAAATTTTGTCTACAAGCCCGATAACAGCCGATTCGGCTGGTACAAACGAGCCTGTTTGAGCCATCAGAGTAATAAGGGCTGTTTGACGTAACAGCGCTGATTTTCCCGCCATATTTGGTCCTGTGATGATAATTATTTGCTGCGTTTTATCGTCCAGGAATACATCGTTGGGAATATACGGTTCGTCGGCAGGCAGTTGTGTTTCGATGACGGGATGTCGTCCGGATTTAATATCAAGAGAGTTTTCTTCGCTGATTTGCGGGCGGATATATTTGTTTCGCTGCGCTACTTTGGCAAATGAAAGAAGACAATCGAGTTGTGCGATTAGCGAAGCGTTAGTTTTCACGGGCTGGATATATTCAAGCAGTTTCAACACTAAATCATTGAACAGTTTTATCTCAAGTTCGATGATTTTATCTTCTGCGCCAAGTATTTTTTCTTCGTAAATTTTCAGTTCTTCGGTAATATATCGCTCTGCATAGGTGATTGTCTGTTTGCGAATCCAGTCTTTAGGAATCCTGTCTTTATAAGTATTCCGTACTTCGATATAGTATCCGAAAATGTTGTTAAAACTGACTTTAAGCGAAGGAATACCTGTGCGCTCGCTTTCGCGCTTTTGAACGTGCAGCAGATAATCCTTTCCGGAATAGGCGATTTTGCGCAGTTCGTCGAGTTTTTCGTTCACGCCGTCGGCGATGATGCCTCCTTTGTTTGTAAGAGCAGGTGGCTCGGTAATTATTTCGCGTTCGATTTTTTCACGAATGACATTGCATGGATTCAGTCCGTTTCCTATTTTCCGAAGATACTGATTATCACTATCACATTCAAGGCAGGCGTTACGAATTTGCTCTATTGCTGTTAATGCGATTTTTAGTTGCACTACTTCACGCGGATTAACCCGTCCGACAGCAATTTTCGAGATGATGCGTTCCAGGTCGCCGATAAGTGCTAACTGTTTTTCGAGCATATCTTTCAATTCAGGCTTGCGGAAAAAATATTCTACAACCGACAGTCTGTCTTCTATCAGTTTCGATTCTTTTAGAGGGAATACTATCCAGCGTTTCATCAGTCGAGCACCCATCGAAGTTATTGTACGGTCAAGAACGTTGAGCAGCGATTTTCCTCCTTCGTTCATAGGTTCAAGAAGTTCGAGGTTACGGACGGTAAATTTGTCGAGGCGAACATATTTGCTTTCTTCTATTCTCGAAATTGCTGTGATATGACTTGTTTGAGTGTGTTGAGTTAAATCTAAATAATGAAGGACAGCGCCTGCTGCAACTACGCCGTTTATTAGATGATGAATACCAAACCCTTTCAGGCTTGTGGTTTCAAATTGTTTGAGAAGGCGGGAATTAGCGGCGTCTTCGGTAAACACCCAGTCGTCCATCGCAAAAGTAAGCAGTTGAGTACCGAAAATTTCTGTAAACAGTTTACGGTTATTTCTGTTAATCAATACTTCTTTTGGCGCAAAATTATTGAGCAGTTTGTCTACATAATCTGTCGTACCTTCGGCTGTAAGAAATTCGCCTGTCGAGAAATCAAAAAAAGATACGCCGAGAATATTTTTATTGAAATGAATTGCTGCAAGGAAGTTGTTTTCGCGGTTATTCAGTACATTATCATTAATTGATACGCCGGGAGTAACTAATTCCGTAATGCCTCGCTTTACTATTTTTTTTGTAAGCTTCGGGTCTTCAAGTTGATCGCAGATTGCAACACGCCGTCCTGCTCGAACGAGTTTGGGAAGATATGTGTCAAGGGCGTGATGCGGAAATCCGGCAAGTTCGACGAATTGTGCAGCTGGTCCGTTATTTCTTCGAGTAAGCGTGATACCAAGAATTTCGGCGGCGGCTATTGCATCGGCAGAAAAAGTTTCATAAAAATCGCCAACACGGAAAAGCAATATTGCGTCAGGGTGTTTTGCCTTTATTTCGGCATATTGCTTCATTAGTGGAGTTTCAGCTATCTTACTTTGCATTGATTATTCAATATTGGATTTGCAAATGTACTAAATACTTTTGAATTTGTCAGGCTGCCTGAAAATATTTCGAAAAGAACAGGATATGATAGTCTATCGAATTGCGCCAGTAATCGTGAGTGTGAGCGCCCGGACGGATTGTATAGTCGTGGTTAATGCCGAGCCTGTTCAGCTCTGCGTGAAGGGTTTCGTTCTGTTTGAAGCAGAAATCATCTTTCCCGCAATCAATATATATTGCAAGATCGCCGCTGTTAATTGACGCTGTGTGATTTAAAACTGAATTATTGTCCCAGTTTTCCGGATATTGATCGAATGAACCCAGAAGTTTAACTAATCCGGAATTATTTCCCCGCTGACGAATATCGACTGCGCCGCTCATACTTCCGGCTGCACCAAAAATTTCTTTATGCCGGAAAGCGTTGAACAGAGCGCCGTGTCCTCCCATGCTTAAACCGGTGATTGCTCTGTGGTTTCTGTCGGGAAGAGTTTTGTAACTGCTGTCTGTAAATTCAATTAGTTCGGAAGAAATAAAGGTTTCGTATTGAGAGTTTTTGTCAAGAGGACTGTTGAGATACCAGCTGTTTTTTCCGTCCGGAATAACAAAGATAATGTTCTTTTCATCTGCGATCTGCAAAAGATCAGGTTTTATGTAGAGCCACTGTTTTTCGCTTCCGCCGTAACCGTGAAGCAGATAAATGACGGGGCAGCGCTTTGCAGAATCGCCAAGAGCAATTTCTGGTACAATTACGGCAGTTTTGATTTTAGTATCCATTGACCGGCTCGTAATCATGACGGAATCAATTTGCGCGGCGTGGAGTGTAATTGTAATTGCGATGAAATTAACTGCAAAAATGATTCGTTTCATTGTATTATTATTGTAATTGCGTTGATATAAATTCTTAATTTTTTCAGAACAGGAAACTGACTCCTGCCATAAGACTGAAATCTTGCGCGGGATAGCCATACCAAATATCATACTGCTGCATAAAAATATTGTTTAACCGAACGTAAAACGAGAGATCGGTCTTGAATGTGTATGTCGCTTTCAACGATGCGTGATGAATGTCCTTCATTCTTATTTCTGTTGTGTATGGAGGTATGTATGCAGAACTTGACGGCGGACTGATAAAGGTATAATATTCCGAAACCTTCAGTCCGTAGAGTCCGCGGTATGACAGATCGAAGTTTAGCGGCAATTCCGACAGTTTGTATGTAATGTTCGCAGTTGCTTCAAAATTCGGCTTGTGCATGGCGGTCGTGAATGAATCTGATTCGATATTTCGATGAACGTACTGTCCTTTCAAATCTATTTCCAGATTGCCGGCAAACCGGTATATGATTTCTCCACCTGCTTTGATTGCAGATTCGTCGCCGTATAAAACGTCTAAATTGTATGATGATATATTTGGAACAAGATCAGACGCAACAAAAACCGGCGCAAAGTAATGTTCTTCCTTTGTGATCTTATATCCTGCATAGAGGTTGATGTTTACTTCTTTGTCAGGCAAAAATCTTATTCCCACCGTTGCATCTAAAGGCGAGTGGGCGTCAAAGATTCTGTGAACGGGCGGCGCGAAACGGTTTTCATAAAAAATTCCGTATTTGCTGTTGTTATGTCGTCCGCCTTCTGCGATAATATAAAGTTGGGCAGGCGTATTGAAATTGTAGTTTAACCGGACTGCGGGTGCGAATCGAGTTTTTCTTTGCCATCCCTGTTCGGAATCAAATTTTATGCCGAGAGATAAATCTAACTTATCACTCATTATATAATAATAAGGAGTAAGCGAAACTGCGGTGTATTGATTTAGTCCGCCGTTAGAGGCAGAGAAATTGTCCGGTGATGAATAGAAAAAATTTTCTAACGAACCTTGAAGCCCTAAACCGTTATCGGGAACTGTTTGCTTCCGAAAATTCCAGTCCAGCGATATATTGTTTTCTTTCAGGCGTGAACTGTCTTCGGCGGCATACTGCTGTCCGAAGTAGTTATACCGGATATTTGCGCTGTAAAAAAATTCTTCGGTTTCTAATGAAGAAATTCCGATTGAGGTTTGAAAAAGATTATTTTCCGGATCAAAAATTCCTGCCGTGTCAACAAAATATTTCATTTGTCTGTCTAATCTAAGATGCGACAGGCTGTATTTTGAAAATGTATATTCTGCATTTGCTTTGAGGCGTATTTTATCAAAATCGTGCCGTAAATTGAATCCTCCCAACAGATCGGCAAATTTAAATTTCTGCTTTAAATCTACTGCCTGCAGAAAGTTTTGTGTACTGTTCCCCGAATGAAACGAAAGATTGAAGTCAAGATAATCTTCCCACGTGTCGAGAACCTGATACCCCGCTCCGGCGTCGAAGTCGAGCAGCGTACTGACGCCGCCGGACAGGTATCCTTTATTTTTCGACACGTTAAAGTCTGACATCCACACCTGCGGTTTCATATCGGACGGAGCCGGCTTGAAATTGAACGGCGCTGCATAATTGGAATATTCAACCGTGGAACGTGGCGACTGCTGCTCGTTTATTTCAGGCAGGCTTCCGATTTTTTGCGCGTCGCGTATAGCGGGATTGTATTCGCGCTCAAGCAACATTTCGCGGTTCAATGTTGTATCGCTTCCCGTCTGCGCGCAGATTTTCGTACTGCATATTGCAGCTAACAGCAATAAAATAAATAATTGTTTCATCTGTAAATATTTTCTTCCCGCAAAGGTAACAATTATTTTTTGCTTTCTTTCAAGTATTTCTTTTTACGACCGCTCTTTTAATAACCAAACATTATTCATTTTTCTTGCAGCGGACAGAGAGCATGCAGTACTTGCCGAGTTTGCCCCTGTACACGTTGGTGCTGCCGGTGTTAACTGCCCGGGAAAAGGAGGCCTCGCTGTTGTCGGAGATGCTGGACCAGAAGCTCGCGCTCTTGCCATAGCCGGCCACAGAGCCATAATCGGCCAAGCTGCCTGCGAGCAAAGCATTGAAGCCATTGTTGCCCCGAGTATTGCTATAACCGTTAGTATTATCAGTAACAGGAGTCGTGCTTTTCATATTGCTACCGTGAGTCCCGCGCCAATTTGTTATTGTTGCCCAACTATTGTCCCATGCAGTAGTAGACCCTGTGCCATATTTACTGGTGGTATTGTTCGCAATCTCCTTCTCAAGCATATTCCATTCGTAATCGTTCGGCAAATGCCAGCCGTCAGGGCAGATATCACCCGCGCCTGTCGGCGGTGTTGCTGGCGGCGTAAGTCCAACTCCTTCGGTGTCTTTATCGGCGCCGGTGCGACCACTTGCTGCCGCCCAAGTGTATAATAATCCGTATTCCGGATGAATGTCAAGTATGTCTTCAGCAAGGTTCGGATAGTAATAAAACTTATCGTCAGCATCTTCAGTATCAGATCCTTTTTGCAATTGTGTTCCGTCGGAGTACTTTGTTGATCGCAAATTCTCTGTCATCCAAATACCGGCAGCGCCAAAATTACCGACGCAGTATTGATTGCCTTCAATATCTTCAACAGATTCAGAACAGGTAAAGCACTGCTGTATCCACTCCGCGCCGTTCCATGTTTCAACGCAGCCTGTAGAGATGTTGAAGATTTGCAAACCCATAGCATCAGTGGTGGCTTTTTCGCCAAATGTTTCCTGTAATGCCTCGCGCTGGTCGTTGTCAAGCTGCGGGAGTCGCAAACCGCGTGTGCCGTTGCCTTCTAACTCAAGGATGGAAAAACTCTGCGGATCGTCAAGCGACCCGATTGTTACCTGCGCAATCGCGCAACTTGCGTTCAACATGAAGAACGCGGTCATTGTTAAAAGAATCTTTTTCATTTTGTGTATAAATTTATAATGTTTATGTTTAATCTATGGAATGATTCGCTTTGTATTTCTCCGAAAGGTCCTTTTTGACCGCGGGTGTTTTCCCAGCGTCCGGCGAACCAGAGTTTTTTGCTGCGGTCGCTGTCGCCGATCATGACGGTGAAGATTAATACTGCCAGTTTGTGGCGAAGTTCGTGCCATTTGGGCATCCAGTCTCTATTCATAATGCTTTTATTTTTAGAAATTTATATTTGTTTAATGTTGATTTAAAACCCGTGGGCAGTACTTTAAAACCTACGGGCAGTACTTTAAAACCCATGGGCAGTACTTTAAAATCCATAGGCGGTACTTTAAAACCCACAGGCGGTACTTTAAAACCCATGGGCGGTACTTTAAAACCCACGGGCGGTACTTTAAAATCCGTGGGCGGTACTTTAAAACCCACAGGCGGTACTTTAAAACCCATGGGCGGTACTTTAAAACCCACGGGCGGTACTTTAAAACCCATGGGCGGTACTTTAAAACCCATGAGCGGTACTTTAAAACCCATGGGCGGTACTTTAAAACCCATGGGAGGTACT
This sequence comes from Dysgonamonadaceae bacterium, assembly GCA_031267615.1. Lineage (GTDB taxonomy): Bacteria > Bacteroidota > Bacteroidia > Bacteroidales > Azobacteroidaceae > Azobacteroides. The sequence goes on from JAIRYM010000008.1 coordinate 9,349, forward strand.
TTAAAGACTTTGAGCGGTACTTTAAAACCCGTGGGAGGTACTTTAAAACCCATGGGAGGTACTTTAAAGACTTTGAGCGGTAAGTTACCCCCGAAGAAACAGGAAATGCCCCCAAATCGCTTTGGGATGAATGAAAAACTTTTCCATTCACCCCAAAACAAAGATAAACCGCCCGAAAAATTTTTCGGTCTGTTTAATACATAATGTATATATGAATTGTCGGTTACCCGTTCGAGGGGGGGTCGTGTGGCATAAACTGACACACTTTTTCTTGCGTCAATTGCGAATTTTTGCTGTGGAAGTATTCGATTGCCATTTCTATTTTGTTGTTAACGGCGGCAAAGGTAAGACATTATTTTGAAACGGCAAAAATATTTTACTAAAAAAGTTGGGAAAGGTATGAATTTTTAATACAACAAAAACTAAACCATTATTATTTCTATTGTTTGTAAAAAATAATAATTAACTTTGTACACTGTTTTAATATTTAGACGCTATAAATTTATGAAAAAGATTATTTTCTTAGCAATAACTGCAACTATAATCGTTTATGCGTGTACAAGCGTACCCATCACAGGACGTCGTCAGCTGAACCTTGTTTCGGACGGTGAAGTCCTCTCGTTAAGCCTTCAGGAATATGACAGTTACATCAAATCTTCAAAAAAATCAACCGACAAAACCGCTACTGCGCTTGTCGAAAAAGTAGGCAAAAACATCGCAAATGCGGTGCAACTGTACTACAAATCGAACAATGCGGAAGAACTGCTGAACGATTATTCCTGGGAATTTAATCTCATAGAAGACGCACAGGTAAACGCTTTCTGTATGCCGGGCGGGAAAATCGCAGTTTATACAGGAATCTTGCCTGTAACACAAGATGAAACCGGACTTGCAGTCGTAATCGGACACGAAGTAGCGCACGCCATAGCCAAACACACTAACGAGCGCATGTCGCAGCAAATGGTGGCTCAATACGGCACAGAGATAGTCAATTCGGCAACCAAAAGTAAGTTGGTGCAACAGGCTTTCGGCATCGGATCACAGGTTGGATTACTGAAATACAACCGCACACAAGAGTCAGAAGCCGACCATCTCGGACTGATTTTTATGGCTATCGCAGGATATGATCCGCAGTTTGCCGTGCCGTTCTGGCAGAGAATGTCGCAGAATAATGGCAATCAGACGATACAACTGTTAAGCACCCATCCTTCAGACGCAACCCGTATCGCACAAATACAAAAAGAACTGCCCGAAGCGCTCGAAGTTTACAAGGGCGTTTGGGGAAGTTATCCATCCGGAACAACAGCACCTAAGATAATCCCTTCAGATAATACACCGGACAAGTCAAACACAAACGAACAGTGGCATTTTTAAAAAAGAATTAATAATGAATGAACAGATAAAACAAATTTCCGAGCGGCTGAAAGGACTGCGCGATTCACTTGAATATACAATTGAAGAGATGGCAGAACGATGTCAACGGACAGCGGAAGAAATCGAACGATACGAAGCCGGAGAAACCGACATCCCGATGAGTTTTCTTTTTGACGTCGCACAAAAATTTAATCTGAATACATCCACTCTCATCTCGGGCGAAGAACCTCGAATGAAAGCATATTTTGTCACCCGCGCCGGCAAAGGAAAATCGGTAGAACGCAATCGCGCATACCGGTATCAGGAACTCGCCAGCGGATTCAGAAATCCAAATATAGAGCCGTTTGAAGTAACCGTAGAGCCGAATGAACAAAAATCAAGCCTCAATTCTCACAATGGCGAGGAATTTGATTACATTCTCGAAGGGCGGCTTTTATTCACCATAAACAATAAAGAACTTACGCTAAACTCTGGCGATTCTATCTATTTCGATTCTTCAAATCCGCACGGGATGAAGGCTCTTGACGGGAAAGCAGTACGGTTTCTGGCTATAATCAAATAATAACAATGGTAGAAAAATACATTTCACAGCAAACATTTGCGAATCAGGAAGATTTCAATAAAAACTTCAAGATAAACGTACCCGAACATTTCAATTTCGCATACGATGTAGTAGATGAATATGCAGCAACTGAGCCCGACAAACTCGCTCTGAACTGGGTAAGCGACACCGGCGAACACCGTTGTTTCACTTTTGGTGAAATAAAAGAAAAAAGCGACGCAGCCGCATCCTATTTCCAGTCAAAAGGAATCAAAAAAGGCGATATGGTAATGCTTATTCTCAAGCGCCGTTACTGGTACTGGTTTGCGATAATCGGTCTGCACAAAATAGGAGCAGTTGCAATCCCTGCAACACATCTTCTGACGAAAAAAGACATCATCTATCGCTGTAACGCAGCAGATATAAAAGCCATCATTTGTGTTGGAGAAGAGATTGTTATTCATCATATTGACGACGCATTGTCTCAATGCCCTACATTACGTCACCGCATCTCAATCGGACCTCTTGTACCCGAAGGCTGGGACGATTTTCGCGAAGGAATAAAAAATGCCACACCCTTCGAACGCCCTTCCGAGCCATTCGAAAACAATGACATCATGCTCCTCTATTTTACCTCCGGAACAACAGGCGAGCCGAAAATGGTAATACACAATTACGCATACCCGTTAGGACATATCATCACATCCGGATTCTGGCAAAACCTTCACGAAGGCGATTTGCACCTCACGGTAGCCGACACCGGCTGGGCAAAAGCCGCCTGGGGCAAACTCTACGGTCAATGGCTTATGGGCGCAACAGTTTTTGTTTACGACCATGAAAAATTCACAGCCGCCGATATGCTTCGCGTAATGCAAGATTTCCGAGTCACCTCGTTCTGTGCCCCTCCGACAGTATATCGTTTCTTAATTCTTGAAGATTTAACGAAATATGACCTTTCGGCATTAAAATACTGCGAAGTAGCAGGCGAACCACTCAATCCCGTTGTATATGAAACATTTTACAAATCCACCGGTATAAAAATGATGGAAGGTTTCGGGCAAACCGAAATGACCGTTTCCATAGCCAACTACCCTTGGATGGAACCCAAACCCGGCTCTATGGGAATACCAAGCCCTGCCTACGATATGGACTTAATCACTACCGATGGACGCAGTGCAGAAGACGGCGAACAGGGCGAAATCATTTTCCGTACAGACAGAATCAAACCCGTAGGACTGTTTATGGGCTACTACCGGGACGAAGAACTTACACGCTCAGTCTATCACGACAATGTATATCACACCGGCGACATAGCCTGGCGCGATGAAGACGGATACTACTGGTTTGTTGGTAGAAACGATGACGTTATCAAGAGTTCCGGATACCGTATCGGACCATTTGAAGTAGAATCTGCACTGATGACACATCCTGCCGTCATAGAGTGCGCAATAACCGGCGTACCAGACGAAGTGCGCGGACAGATAGTAAAAGCGACCATCATTCTCGCTCAGGAATACAAAGCAAAAGCAGGCGACGCACTCGTACGCGACATTCAAGACCACGTGAAACGCACCACTGCGCCATACAAATACCCTCGTATCATCGAATTTGTCAACGAATTGCCGAAAACCATCAGCGGTAAAATCCGCAGAGCGCAGATAAGAGGAGGAAAATAAAAATTATGTTTAATGAGATAAAAGTTCAAAATTAAGAACCATAAAACATTAATTTGCTTATTGTTTATCTCTATTTTAGCCTGTGGATGTAAAAAAGCAGGAGTCAATATCAGTAATATAATTGAAGGAGGACATTTCATAGGGCTTTCTATTTCTGATAAATACATTTATGCTTTATATTCGCTAAAAGACAAAGATGCTTCAGTACAGGATAAATTCAGAGGAAACACTATATTCGTTTTTGATTGGGAAGGAAAGCCCATTAAAAAATTTGTGATGGATTGCGATGTAAAAGCAATTGAAGTGAGTGATGACGAAAAGCGAATTTATGCCATTTTTGATAATCCAGACCCCGAAATTATATATTTTGAGTTGTAATATAACATAAACAAAAAAAGATGAAAAAAGCAGTTTTATCCCTTGTTGTAATTTCTTTTATCTTCGGGTGCAGCAACAGGAAAGGGAACAACATGGCATCGGAAGTTATAATCGTAAACCCGACGACGGCGGAAGAATATATCAATCTGTCGGAAATAGCAGATTCCGTACACTGCATCAGGCTGCGGGTAGATTCCGGCGATGTAATGGGCAGAGTTAATGAGATACTTATAAAGCAAAAATATATCTATGCAACGGATGTAACTCAACAGCAGATTTTTGTCTTTGACAAAGCAGGAAAGTTTGTTACAAAACTTGCAAAGAATGGTAATGGACCTGACGAATACAACTGGCTTGGGGCTTTTTTCGTTGACGACGAAGAGAAGTATATTGAGATTATACCAAATGACATATTTAAATATTCCAATATTTCATTTGAACTGGTTGAAAAAACTCCATTTCCCAAGTTAATTTATAATTCATGCAGAAGAAAAGACGGTATTTACTATTTTGCGCCCCAGCAAATAGATAACACAGTGAACGGAGAACGGACAAATGCCGAACTGTTGATAGTGAAAGGGAAAAATGATGTAAAAGTCTTATTTGACAAACATATCGAAACGAACAACTCTTATTTTTCAGGAAATGGAGAATGTTTCGCGACAAACAACAGAGGAGAAATCTTTTTTTCCACAATGTATGACAATACTTTCTATAAACTTGATTCGGATACAGCGTATCCTGTTCTGTCGGTTGATTTTGGCAAGTACGGGATGAATAATTCTTTTATACGCGATAAATCCACTACGGAGCAGATGAAATATATAGAAAATATGAAGGGGTTAGCCTCTTTCCCTGTTCTCAATATGAATGATGACAGGATAATGGCCTTTTCGTATTTTTTTAAGGAAAAAGACAGTCAGGTTTTATTTCGGGAGAACGATTTCCGCCAGTATATCAAAATAAAGAAAAACAATAAGATTTATCATACAAAAACCTTCAGGAATGATTTAACAGAGTTTCCGGACCGCATTTGTATCAGTTCCTATTTCTGGTGGTGCGATCATGAAGTCTGGTATGAAGATTATCTGGTCTCTGTTGTAATGCCGGAACATTACTTTAAAAATTCCGAAACCAAAGAAGTTGAAGTTGAAGGTCTTGGTAAAATTACAGAAACAGACGACCCTGTTGTTGTCCTGATGAAATTAAAAAAGCAGTGAAGTTTATTGCAACGCAACAACTTCGCCTGTCCGTTTTACCGTCACAGGAGAGGTTACTGAAAATAACTGACAGAATAATCAGTCAGTCTTATAGTTCACGATTTCTACTTTTGCATTACTCGCATAAATCTGTTCGATTCTCTCAAACTCTGCACTGCAGGATTCTCATTAGCAATATGGCAACAGATTTTTCTGCTAATATTTCAAGGATAATAGCCCACAAATGTTAAAAACGCATAGAAAATGCAGTTTTTTTTTAATAACATTTGGTGGATTGAAAAAATCTGCTTACCTTTGCAGCCAGAAACAAAGTAAATCAACTACGACGATTGTATACGATGGCTTTGTTTCATTTAACTAAAATTATTTTAAACAATGAACAAAAAAATTTTAAGGGGTTGTGCTGTATTGGTTATCGCAGTAGTAGCAGCATACAATTTATACCTCAGTAATTCAAACGAATCTGCGATGTCTGATGTTTCATTGGCTAATGTTGAGGCATTGGCAGATGACGAAAGTTCTGGGGGTTGCAAATTAAATTTGCTGCGTATTTGTGAAACTCAGCATAGCGATCACTATTTTTATCGTAACATGTGAAAAGTCAGTATGTAAATTGAAGTTTTGTATCAAAGGTGTAATTTTCAATAAATTACCCTGTTGAAGAAGGTGGTGAAGTGCAATTTATACCTTTGATACAAGTTCAATTTCTTTGTGACATTAGTACTCATTAAAAAATCAGTTTATATCAAATGGACAAAAATAAATATTCAAAAAAATGGATTGTTTCAATGAAAACGATCCTTTCGTCGGTGGTAATTTTTCTATTAATGTTATCCTGCACATTTTCAGGCAAGAAAGATGATATTCAAGTCGTGCAAATTTCACCGGTTGACAGTCTCTCCGCGTTCATCGGGCTTCCATTATTCGCTGAATTTCACGACAATAAATTGTTTGTCATGGATATCTATGGCGAAAAAGGATTCATAAAAGTAATTGATGTAAAACAGGACAGCGTTTTATTTTCGTTTGCAAGCAAGGGACAAGGTCCCAATGAATATTTGGTTGTTAATAATATTAATATAGATATTGATAACCGGAATGCTACAACTATCGGTGTTTATGACCCTGCGGCGAGCGTATATAGAATTTATTCTTACGACAGCCTGCTAACACATAAAGAAAACACCTTGCCGCTTTCTTCTACACGTCTTCCCAAAGGTACGAGAAGCCCTGAATTGAAAGGTTTGGATTCATCCTTCATATCAATTGATTTAAACGGTAATGGCAGATTCATTCTTTTTGACGATTCACTTAAAAACAAGCGATATGCAGGTAATTATAGACCGAAACCGACGGAATCTATTCCTGACATATTACATGCAATGGCGCATAACGGAAGAACTGTCGTATCTCCTGACAAAAAAACAATAGCCAGTGTAATTTACCTTGCAGAAGTATTCAGTGTATTTCATGTAGATAATAATGAAATAATTCCGGGCTGGGATTATATTATAAAAGAGATGGACTACAGTGTAGAAAAAAACGACCTTATCGTAAATAAAACTCCGATGGGTTATCTGTCGGCTGCATTTGATGACGAAAACATATATGGACTGTTTTGCGGAAAAGAGGAAAATAAAGAATCCATTGCCACGTATGCCGATGAGATTCATGTTTTTTCCCCTGATGGGAAATTGATAAAAAAACTTCATTTAGGAACATCTGCTTTCGGTATAACTATAGACAGAGAAGGACGTATGTTATATGTAATTGTTCATGAGCCGGAGCCCAAGATTTTAAT
>JAIRYM010000020.1 GCA_031267615.1 Dysgonamonadaceae bacterium
TTCATAGTCGCGATTGGAGAAAAACGGCGGATCAAGATAAATTAAATCAACGCTGTCCGCTGCAAACGTTTTGAGGACTTCGAGGTTGTCGCCTAATATGAGTTTATTTACCATGGTTAAATATGAAAAATTATGAGGACAAAAGTACAAATAATTTTTGGGAAACAGCATTTGTCCTTAATCTAACCCCTTCCCCAAACCATCAACGGCTTTTTACCAAGCAACGGCTGCAAAAACCGGTTACAGAACCATATTACCGGAACCTCAAGCAATACACAGATCATAAAAACTAAAAATACAAACAGCCACTGATGATCTCGCAAATCCATTAAAAGCACAGACTGCAAACATCTTGCAGTAACACCGGTCACTACCGGAATAATCAGCATGTGCGTAACTAATACCTCAAGAGAATGTTGCCCCCAAAATTTTAACAGGTTAAAAATCCTGAAATTCTCTGCAAATCTGAAAAACGTAAAAATAAATACAATAAAACAGATTACTGTCGCAAAATCAATCATATACATTATAATCTCACTCTCGATCCTTAACCGGAACAGCAAAAAATACGCAAACAAAGAAAACAGCAAAACCAGAATCGCATATCTTTTATTCTCAAAAAACTTCAACATCTTAATACCGGTCATCGAACCTGATAAATAAAAAATATAATATTTCACCGTTGCGTTCAGATAACACCATTCGGACACGTCATTTTTCTCCAAAATCACGGAAATAATACAAAATATAATTGCTATTGACACCATTATCCACCGTTTTTCAGTCAATTTATCGATCATATAATGAAACATCTGCACCGTAAACATAACAGGCAAAAACCATAACGCAAGATTGATTGCCGTCGGCGTAACCGGAGGATGAATATGAAACAAATATATAATCGCAAACGCAGATTCTTTAAAGAAATTACTGCTTTCCATATCAATATTCAGAATATTTTCCTTTAAATTCTCCTTTATCAGTGTAAATAACACGCTGATAATGTAAAAAGAAATAAACGGAATAATAAGTGTCTTAAACCGTTTTGAAAAAAACTCCGAAAAACTCCTTCGTCGAAAGAAAATTCCTGAAAGAAAAAAGAACAGCGGCATCCGGAACTTTGAAATAATTGGATGTTTAATCAGATCAATATCAAGAAAATAAAATGAATCAATAAAACAGTGATAAAATACAACCCAAAGGATAGTAAATCCCCTCATATTATCAATATAATCAATCCGTTTCTTCATAATATTTTATTAAAATGATGAACGAAACGGAAAAAAAATATTGCTTCCTTTGAATGGAAAAGAAATGCCGGTAAGTAGCTTTCGACTAAATTTGAATTATGACATAATTCATTAGCGTTTATGAATAAATCTGTACAGGGGGGGGTATTGTGTCATTATTTGACATAAACAACGCCATATATGCAAGCATTGTTGCATAAAAATACTGCTTAATGTTCTTAAAAATACGTGTCATTTTTGATTTGTTATAAGCCGCAAAATTACTTAATAAAAATGTAACCTCCAAATAATTCTCAAATTTATTTTTAGCCAAAAAAAACAGTCATAAAAAAAATTTACTCTATACACAATAAAAATATACCTCATTACGTTATAAACAGGAAAAGGATTTTTTCATAAAAAAGTAATGCAACGTAACAACTAAATTTTAAAACATAAAAACAATGGCAAACAATTCAAAAATCGAATCAGGTATCAACACCTACGTCGGAAACTTTAACGACATTATCGGTATATTTATCGAACTTGGCGACAAATACAGACCGCAAAACGAGCGTCTTTCAATCGAAGCGATGCAGGAACAGTCGTCATACATCCGCATGTCTATCAATAACGTGGACGACAGCCTGGCAGAAGCCATCATTGCCGAAAGTAACCGCAAGGAAGCCTTCGAGCCCCTGCAAACTATCGCAACAAGCGTGCTGGCAATGGCAAGAACGTTTAATCTTCCCGCTGCTGCCATGCTTCATATCAAAGAACTCGTCCGTAAAATACGCGGAAAGAGAGCAAAACCCATTCCGGTCACATCAGAATCAAAAAACGGCGAACCGGTAAAACACATCTCCGTATCACAGATGAGTTTCAACGAGCAGATAGAGCACCTCACGCAGCTCGTTGACCTGTTAGCCCACATCCCGGCATACAAACCGATTGAACATGACGTCACAGTCACCGGACTTGCAGAACTCAGCGCCCGAATGGGAGCCGCGAACGACGAAGCAACCCAGGCATACCTCCTTCTTTCCAACGCCCGCGTGCATCGTAACGAGCTGCTCTATGCACCTGTAACCGGAATGATGGATACCGCCCTAAGCGCCAAAGAATATATAAAAGCGGTCTTTGGAACATCAAGCGCGGTATATAAACAAGTACACAAGATCAAGTTTTCAAACAGAAAACCATGGCGAAAACCCAATATCAAATTGAAAGTTGAAAGCATTACAGCTTAAATTGAAAGAATTACAGCGCAAGTTGACAGTAGAGACGGGGTACATCCCCGTCTTCACAGTGTTATTGACAGCATTACAGCATGAGTTGACAGCATTACAGCATGAGTTGCAAGAAGAGACGGGGCGTGTTCCGTCTTTACAGCGCAAGTTGACAGCGTTACAGCACGAGTTGACAGCGTTACAGCTCGAGTTGAAAGAATTACAGCGCAAGTTGCCGGCGTTATAGCATGAGTTGATAGCGTTACAGCATGAGTTGAAAGAATTACAGCGTAAGTTGACAGTAGAGACGGGGTACATCCCCGTCTTCACAGCGTTATTGAAAGAAATACCAGACAAATTAATTATAAAAAATATAATATGGAAACAAAAAAAGAAGCATTTAACAGCACATTCGATGAAAATGAAAAAATCAGTGAAGAGCAGTACAACATGCTCTGTGAAACATTGTTCAGATACTCTCCATTAAAAAGCAAAGACAAACCGGTTGTCAATATCATTCAGATGGACACAGCATTCGGATTGATGATTGCCGCCGCCACCGGTAAAGGAGTCTGCATGCTTGATTATCCTCACCACAAATTGACCTTTATTAAAATCGGCAAATTGGGCGATCAATTCAAAATCTCTTTCATGCGCAGAGACAACCCGCATCTTGACGCCCTTGAAAAGCAATTAGATGAATACTTCAACAGAAAGCGCAAAAACTTCGACGTACCTTTAGACTTGATCGGCACGGATTTCCAAAAGAAAGTATGGCTTAGCCTGATGCAGATACCGTATGGCAGCACAATCAGTTACAAAGAACAGGCAGAGATGTTAAAATGCCCCGGCGCCGAAAGATCTGTCGCCAATGCCAACGGAAAAAATAAAATACCCATTATTTTGCCCTGCCACAGGGTTATCGGTTCCAACGGCTCCCTGGCAGGTTACACAGGAGGAGTATTGTATAAAAGGAAACTGCTGAAGTTTGAACAGGGAATCGGTTCAATATAATAAAATAAGAGGGAAAATACCGGGGCGCTCCCGCTTTTTGTCAGGCATAATTACCTGTATACCGTACTGCTCTCAGTCTTTGAATACGCAGTGAAGAATCCGCACACCGGCGCCGTATTTGATTCATTAAGAGGGAGAATGTTTGTACGAACGTTCGCCGGAGGACCGCCGAATATCGGCACCGATCCCCGCGATTCACTCTGTACATCCTGCACATAGTCTGCATATTCCTTCGTAATCGAGCGGATTTGAAAAGTGACGAGATCACCTTTTTCCATGTATTCGCGGTCTTCGTCGTATTCCGAGCGAATGTACATGCAAACGGCGCCATTAATCTTCCTGTTGTCGGTATTTTCACTCGCAATGATGTTAAATTCCGACAGTTTATCGTTTATCGATACCGTATCATTCTTGTAAGCCACGATATTCAGGTAATTATTCGCGCTCGCCGGCAACATTCCATAAAGCATGACGGCTATAATATCGGCTGCCAGACCGGATTGCCGGAATACAACGGAATCTACCCGTGCGGAATACGGAAGAAAAGAGGTTGCCTCGTATTCTTCTGTCGTACCGTTGAATTCTACAGCGACTTTCAGGGTATATGTCTTGCCCTCCGTGCCAAAAACGTCAGGCGTTGTCAGGTATACGCCTTTTTCCGACGGATTTTCCGTCAGAATGAACGTTTTTTCTCCGTCGCTGAGGGTAACTGTTGCGTTACTTATTCCTTCCGGCGCGGTGTTTGAGAAATAGTTCGACGAACGGCGGACGCTTATCGCGTGCTGCGTGGTGTCGGTCGTGATTGTGCCGTAAATAACCAGCTGCGAGGGCGCATCATTCACGTCAATCTCCATTTTTTCGGTACACGACACAAGACATATAATCAAAGCGAGTAAAATATTCTTCATATTTGTTTTATATTAAAATTTGAAATTCCATGTTATTGAAGGGATGAATGTAAAGAGGTAAAACTTTTCGGCGTATGTTACGTCTGGTTGATTATCATCCTGACGGAATGTTATCATCCACGGATTTTTGCGTCCATAAGCGTTGTAGAGGGAGAAATTCAGTTCGCTTTGCAGCCATTTTTCCGGCTTCGACAGTTTTACGGTTGCCGACACGTCGAGCCGGTGATAGGCGGGGTAACGATACTCGTTCCTGCCCGAATAAAGCGGCACGTAAGAACCGTCCGCCCAGTATTTACCGGTGGGATATGTGACGGGAGTTCCGCTTGCATACACCCAGTTGGCGCCGAATGACCATTTGCGCGACAGTTCGTAGTTGGCGACAATGGAAATATTATGCGGCTTGTCGTATGGCGAGCGATACCACGCGCCGTTATTGATTTCGTCGATCTGTCTTTGGGCTTTGGCAAACGTGTAACTGACCCAGCCGGTCAGTTTGCCGCTGTTCTTTTTCAGCATCAGTTCCAAACCGTATGCCCGTCCGCGCCCGAAACGGAGTTCCTGTTCCAAATCGGCATTTCCCAGCAGGTTGGCGTGGTCTTTGAAATCAACCACATCCTGCAGGTTTTTGTAGTATGCTTCCGCTGAAAACTCATAGCGGTTATCGGCAAAATTGCGGAAGTATCCGAGCGCAAACTGGTCGGACAACTGCGGCTTTACGTTTTGGGTTGCCGGAAACCAGACGTCGAACGGAGAGCCTGCCGCCGAATTGGAGGCTAACTGTATATATTGTGTAGTGCGGGAATAGCTCGCCTTAACAGAGTTCGCGTCGTTAAACAGATAAGCGGCGCCGACGCGGGGTTCGAGCCGGTGATGATAGTTATATATTGTCCCTTTTGAATATGTTTTTGAATAATCCACGCTGTAATCGGTCAAATAGTCGGTCACCTCGCCGTTGGAAATGTTTTGGAACAGCGAATAACGCAAGCCGTATTTAAGCGTCAGTGCATCCGCAACTTTCATCTCGTTGGACAGGTAAACGGCGTGTTCCAGAGCAAACGTTTTCGGTATGGAAATTTGTCCGCCAATGGCGTCTCTGGCTCCGCCTTCGCTGGGCGTAAAGATGTGCTGCGTGGCTTGGTAGCCGAATTTGATGCTGTTCTGAGGATTGGGAAGCCAGGAGAAATCCGCCTTGACGCCGTAGTCGCGTATTTTCGACCTCCATTCCAGCATTGCCGAAACGCCCGAACTGCTGCCCATCGAATAATCGTAGTCGCTTCCGATGAGGGTGAAATTTGAAAACAGCCGTGGCGAGAAAACATGATTCCAGCGGAGGGTGGTAGTCAGGTTGCCGAAACTCATGCTCATATTATCGGAATACGACAACACGTCGCGTCCGGTGTAAGTGGAGATGAACAGGCGGTTGTTGTCGTTGATGCGGTAGTTTAGTTTCGCGTTCACGTCATAGAAATAGAGGCTGGTGTTTCGCATGTCGGGGTCGCTCGACAGTTTCAGGAAGAGGTCGGCGTATGTTCTGCGTCCCGACAGGACGAAGGTGGCTTTGTCGGCAACGACGGGACCTTCCAGCGTCAGGCGACTCGAAATGAGTCCTATCCCGCCCGTTCCCGAAAACCGCTGACTGTTGCCGTCCTTCGACCGGATGTCCATCAGCGACGAGAGCCGTCCGCCTGCCGAAGCCGGAATATCGCCCTTGTAGAGCGTGACGTCCTTAACGGCGTCGTTGTTGAAGACCGAAAAGAAGCCCATCAGGTGCGAGGCGCTGTACACGGTGGCTTCGTCGAGCATGATGAGGTTCTGGT
>JAIRYM010000035.1 GCA_031267615.1 Dysgonamonadaceae bacterium
GAAAGTTCGCCAAACAGTTTGGGAGAAAAGATAATGATATTGGAAAGTTCGCCAAACAGTTTGGGAGAAAAGATAATGATATTGGAAAGTTCGCCAAACAGTTTGGGAGAAAAGATAATGATATTGGAAAATTCTACATACTAATTGATGTTGAAACAATTAGTATAATCATTATTCCCTGTATGTATGAATTGATGGAAATAGTATATAGAAATGATCTCAGAATATTTGGGTCAGTATTTTACAGACCAGCGAATTTCCCCACTGTTCCTGCGTAGACGAACGGTCTGCCGGTATCGTAATAGACGCCGTTTACGACCAATCCTTTCATGCCTTCTTTAATCCTGAGTTCTTCGAGAGCGGAGGTTAGTTGCAGTTCACAGATCCTGCTTTCTTCGGACTGTCTGCGTAATACAGAAAATATTTCGGGACGCAGTACGTAGATTCCGTTTACACAGAAGTATGTTTTGCGTCCTCTTTTGTCGGTTCGCATATACAGTTCGGCAAACTCCTTATCCGGTTTTTCGACAGTGCGTTGCAGTTGCATTGTGATGTCATCTATCCAGGCGCCAGATACGCAGCCGTAATGTACTGTGTTTTCGAGTTTTTCTTCATATATTCCTATTACGCTCTGAGTCTCATTGTATTTCTGGAACATGTCTGTAACCTGACGTGCAGTGCCTCCTTTTTCTTCGGAACAGAATATCTGGTCGCCGAGAAGGAGAAGGAAAGGTTCGTTTCCGACCCACTGTTCTGCCTGCAGGACAGCGTGTCCGAAACCTTTTGCATCTTGCTGAGTGATCAGTGTAATATGTTTTCCTGCATCGGTCAGTTTGTCAGCCTCTGCCCGCAGTTTGGGTGGAAGTTTTGCCAGTACCTCAGGGTCTGACGGCTCCATGAAATATTTTTCGAATATTGGTTCATCTCCAGGCTGCACTATCAGTGCGACTTCTTCTGCGCCGGCATTGAACGCTTCCTCTATTATTATCTGAATGACCGGTTTTGTTATTCCTTCCGGGGTAACGACCGGCAGAAATGTCTTTGATACTGCTTTTGTGTACGGATACATTCTCGTTCCCAATCCTGCAACAGGAATTACTGCCTTTCGGATTGACGCCGGCTGTTCAATATCAAGATCGAAAGACGGCATTCCGTATTCCGATACTAAATAGCCGGACAGTTCGGCACGAGCTTCTTTCGATTTGCAGATGAACTGCATCGTGCCGTCACCCTGTGATCCGATGCCTTTTCCGCCATAAGTCAGTCTGGATATTTTCCTGTCGCCGAGGAGAGTGTGCAGTTTTGGGCTTTTGAGTTCTTTGCATACCGGTATGAGGTTCCTGTCAAAAGTGTGTTGTGCCTTTTTCATCAGGGCGCCGAGTTTTGCAGCATCCCCTGCTTCGATGGCATTGATGGCTTCGGCTACAGTTTTTTGGTTTTCTTCTCCGAGACAGCGCTGTACAGCTTCGTCTTTCGCGGTTTTTGCGAAAGGATAAGATGCGTTCAGGTCAGACAGAATGCGTACTGTGTCTTTCTTTCCGCACAGGTCTGTGATCAGAATGTGGAAGTTTCCGCCGGGGCGAATAGTTGCTGTTGATATTCTGTCACCGTCGAAGGTCATTTTCACGGGGATCTGTCCGTATGCGCATCCCTGGTCCATTCGTCCGCAGCGAGACGGTGTTGCGATTTCACCCTGGTATGCAGCTTCTATTTCTGCTCTTGTCGTCAGTGCAAGTTCGTATACCTGGTTGAATGCACGGACTACCAGTACGCAGAATGCTGCTGACGAACTGAGTCCTTTTTTTACTGGAAGCGTTGTCTTGTAGTTATTTATTTCGAGACCTCCGACGCCATAAAATTCGAGCATGTAGGCTGCTACACCGGCTGCGTAACTGTAGAATCCTCCGGCTGCAGCTTCCTGTTGAAGACGTTCTATGTCCATCGGCACGTGCCATGGTTTTGCTGCTGTTCCGTCATACAGAGTTGATCGTACAATCAGTTCGCCTTCGTGCTTTCTGCATCGGGCATACATTCCCTGGTTTGTTCCTGCAATTATGGCTGTTCCGGGAGTCAGTTCGGAGTTGGTGCGGCGATGTCCGCCAGCCCAGTCGGAATGTTCGCCGAAGAGGCATACGCGTCCTGGAACGAACAGTTCAAAAAAGTCTTTTTTGCTGCTTTTCATTTTATGGTTTGAATTATGATATGTGATGGTGAATTACCGGTTATCTGTCTTACAGCTCCTTTGTCTGCCGAGCTTACCCAGTGTGCGTAAGCCTGTAGGGATTTGGAAATTTTTCTGTCGCGTTTCGGTGTGAAGGCTGACTGTCCGCGGTTTTCTTCTTCGCGGCGGCGTTTTGCGAGTTCTTCATCCGTCAAGCGTACATTGATGGTGCGTTCTGGAATATTTATTTCAATAATGTCTCCATCGCGCAGCAGTCCGATGTTTCCTCCCGATGCGGCTTCCGGTGATATATGTCCGATGGACAGTCCTGATGTTCCGCCAGAAAATCGTCCGTCAGTGACGAGCGCACATTCTTTTCCCAGGTGTCGCGATTTGATATACGAAGTGGGGTAGAGCATTTCCTGCATTCCCGGTCCGCCTTTTGGTCCTTCATATATAATGACGACTGCGTCTCCCTGTTTTATATTGTTCAAAATTCCTTCGCAGGCTTCGTCTTGTGAATGAAAAACGCGGGCGGGTCCTGTAAAGTGGAGAATGTTCTCGTCAACTCCTGCAGTTTTCACTACGCAGCCGTCTTGAGCGATATTGCCTTTTAATACAGCCAGACCGCCGTCTTTGCTGTATGCGTGTGCAATATCGCGGATACAGCCGTTTTCTCTGTCTGTATCGAAAGAGTCGTAATAATTGTTTTGGGAACCTAATTTTAAATTAAAAACGTTACACGGCGCTTCCGGTTTATTTTTCGTGATTTTTAATTCATGATTTGTGATTGCTTCATTCAGTGTTGTTCCGTCAACTCGTTTTACGGAAGCATTGATCAGTCCGCCTTTATGCAGTTCGCCAAGTATTGTTAGTATTCCTCCCGCACGGTTTACATCCTGAATGTGAAATTTGTCGGTTGTCGGTGCAACTTTACACAGGCAAGGGGTTTTTCTCGACAGTTCATCAATATCCTTCATTGAGAAGTCAACGCCAGCTTCGTGGGCTATGGCGAGCAGATGCAGCACTGTGTTCGTTGAGCCGCCCATAGCGATGTCGAGGGTCATTGCGTTGATGAATGCTTCGCGGGTTGCGATACTTCGCGGAAGTATGTCTGTGTTGCCATCTCGATAATATTTGAAGGCGTTTTCTACAATACGTTTTGCGGCATCGGCAAAAAGTTGTTTGCGATTGGTGTGAGTTGCGAGAATAGTTCCGTTTCCTGCAAGAGCGAGTCCGATTGCTTCATTGAGGCAGTTCATTGAGTTGGCGGTAAACATACCGGAACAGCATCCGCAGGTTGGGCATGCGTTTTGTTCTGTTTGCCATACCTGTTCGTCGGAAACGGAATCATCGGCACTTTGTATCATAGCGTCAATCAAGTCTAATTTTTCAGGTAAAGGTTTTCCGTTCTTGTAGATAATTCCTGCTTCCATTGGTCCGCCTGATACGAATACAGCAGGGATATTCAGTCGCATTGCTGCCATCATCATACCGGGCGTTATTTTGTCGCAGTTGCTGATACATACCATTGCATCTGCACAATGGGCATTTACCATATATTCTACGCTGTCGGCAATTAAATCGCGGGAGGGCAGTGAATACAACATTCCGCTGTGTCCCATAGCAATTCCGTCGTCGATAGCGATGGTGTTAAATTCTGCAGCAAAACAGCCTTGATTTTCAATTTCCTGTTTTACAAACTGCCCTATTTCATGCAGGTGCACGTGTCCGGGAACAAACTGTGTAAAAGAATTTACAATTGCTATTACGGGTTTACCGAAATGTTTCTGTTTCATTCCAACTGCTTTCCATAATGCGCGGGCGCCTGCCATTCTGCGTCCGGCAGTGGAAACCTGACTTCTCAATGGGATTTTCATTTTATATTTTATTATTGTTGTAAAGGTAAATTTTTAATTAAACACAACGGGACATCAGTTCGCCATTTCCGAGATGAATTTTATTCTGACAAGTCGGATTTCTTCTTCGGTATAGTCGCCGCCGAGTTCTTTGAAGGCAGTTTCAATATTGTCGGTAACCGATTCTTTGAAATATGAGTAAATGTTGTCTAAATGGTCTTCGTCCATTATTTCATCAAGGAAATAGTCAATATTGATTTTTGTACCTGAATATACAATTGCTTCTATTTCATCGAGCAGTTCGCTAAATTCAAGTAGTTTTGACAATGCAATATCGTCGAGCGCTACTTTTCTATCGATGCTCTGAACGATGTCAATTTTAAGTTTTGATTTGTTGGCAACAGTGCGAATCCGCAAATCTTCCGGGCGTTCTATTTCATTTTCGATAACGTGTCTCTTGATTAAATCGACAAAGTCTTGTCCATAGCGTTTTGCTTTACCTGCACCGACTCCTGAAATATTTTGCAGTTCGTCTACAGTAACAGGATAAGTTGTTGCCATTGCTTCGAGCGATGGGTCTTGAAAGATGACGTATGGCGGGACGTGCAGTTGCTTTGCCATTTTCTTTCGCAAATCTTTCATCATCGAAAAAAGCACCGGATCGACTGCACCTCCGCCACGCATTTGCGGTTCATCGGGACTGTCGTCTTCATTGAAATCGTTATCTTTTGTTATTTTGAACGAAGCAGGATTTTTGAGATATTCCTTTCCTGCTGCTGTCAGTTTCAGCAGTCCGTAGTTTTCGATATCTTTATCTAAATATCCGGCAATCGTTGCTTGACGTATCACGGCGTTCCACGTTTTATCGTCCTCTTCTTTTCCTGTACCGAAAATTTCGAGTTCATTATGTTCGTAAGAAATAACTTCGGAAGTTTTTTCTCCTTGCATTATATTGATGATATGGTCAGCTTTGAACTTGTTGTTGAGCAGTTCAACTGTTTCGAGAATTGATATAAGTAAATCTTTTGCTTCCACTTGTTTTTTGGGATTGAGACAGTTATCACAGCAGCCGCAGTTTTCTTGTGTATGTTCTTCGCCAAAGTAGTGAAGAAGAACTTTTCTGCGGCAAACCGAGGTTTCGGCGTAAGCCTTGATTTCTTCGAGCAGTTGTTTGCCAATTTCCTGTTCGGAAACAGGTTTGCCCTGCATAAATTTTTCTAATTTTTGTAAATCTTTATTTGCAAAGAAGAGTATACATTTACCTTCACCGCCGTCGCGTCCGGCGCGTCCTGTTTCCTGATAGTAACCTTCCAGACTTTTGGGAATATCATAATGAATCACATAGCGCACGTCAGGTTTGTCGATGCCCATTCCGAAAGCGATTGTGGCGACAATCACTTCAGATTCTTCCATCAGAAAAGCGTCCTGATTGGCAGAGCGAATTTGAGAATCCATTCCCGCGTGATATGCTAATGCATTGATCCCGTTTGCTTTTAATATTTCTGCGAAATCTCCCACTTTTTTCCGCGACAGACAATAGATAATACCTGATTTGCCCTGGTTTGCCTTTATAAACTTGACAATATCTCTGTCCACGTCTTTGTTTTTCTGCCTTACTTCATAATAGAGGTTTGGGCGGTTGAACGAAGACTTGAACATGGTAGCGTCCATCATTCCAAGATTTTTTTGAATATCATGCTGTACTTTTGGTGTTGCCGTTGCTGTAAGCGCAATGAGTGGGCGGCGACATATTTTGTTAATTATAGCTCGAATACGGCGATATTCAGGACGAAAATCGTGTCCCCATTCTGATATACAGTGAGCTTCGTCTATGGCATAAAAAGAAACAGGTACACCGCGAAGGAACTCTATATTTTCTTCTTTGGTAAGAGATTCTGGGGCTACATAAAGCAATTTGGTACTTCCTGCGCGAATGTCGTTCTTTACCTTAATTATAGCCGCTTTGTTGAGTGACGAGTTAATGAAATGCGCCACTTCGTTTTCTTCGCTGAAATTTCGCATTGCATCAACTTGATTTTTCATCAGGGCTATGAGCGGCGAAATCACAATAGCGGTACCTTTCATCAGCAAAGCTGGCAGTTGGTAGCAAAGCGATTTGCCTCCGCCTGTGGGCATCAGAACAAAAGTATCCTTTCCGTCAAGAACACTATGGATAATCTCTTCCTGATTTCCCTTGAAAGTGTTGAATCCGAAGTGTTTTTTTAGTTGTTCTGTCAAAAAGTCTTTATTCCGCATATCTTTATTCCGTCTGTATATATTGTCTATAACAAAGTTATAATAATGCTATGGAATAATGCAAATTTTCAGAAACTTTTTTTGAAAAAAACTGATTTTTTTTTGATGTTGTGGTTTTTTAGTCGTTTTTGGGGATGCTTTATTCATAATTTCATTCTTGTTTAAGAATGCAAAGTTACATAAAATTTCTTTGTTAACCTCTAAAAAACAGGTTTTTGTTCAAAAGGAAAATATAAATGGGGAACGATATGGAAACGAGCAGACTTCTTGCTCTGCTTCGTTTTTACATTATTTCAAATAACTAAGTGTAAGGGTATAACATTTTTTTGAAAATCCAAAAATTATCAATATCTTTGCAATTGTTATCAATAAAATAAATAAAAAATGAAACATATAAATCGACAGAAAGTAGTTCTTGTTGAAACAGAACGAGACGAGCAAATGGTTATTGGATGTTGATATAAAAGATTTACTTGTTTCAACAAAAAAAATAATATGTCGTCAAGATTTTTCACAAACGAAGACAGCAAAACTTTATTAAACAAAATAGAAGGGATTTTTCAATATCGAAATATCCATTTTTTTGATGCTTTGGTAGGTTATTTTCGGGCATCGGGTTACTTTCGTATTCGTCCTTTTGTGGAGAAAGCGGAAGAAATCCGTAATTTGATTGGTATCAATATTGACAATCTCGTTTATGAAGCCAACAGGCGGGGGTTGCTGTTCGTTGAAGACACGGCGAAAAGCATTGACACATTTCTGGTCGATTTAAAAAAGAATATTCAGGAAGCGGAGTATGACAAAACCGTTGAAGCCGGAATATTACAATTGATTGAAGATTTGATTACTAAAAAAGTCGTGATAAAAGTACATCCGAAGCAAAATCTGCACGCCAAAATCTATATTTTCCGCGAAAAGGAAAAGTATGAACACGGTTACGGCTCGGTGATAACAGGCTCAAGTAACCTGACAGACAATGGGCTGGAACGCAATTTTGAATTTAATGTAGAACTTCGTGAAGATACGGATATTGATTTTGCAACC
>JAIRYM010000060.1 GCA_031267615.1 Dysgonamonadaceae bacterium
ATATTTTGCTTTTGAGCAAAAGTACGTCAATTCAAGTCAAAAAATCAAAGAACGCTCATATATATTTGTGTATAAATAAATTACAACTAATTTTTAAAAATTAACGCAACAGCAGTAAAGAAAGATTAAGAATAATGAACAAAAAAGAGCCGTTTTCAATGGCTCTTTTTTATTTCGATATGGAATTGAAAACAAAAATATGGCGAACTGCAAAAGTATAATATGTACTTTAATTATGGAATCCGATTTTTATTTGTGGAAGACTGCAAATGAAGATATTATATTGATATTTAACAGGATAGAAAACAGCAATGTTAATTACAACTTCGATTAAAGAGAAATATGGAAAACCGTATGATGTTGAATTTGGAAATGCAAACTGTAAATATGGAAAACTGCATTGCAGCTTTTATTCATATTTTTTCTTCAGGTCGCTTATAACAGATGCAAGCATTTGGTCGCTATTCAAATGTGCATATTTGGGGAAAATTGAATAGGAAGTGCCTCTGCCCTGACCTTCGCTTGTTATGATTTCGTCTTTCAATAACTTGGGCAACAGGTGTTTCAGTTGATTGCGGGTTAAATATTCCGATAAGTCCTGTTCCATATCGCCTATTTTTTTCTTACTGCCTTGAAGGGATAATAAAATATGCTCGATATCTCCTGCAACATACTGTTCTCCTATTTTGGAAGGCTTGTTGGCTATTCTGAAATAATCATCAGACAGAATATATTTCAATCCGCTTCTTTCCACATTTTTTATCAATCCCGCCTGTTTCAACTGTTCGATAGTTTCGGAATGAATGTTTATTATGTTCCCGTCTCTTATTTCCGATAAGGCTATTACCTGTTCGGCGCTTAAAATATGATTTGTCCTGTTGCGGTATTGCCGGATAAAAACGGCAAAACTTTCATCTGCGATTTGTGTCCGTATTCTTAATGTTACCTGATGAGGATTTGTCCTTGTGTAATCGGGGGTTTGTTTGCCTTCGGCAAGCGTTTCCGAATATATTTTATCTACACCCTGTCCTGAACGTTCAACTAAACCGGTCTTTTCCAGCACATCGGCAATCAATTTGTTTCGCGGAGTACTGCTGACTGTGAGAATATTATCAATGGAAACCCCTTTCGGAAAACCGCCCGGATTGATTATTTCAATCATTTGCGGGTATTGTTTTATCACAACATCACTTGTCAGGGTATAATCGCGATGTGCGTAACTGTTTAATATACTTTCTCTTATAACTTCTCTATTAAAATCATATATGTTATACACAACCAAACCCGCTTGGATAGGGTGGTTGAGATTTAATGTCGGCTGGTCAATCAAATTCCACGCAGAATCAATTCCTGTAATGAAAGGTTCGGTAATTGTTTGCCGACGGTCATAATGAATTTGAGTTTCGGTATTTCTGTACTCCCAAATTATCCGGCTTTGGGGCAGATACCGGTCTATCGTATCGGATTTTCCAAGCAGTATCAACGCAGCATAAGTCAATTTGCCATTGACCGCAAGTTGTAAATCGGACAGCATACGCTCATCCCTGATTTGCAGAAAAGAAGGATTTTTTTGCTTATCAGCATACATAATCTTCATTTTCTCTATCGCCTTTTTATCCAAATCCTCAAAAGTTAATCCCTCGCAAATCGTAGCGGAAAAGTCGGGTGCGCGTTCAGAAAGGATATTAAATAGTTCCGCATTGGACATTGCTCTTAAACTGTCGCCAATACGCATCAATGGAACGCCTTCAAAAGTCAACGGGTCGCCTAAATTACGAGACGGTATTTTGAAAACCAATACCCTGTTGTTTTCTGTTTTCTCACTATCAAACAGTTCCTCAATTTTTACACGGACAGACAGGCGTTTGTAAATCTCGTCTTCCAATGCCCCTGTTTTTCCTTCGCCAAAGGTCGTGCCGACAATTTCGTGCGGTAATTCTTTCTTCTCCTTTACTCCGAATATCAAATAGCCGCCGCCTTCGTTGGCTAAAGCCACAACATACCCAAGTACGCACCTGCGCCTTTCGGCAGGGTCGGAATGTCTGCCGCCGTCAAAGTTGAAATTTCGCTTTGCTTCCTTAAATTCAACTCTGTCTTCTGTTTCACGAAGTCGTTTTATTTCCTGAACGGTCATTTGATACTTTAATTTTCAGAGGTGCAAAATTACTCAAAATTCCGCAATCCGGCAAATATTCGCTTGACAAACAAAGAAAAAGGCTCTGCCAAGTATCCCTCCTGACAGAGCCGCCACTAAAATCCAAAGCAATAACAGCAAAACCATTACGACCGTGTGATTTCAGCGGCAAAGTTACGATTTCTTCTTGAAATTCCCTTTATTCTTTTCGGGAAACTCAAAAACCGTTTTGTAATTTTCATCAATTTTCAACGCGGCGTCAAACGTTTTGCCTGCCTTGCTTTTGAAGCCTTTGATAACGGCGGTTTTGCCTTTGGTCAGCAATTCCAGAACTTGCCTGTCGGTCAGTTCCTTTTCGCTAATGGTGCGAAAAACTACCAATCCGCAATTTTGGTCGCTGCATTTCGCCACTTTGGGATAAAAGCGGATTGGCGCGGTTTTGCATTTCGGACAAATGCAGGCATTGCTGTCGGAAACTTCAATTTTCGCCCCCAATAACTCGGCTGTGATTTGTCCGGTGTAGATTTCGATTGTTTTCTTGAATGTTTCAAGCTGCATTTCGCCGCTCTCAATTTGCGCCAGCGTATTTTCCCAACTGCCTGTCAGGGCAACATCTGCAATGCGTTTGTCCTTAACCGTTTCATACACCGTCAAGCCTTTTTCGGTCGGCACAAGCGATTTTTTTTCACGAATAATGTAATTTCTCGAAAACAAAGTTTCGATAATCGTTGCTCTCGTGGCGGGCGTTCCGATACCGCTTTCTTTCATTGCCGCGCGTTCTGCCTCGTTTTCAACCATTTTTCCTGCGGTTTCCATTTCTGAAAGTAACGAGGCTTCTGTATGTAACGGTTTGGGCTTGGTTTGCTTTTCCAACAGTTCGGATTTGAGGATTGGTAACGTTTCGCCCTGCGTAACTTCGGGCAAAGCGCCGTCTTCGTCCGTTTCTTCTTTTTCATTAAAGACCGCTCGCCAACCCGCCTGTTTGATAACCGCGCCCTTTGCCTCAAAAAGTGTATCGCCACATACACAAATGATTGTCGTAGCATCCTTGACACATTTCTTGGAAAATGCCTCCAACATTCGTCCCGCAACCATTTCATAAATCGTTTGTTCGTCTGCGGACAGTTCTTTGGGCTTGTTTTCAGTTATCAAAAGCGCGTGGTGGTCGGTTACTTTCTTATCATCAACACAGCGGATATTCAGAATTGAATTGTCCATTGATTGAGTGTAACCGCCAAAACGCGGGTGCGTTTTCAATGTGTTAATCAGTTCGGGAATTTCATCGAATACGTCTGCGGAAATATAGCGGCTTCCCGTTCTTGGATAGCTCATTAACTTGTTTTCGTACAATTTTTGCGCAATGGAAAGCGTCTTGTCCGCCGAAAAGCCATGCTTCTGGTTTGCTTCTTTTTGCAAGGCTGTCAGGTTATTCCGAATTCGGAATAATTTAACAGTTCGCTCACAATATGAAAGGGAAGTATCCCGAGCAATTAAACCGGATGCAAAAGCGTGTCTGAAAAGATGTGATCCTTTGCTTCTTCCCTTTTCCTGATGTATATTTGTCTCCTTAAATATTCTTTCGCAATCATGTGACACTCCTGCCGGAGACAGTTTTATAAAAGGTGCTGTAGCCGATATGAAAATGTTGTCGGAAGCGCATTTGGGACGTTCATTTACAATGTAATCATAGATGGCATTTCCTACAACCGATCTTAAAGGTATGCAAACTTCCAGTCCGGTCTTTTGCTGTACGAACGTGATTTCTTCCTTTTCAAGATTGATGCTTTCAAAACGGAGATTGGCTATATCAATACGTCTCATACCGGTATAATATGCCAGTTTCCCTATTGCCTTACTGCGGTAAGTCAATTTGTTATTATTATCATCTAATGCGGTTGCAATTTGCTTACTCTCATCCGGTTGCAAATAATCATACAGACGGGTTCGTTTTGGGAACTCGGGTATCATTCCAATAATCCGGTTACACTCGCCATCAGGGTATAAGTGCATACATGTCTTTAATACGGTTGATATTGCCTGTGAAGAGTAACAACTTTTATCTCTTTTAAAAGATTGAAGAACAATTTGCGTGTTTTTTATACCGGATAAGGTTGTAACCCCTGTTTGTTGTATGCAACGTAAGAATGCAGAGGTACGACTTGCCGTAGATTTTATTGTTGAATCCCTGTGTTCTCCCCGCTTTCGTTCAATACCCTTATAATTATCAATAAGACTTTTAAAGTCCTGTGACAAAAGATCGTATGATG
>JAIRYM010000124.1 GCA_031267615.1 Dysgonamonadaceae bacterium
TAGTCTCAGATTTGTCATACTTTCCGTTCCCGCCGGATCGGTAGAAACGTACCAAGCTAGTTATGACTGGAACAGGTTTGGGGCGATTGTAGCAACGGATTTTGTTCCGGAAGAGAACGGAAGCTGTGGCGACCTCACATGGACATTATCGAACGCTACGCTTACCATCAGCGGGGCAGGGGAAATGACGGATTGGATTTACTCCACTGATTCCCCCTGGTATTTGTGGCGCTCGTTCATTGAAGAAGTGATAATAGAAGATGGCGTAACAAACATTGGAAATCATGCTTTTTCCTATTGCAGTAGCCTTGCTTCGGTTACTATCGGCAACAGCGTGACAAGCATTGGAAATTCTGCTTTTTCCTCTTGCCACAGTCTTGTTTCGATTACAATTCCCAACGGCGTAACAGAACTTAGAGATAGGGCTTTTCAATCTTGCAGCGGTCTTACCTCAATTACGATTTCTGAAAGCGTAACGAGCATTGGATATTCTGCTTTTTCCTATTGCAGCAGTCTTGCTTCGGTAACTATCGGTAACAGCGTGGAAAGCATTGGAGATTCTGCTTTTTCCTATTGCAGTAGCCTTGCTTCGGTAACTATCGGTAACAGCGTGGAAAGCATTGGAGATTATGCTTTTTCCAATTGCAGCAGTCTTGCTTCGGTAACTATTGGTAACAGCGTGGAAAGCATTGGAGATTCTGCTTTTTCCTATTGCAGTAGCCTTGCTTCGGTAACTATCGGTAACAGCGTGGAAAGCATTGGAGATTCTGCTTTTTCCTATTGCAGTAGCCTTGCTTCGGTAACTATCGGTAACAGCGTGGAAAGTATTGGAAATTATACTTTTTCCTATTGCAGTAGCCTTGCTTCGGTTACTATCGGCAACAGCGTGACAAGCATTGGAAATTATGCTTTTTCCTCTTGCAGTAGCCTTGCTTCGGTAACTATCGGTAACAGCGTGGAAAGCATTGGATATTCTGCTTTTTTCTCTTGCGGCAGTCTTGCTTCTGTTACCAATTTGAATCTGACGCCACAGTCAATAAGTTCCGATGTATTTGACAATCTTACGCTCAGCAATGCTACGCTCTACGTTCCCGCCGGTTCCGTAGAAACCTACGCGGCTGCCCTTGTCTGGAAGGATTTTAAAGCGATTGAGACCTACGTTTCCTCGGCAATAGATGCGCCGTCCGCTGCAAACGCCGTCCGCGTCTATTCCGATCCGGCAACGGGAAGTCTCCGCATCGAAGGCTTGACCGCCCCGGCGCAAGTTACGGTAATCAATGCCGACGGTCAAACCGTCCGGCGGCAAACCGTTGCAGGAGATGGAAACATTCCGACCGGTTATTTGCCGCAAGGCGTTTACTTAGTCCATGTGAACGGACAAACAATAAAAATCATTAAATGAAACCCGTAGGGGCGCACCTGTGTGTGCGCCCTCTGTGTGGCCGCTGCAAGAAAAATGAAAAATGAGAGCGTTTAGCTCCAGTCTGAAACCTGACATTTGTCCAAAAGATGTCAGGTTTACTTTTTCATACTGTGTATATTTGAAAAATTTATGTACCTTTGTTGCAAAATACAAAAATTATGGAAAAGCAAAATAAAAAGGAACTACAGATTGCTGCTCTTGAAAACGGTACGGTTATTGACCATATTCCATCAGAACAGCTGTTCAAGGTAGTTTCGCTGCTTGGCATTGAACGACTGACAACACCTGTTACTATCGGCTATAACCTTGACAGTAAGAAAATGGGGAAAAAAGGTATACTCAAAATTGCAGGGAAATTTTTTGAACAGGATGAAATAAATCGCATTTCGCTTATTGCGCCTTCGGTGAAACTCAATATTATCCGCGACTATGAGGTAGTGGAAAAGCAACTTGTTCAACTGCCGGATACTTTACTTGGAATCGTCAAGTGCAACAATCCAACATGCGTTACAAATAACGAGCCGATGAAGACCCGTTTTAAAGTAATTGATAAAGGTAATGTTACGCTAAAATGTGATTATTGTGAACTTAAAATCAAAAAAGAAGACATTGTACTGCTATGAAAATTGACTGGAAACCAGGAACCTTGCTCTATCCGCTGCCTGCGGTGATGGTTACGGTTGGAGCCGAGCCGTCGGAATATAATGTGCTGACAATTGCCTGGACAGGCACAATTTGCTCTGATCCTGCGATGTGCTATATTTCAGTTCGCCCGACAGGACGCCATTCTTACGCCATTCTGAAAAAAAATATGGAGTTTGTGATTAACCTCACAACAGAAAAACTTGCACGTGCAACCGATTGGGTTGGAGTGCGTTCAGGAAAAGATTACAACAAATTTGAGGAAATGGAACTGACGCCTGTTAAAGCGCACGTCGTGCAGGCGCCGTATATTGAAGAATCACCGCTGTCTATCGAATGTCGAGTTAAGGAAGTTTTGCCACTTGGCACTCACGATATGTTTATCGCAGAAGTTGTTAATATTCTTGCCGATGAGCAGTATATTAACAATGAAACGGGCGTTTTCGATATAGAAAAAGCGCGTTTGTTAGTTTATTCTCACGGAAATTATTACGGAATGGGAAATTTTATTGGAAAATTTGGATGGAGTGTCAGGAAAAAAAGGCATTAAAATTTGCAAAATTCAATAAAAATTACGAAGTTTACCGTTTCAAAACAAATCACTGATGTTACAGAAATATCCTTCCTCTCTGTTGGAAAATGCAGTAAATGAATTTGCCCGATTGCCCGGTGTCGGAAGAAAATCAGCCTTACGTTTGGCTTTGCACGTACTAAGATGGACGAACGGTGAAGTTGAAGCATTTGCAGATGCGATAACTGATATGAAAGGTAATGTACATTATTGCCGCGTGTGCCACAATATATGTGATGCAGAAATCTGCAATATCTGTGAAGATAAGGCGCGTGATGCAGCCACGGTTTGTGTTGTGGAAAGCATCAAAGATGTGATGGCGATTGAAAATACAGGACAGTTTCACGGACTGTATCACGTTTTGGGGGGAATTATTTCTCCGATGGATGGCGTTGGTCCCGCCGACTTGCAGATAGACAGTTTGGTGCAGAGGGCAAAATCAAGTCCAATCAAGGAAATAATCCTTGCTTTGAGTACAACGATGGAAGGTGATACTACGAATTTTTACATTTTTCGCAAACTTGCTGGAATTGACGTGAAGATAAGCGTTATTGCACGAGGCATTTCGGTTGGCGATGAACTTGAATATACAGATGAAATAACTTTGGGACGTTCTATTTTGAATCGTACCGAATTTAACGAGTCATTTAAATATAATTCATAAACTTTGATAATATGATAATTGCAGTAGATTTCGATGGTACCATAGTCGAACATGCTTATCCATTGATAGGTAAACCAATTCCTTTTGCGATTGATGTTTTGAAAAAATTGCAACAGGAAGAACATCATTTTATAATTTTGTGGACAGTCAGGGAAGGTGATTTGTTGCAGGAAGCGGTAAATTACTGTGAAAAACAGGGATTAAAATTTTATGCCGTGAACAGCAACTATCCCGAAGAAGTGTTTGACGAGAGCATTTCCCGCAAGATAAATGCCGATTTGTATATCGACGATAAAAACATTGGCGGTTTTCCTGATTGGGGCATTATATATAAAATGATTAAATCCGGTTCCAATAATATTCGCTATTATGATGAATTTGAAACCAATGAACGTCCCAAAAAGGGAAAAAACTTTCTTATCCGACTTGGCGAAACTTTAGATATGGTGACAGGACGCCGATATTAAAGCACTGATTTTTCTAACCTGACGGCAGCGTTGGTATTTGCACTTTAACTTTCGACATTGCTTACAAAGGTGAGAAAAAATGAAAAACTTTGATAAAATGATTTTTTTCCCCTATCTTTGTGGCTTGTAATATCTATAATGAATATATATTAATAAAAATAAATTATTAAGTATGGAACTAAAAGAATTTGTTCAAAATTTTGCATCACAGTTTGATGACACAGAAGAATCTGTTTTCCAACCCGAAACTAAATTCAAAGATTTAGAAGAATGGTCGTCTATTTCAGCGTTGTCCATTATTGCTATGGCAGACGAAGAATATAATGTCAAGTTGAAAGGGCTTGACATAAGATCTGCTGTAACAATAGAAGATCTATACAATGCTGTCAAAAGTAAAATTTAATCATCTGCGATGGCATTTTTAGAAATCAAAAACGTTAAGATAGCAGGTATTTCGGCTTGCGTGCCAAAACAAATCGAAAAAGTTGTCGATTATCCGTACTTTACCGCAAATGAAGCAGAAAAATTCTCTGCAAGTACAGGTGTAGTTGCTCGACGGATTACAACCACAGATGTTATCACTTCGGATATGTGCGTGATTGCTGCAGAACGGCTAATTTCCAACTTGAAATGGGACAAATCTGATATTGATTGTTTGGTGTTTGTAACGCAGACGCCAGATTATATATTGCCTGCTACGTCTTGCATTATTCAGGAAAGATTAGGTTTATCTGTGGAATGTTATGCCTTAGATATTTCATTGGGCTGTTCGGGCTGGACTTATGGATTGAGCGTGCTTACTTCTCTGTTATCGTCAGGAGCGATGAAAAAAGGTTTGCTGTTATCGGGCGAATCTGCTTCTTTGGAGTTTAACGTATTGGATAAAAGTGCATATCCCCTCTTCGGCGATGCTGGTACAGCAACGGCTATAGAATATAAAGAAGGAGCTGACGGTTTCAAGTTTCATTTTGGCACTGACGGTTCAGGTTATGACGCAATAATTATCGAAGACGGCGGTTACAGAAATCTTTTCAATAAATCTTCGTTTGAAGTTTATACTACTTCCGATGGATTACGGCGAACTCGCTGTAATACGGCATTGGCAGGGATGGACGTGTTTGCATTTGGCATTTCTCGCGCCCCTGAATCTATAAGAAAACTCTGTGAGCATTTCTTGATTGACTTGGCAACTGTTGATGCCTTTGTTATGCACCAGGCAAACTTGTTTATGAACGAAAAGATTCGGGAAAAACTGAAAATCGCCGAAGAGAAGACGCTTTATTCGCTTCAAAATTTTGGAAACACGAGTAGCGCTTCTATACCGCTGACGTTAATTACGAACAAACAAAATAAAGGCAAAATCCTTGCAATTGGTTTTGGCGTAGGATTGTCGTGGAGCAGTGTTTACTTTGAAACAGACAAAGAATTTATAATAAGCGATTTAGTAGAAATATAGACTGAAAAATTATGTACAATCCATTCTCGTTGGAAGGAAAAACGATTCTCGTTACGGGCGCATCATCTGGAATCGGTCGAGCGACGGCTGTCGAATGTGCCAAGATGGGTGCAAAAGTTGTGATAACAGGCAGAAATGCAGAGCGTTTACAGGAAACATTCGACAATCTCGAAGGCGATGGACACACTCAGATCATAGCCGATTTAAGCGACAAACAGCAACTGCAATATACTGTCGACCAGACGCCGACTATTGACGGAATAGTCAATAATGCAGGAATTGGGAAAACATTATTATTTAAATTTATTGACAGAGAAGATTTTAATGAGATAATGCAAATCAATTTCTTTGCACCTGTCTTTTTAACACAGTTATTGCTTAAAACAAAGAAATTGCAGAAAGATTCATCGGTAGTGTTTATTTCATCGATTTCTACTTTTGCTGTTGGTGTGGGCGATTCAATGTATGCAGCAAGCAAAGGCGCCATAAACGCATTTGTTAAGACGTTGGCTGTAGAACTTGCAAAACAGCGCATCAGAGTTAATTACATTCAGCCAGGAATAGTTGAAACTCATATTTTTGATTCAGGCGTAATTGACGACGAGCAGTTGAAAGAAACAGAGCTAAAATATCCATTGGGCAGATTTGGACAGCCGAAAGAAATTGCTCACGCGGCAATTTATTTTCTGTCGGAAGCAAGCAAATGGACAACAGGTACAGGATTGGTCGTTGACGGTGGCTTTACATTACTGTGATTTCAGAATCTATAAAAGAAAAATGTCTGAAATTTGCACAATGAAATTATTTTGCGCTGGGCAAATAAAATAAGAATATATATGGCATTTATAACATTTAATAATATCGGAATAAAGGCAATTGCCGCTTGTGTACCACCTAAAAAAGTGTATAACAAAGATTTGGATTATCTTATTGCCGAAGAAGAGATCGAAAAAACAATCAATTCTATCGGAATACGCGAGCGGCGCGAGGCAGAAAAAAATGTATGTTCATCTGATTTGTGCTATAAAGCAGCGGAAAAATTGCTTGCAGACAACGATATTGATAAAAATTCGATAGATGTTTTGCTGTTTTTAAGCCAACTGCCCGATTACAAAATTCCGGCTACTGCACCGATTTTGCAGCATCGGCTTGGTTTGCCCAAAACAACGGCTGCATTGGACTTGTCGCTTGGCTGTTCAGGTTATATTTATGGTTTAGCAACAGCGATGTCATTTGCAAATCAAATCGGGATTAATCGTGTTTTACTACTTGTGGGCGAAACTTTTACGAAATTTGTCAATAAACGCGACAAAGTAAATGCACCGCTTTATGGCGATGCAGGCACGGCAACGCTTATTGAAAAAATGGACGATCAAAAAACGCTCATTGCGCTTTATTCTGACGGCGCTGGCGAAGATTACGTAAAAATTGAGGCAGGTGAGGCACGTTGTCCCGTAACGGCTGTAAATATCGTTCCAATCGAAAAGGAGGACGGTAATATTCGCGCTGATAATGAGGTGTTTATGGACGGAATGGATGTATTTAATTTTGCATTAAGCGTTGTGCCGAAAAGCATTAAAGAAATTTGCGCTTTCGCCGAAATTGAATTGAACAGCATTGATAATCTCGTTTTGCATCAGGCAAACCGTTTTATGACCGATTTTATTGTAAAACGCCTAAAATTCCCATTCGAAAAAATGATGTATTGTCTTGATAGATACGGAAATACCAGTTCTGCTTCCATTCCGTTGACTATTTCTTCGGAATTGGCAGGAAAACAACCAAAATCGGTTATTTTATGTGGTTTTGGCGCAGGACTTTCGTGGGGAACGACGTTGTTAAGTTTAGAAAAATGTAATATCTTACAAGTAATTGATTATTAATATGTTGCCGAATTTTCGTTTTCATCATATTGGTTACGCTGTTTATGATATTGAAAAAACAGCGGCGTATTATACCAATGCAGGTTGGCAAATATCTGAAATTGGATTAGATAAGATTCAGAACACAAAAATTACCTTTCTTTCAAAAGAAAATATGCCGCTCATTGAACTCATTGCGCCTGTTGATAATACTTCGCCAATAGTAAAAACTTTGGAAAAAGTTGGCGTTTCCACCTATCACATTTGTTACGAAGTTGATGAAATTCAAGAATCTATCGTGGAATTGAGAAAACAAAAATTTATTCCGCTTTTTGCTCCCGTGGAAGCAGTGGCGTTGGAGAATTGCAAAATTTGTTATCTGTATAATAAAAATGTAGGATTGATAGAGATAGTAGAAAGAAAATAATCCACGAATTTAAAAATCGCACTTTTGGTAATAAATTATAATCTTTCGGAATTGGTAGAATACTAAAAAATGAAATACTTTATTTTTAGAAATTACACAATTGAGCCGTTTTTTAAGGACTTTGAAGCAGAATTTTCGGGTTACGAAGATATTTCTGTTGTACCTGACGCAGACCGCTATGTTTGGTGGTATTTTGCACCATACAAAATTAATAATCAGACAGCTGCAGGTGAAATTGAAAATTACGGCAATCTGTTGGAATTTACCTTTTGTAAGATTGACGCTAATAAACTTGTTTTTGTTTTCACGATGCAGCCGATTTTTTGTCTCAATTATCAGACGAAAGAAAATACTGTAAATGGGGCGATTATCAATTACAATCAAAAAATTCGTAAGTTGTCGGAAAAATATAAAAATCTGAAAATTGTTGATTTTGCAGAGTTTGTAAAGATGCAAGGTACTGTGTCTCTACCGTTGATTGATTGGAAATTCTATTTTTTTTCGCAAATGCCTCTTAATCCTAAATTGGCAAACGACTTTTCGCATTGGTTTGCGCGGCAAATAGAAACCATAGAACTGAAACGTAAAAAATGTATTGTGCTCGATCTTGACAATACTCTTTGGGGCGGAATTTTGGGCGAAGATGGCGCAGAAGGCATTAAAATCGACGAAACCTATCCAGGAAACTGCTTTCTGTTTTTTCAGGAATACTTGCTTGAATTGGTTAAAAACGGCATTATTCTCACTGTTTGCAGTAAAAACAACGAGCAGGATGTTATTGATTTATGGAATGACCACCCCAACTTGAAAATCAGGAAGGAACAACTTGCTGCATGGCGCATAAACTGGAACAATAAAGTCGAAAACATTCGCGAAATTGCCGCCGAACTCAATATAGGACTCGACAGTCTGGTTTTTGTTGATGATAACCCTACAGAAAGAGAGTTGGTTCGCCAACTTTTGCCACAGGTGGAAACGCCTGATTTTCCCGAAAAGCCGTATCTGTTCCCTGAATTTGTAAAAATGCTGACCGACAGGTATTTTTCCATTTACGAAATCACAAAAGAGGACAGAGAAAAAACACAGCAATACAAAGAAAATACCGAACGCAAGCAGTTTGAAAGCAAATTTACCAACTTTGACGATTATTTGCGTTCACTCGAAATTGAACTGACAATCGAAAATTTGAGCGAAATGAATATTGCACGTTTTGCTCAGATGACGCAGAAAACCAATCAATTCAATCTCGCGACAAAACGTTATACAGAAAGCGACTTACGAGATTTAGATGACAATGGCGCACAGATTTTCGGCTTGCGCGTAAAAGATCGCTTTGGCGACAATGGACTGACAGGACTTTTGATAATTACGAATTATGAAACTGCGATAGACACATTTTTATTGTCATGCAGAATTTTGGGAAAGGGAATTGAAAACGTATTTTTGCAGTATGTTTTAATGAGATTGAAAGAACAGGGAATGAAAACCATTTCTGCGAAATATATCAAAACACTGAAAAACTGTCAGGTGGAAAATTTTTATGAACAAAACGGCTTTATTCTGAACAATTATACCGAAGAAATTAAAAATTATCTACTATCTTTGCGAGATATAAATTACACAATATCAGATATTTATAAAATTACAGAAATATGAAAGAAAAAATCAAAGAGGTTATGTTACGGGTTTTTCAACTTGACGAAATTCCAGATAATATTTCGCAGTCGAACTGTACCAAATGGGATTCTATGAATCATCTGAATCTCATTGTCGAACTCGAAGAGGAATTTGACGTTTCTTTCGAACCTGAAGACATTGCAGAAATGAAAAGTTTGGATTTAGTTGAAAATAAATTAAAATCAATTCATTAAAAACGGCTTTCTTCGGATAATTGAAACAATACATTCCGACACCTGTAAGAACTGAACAAGAATGACTGTTAACGAAGGAACTATAATACGGCTGAAATCGTTAAACGCCGTTAAATACAGGATAACGCAGTTTGCAAACGTGTATGAGAAAAAGACAAGAGAAATAATTGGGATTTTACGGTGTTTAATCCAACTCCATAATGTAAGGCAAAGATAAAAGCCAATAAACACAAACAGTTGATAAAAAGATAAGCCGATACTGCCTGCAATGAATTTCAGGAAATTCTTGCCCGATATGTTGGTGAATGGCCACGAAAAATGCAAAAATCTTGTTGCTGTCAGTTTATAACCATACAAATAATCTTTCCAGTGGAGTTTCATATTTTCGTTGACAATGGCTTTCAGTTCTTTCCACCCATAATTATTGTTAATATATTTCAATCTGTCTAATGACCCGCTTATGTTTTTTATCATATCGTCGGGAAAAGTGGAATCGTCTATCAAGCCGTGTTCATCCATAATCCAGTAAAGATTTATGTCAGTAACATTGCTGATCGCAAAAACGCCGTACCTTGAATGAATTGCCGACATATAGCCGCCAATAATCGACAGCTGTATTGCAAAAGCAATGATGAAGGCAGACAGATGACGAAAAGTAAGTTTTCTGCAACAGGCATTATAGATAAATATTCCAAACGAAATAACAAGAAGAAATATAAATATGGGTTTCAGAAAAATCAGCAGCAATACAGTGAGGTGAATTAACAAGCAATGACTTGTTTTACCTTTCTTCAGATAGATGACTGTATAATATATATATATGGCACTCAAAGAAATTGACAGCGACTCGCAAATCAACTGACAGTTATAAAATAGAAATGTAGGATGTAGAACGTAAATCAACGAAAACAGAATCACGGCGCGACGCGATGACGTCAGCATTTTCATGGTTCCATACATAAATCTGACGGAGAACAGAAATATCAGTGTTTGCAGGATATAAGCAAGAACAGGATAAACCGTGATTGCCAGAAACAGCGGATAGAGCGGCGTCCTGAAAGCATCCAGCTGTCCGCGATTCAATAGCAGATCACTTGCTTGATAATAAGTTGCCGTGTCAAAAAAATTCACTCTCGGACAGAACAGAAACATTATAAAAGATGCAATTGCTGCAATACAGTAAATTAACTTCAAATCTTTGTCGTCATCTAAAAAACGTTTTAATATGCTCATAGAAAATCAATTTAGGGCGCAAAGATACAAATTTTTTGTATCTTTGCGCCTGCATTTGGCTATAAACTATCTTATATTATGTTATTTAATTCATTTGGATACCTGCTATTTTTACCGTTAGTTTTCTTCTTGTATTGGGCTATTAAACCCGAAAAATTCAGAATGCAAAATATATTGCTTGTTGCAGCAAGTTACTTTTTTTACGGCAGTTGGGATTGGCGTTTCCTTTTTCTACTCATTTTTTCTACTGCAATAAATTATTTTGCAGGTTTAAGAATTTGGGAGTCCGACAGTCAAAGCAAAAAGAAAGTTTGGCTTGTTTCGGGTATAGTTGTTAATCTTGGTTTTCTCGGTTTCTTCAAATATTACAATTTCTTTATCGAATCGTTTGCCGATTTATTGAATGTTTTTGGAATAAATTCGGGACTTTGGACACTTAAAATTATTTTGCCGGTTGGCATTTCGTTCTATACTTTTCACGGCTTGTCTTATATTCTTGATATTTATAACCGCAGGATTGAGCCGACGCGTAATGTGATTGATTATTCTCTGTTCGTCTGCTTTTTCCCGCTGCTTGTGGCAGGACCGGTTGAACGTGCAACTCATCTTTTGCCTCAACTCAAAAAGCCTCGCACGTTTCTCTCTTCCAACGTTACGGACGGGCTCAAACAGATTCTTTGGGGACTTTTCAAGAAAATGGTTGTAGCCGACAACTGCGCGGTAGTAGTTGACCAAATATTTGATAATTACAGCGTTTTACCTGCAAACACTTTGCTCTTGGGCGCTATTCTCGGTTTAATTCAAATTTATTGCGATTTTTCTGGGTATTCTGATATTGCACTTGGAAGCGCACGTCTGCTTGGTATAGAACTGTTGCAGAACTTCAATTATCCGCTGTTCGCCAGTTCGGTATCTGATTACTGGAAGCGCAATCATATTTCGATGACAACATGGTTTATGGATTATATCTATTATCCGCTGACGGATCGAGGTAACAGTTTGCGCTACTGGAACGCCTGTATAATTATAACTTTTATCTTGAGCGGACTGTGGCACGGCGCCAACTGGACTTTTATTGTCTGGGGTGGAATACACGGCTTGATGCTTGTTGTCTCGATTAACAGCAGTCGACGGCGACGAAAATTTGAAAAGAAATACAATCTCACTGATAATGGTTTTTACCGTTTTGCCCGCATCGTAAAAACGTTTATGATTGTTGCTTTTGTGGGTATTCTTTTCAGGGGGAAAAATTTGACGGAGGCTGTTTCGTATATGAGTAATATTTTTTCAGCGTCTTTGTTTTCTCCCAGTATCGGTGAATTTAATACGGGGAAAAAGAGTGTTTTAATTGCAATTGTTCTGTCTGCCATAATGTTTTTGGTAGAATGGAATGAGAGAAGAGAAGAGAAGAGAAGAGAAGAGAAGAGAAGAGAAGAGAAGAGAAGAGAAGAGTATTATACTATCAGATATCCGTGTAAGAAAAAATGGCAACGCTATTCGATGTATTATGCAATAATTCTTGCGATTATACTTTACGCGGGGAAAGGACAGCAATTTGTTTACTTTCAGTTTTAATCGGTTATGAAAAACGTTTTATTCAGAATATTTATCTTTTGCCTGCCGGTGCTGGCTTTTATAATTTTCATGGAAATATGTGTCCGTACTTTTCCGAGTATGTATGAATCGAAGAAAGAACAGCTGGTTGCAGCCGCCGACAGTATCGAACTGCTGATACTTGGCACCTCGAGCGCTATGGATGGAGTTGACCCTTCGCAGTTCACGCCTTACGCTTTCAATCTGGCTTTTGCAGCACAGCCTCTTGAATATGATATTTTGCTGACGAGGAAGTATCTGCCGGAATTGCCGAAGTTAAAGTATGTAGTCATCACAACTATCTTTTCTTCGTTTTATAATGAAGGCACACGCTCTTTTTACTATTATCATTTTTTTGGAATAAAGCAGCCGCAGCAGTCGTTTTGGAAAGAAGATATGTTGCAATCGTTTTTTGCACATGATTCCGAGCAGATGCGTTATATACTTGCTCACAGTTTTATGAACCGTCCTCGATTTGAACTTGTCAAGGGCTGGTCAAGTTTTCACAATACTGATTATCAAAGTGTGATGAATGATGATAAAGCGCGTTTGCGTGCAGATTTTTTCAACGGCGTACAGAGGAATTATAAGGGTGGCGACAGGGTTTTCAATGATTTGGACTCCTTTCTTGATTTTCTGAAATCGAAAAATATTATGCCTGTTTTGGTAACGATGCCTTATCACGAGAATATCCGAAAGTATCTCGACCGGGCGGTTGCTCGGAAAAATACGGAGCGACTGACTTTTCTCGCCGAAAAATATAATATTGCATTTCTTGATTTGTATGCCGACACAGTGTTTGTGACGGAAGATTTTCATAATTTTGATCATCTGAACGAGGATGGCGGCATCAAACTGGCAACGATAGTAAACAATAAAATAAAAGAGAAACAAAAGTGAAAATAGCAGTTATGATAATGGCGCACACCGATGAGGCTCAACTGCGGGCGCTTGTGGATTCTCTGAAACAGGATTTTTGGATTTTCATTCATATAGACGCAAAGAGCGATATTCCAGACAATACTTTTGAACAG
Source organism: Dysgonamonadaceae bacterium (assembly GCA_031267615.1). Classification (GTDB taxonomy): domain Bacteria; phylum Bacteroidota; class Bacteroidia; order Bacteroidales; family Azobacteroidaceae; genus Azobacteroides. The sequence continues at coordinate 13,244 of JAIRYM010000124.1, forward strand.
AACAAAAATGTGTGGACGATCAAGAAACACACAATATACTGGGGCAGTCCGCAAATGGTTTATGCTACCGTTGACTTGCTGAGACTTGCATACAGCTGGGGCTGCGATTATTATATGCTGATCAGCGGACAGGATATGCTGATTAAACCTGCAAAAACGATTGTATCGGAAATTGAGCGCGGCCCGATAAATTATCTTGATTATGACCCGATGCCAAAAAAAGACTGGCCGATGAACGGCGGAATGGACCGGCTGACTCTGTTCTGGAGACTTAACAGCCGCAGGGCAGGAAACTCACGGTTCAATATCACTTCACTGCTTCGCAGAATCCAGCAGATTGCAGGTATAAGGAGGCGACTTTTCCCGTTGAAGTATTACGGAGGTGCATCATGGTTTAATATTTCGCGTGAAATTGCAGAATTTATTATCAACTTCATCGATGAAAATCCTGCGTATCTGAAACAGTTCAAACATACAATCTCGGCGGACGAGATTTTCTTTCATACTTTAATAATGAATTCCGGTTTGGAATCAAAAGTAATAAATAACGATAAACGTTATATCGACTGGACCTCCGGTCCTGAACGTCCGCGAACCATGCGGCTTGAAGATTATGACAGGATTATGGCTTCAGACGACTGGTTCGCACGCAAGTTTGACCGGCAGGCAGACAGGAACATAGTAGAAAAGATAAAATATGCTGACCAATGCAGAAACCGGAAGATAACAGAAGCCTAAAGCACAAAACGGTAACGGGCATAACGTGGAATCTGACCGGCAATTTAGCCGACCGCGGAATTACATGGCTTGTCAACATCATTCTGTGCCGGCTCATTCTGCCCGCTGAATTCGGTATCCTTGGCGTCATTGCAATATTTATGGCAATCGCCTTTTCGATGATAGACAGCGGCTTCAACTCTGCTCTGCTCAGAAAGAATGACTGTACAGAGAAGGATTACAACACCGTTTTTTACATCAATCTCGGAGTCAGCATCTTTTTCTATCTCCTGTTTTTTTCCACAGCACCCCTGATGGCGAATTTCTTTAACGAGCCGCGGCTGGTTGACATTGTGAGAGTAAACAGTTTTGTACTCATCCTGCATGCCCTTTCAATGATTCAGAATGTATTGCTGACAAAAATGTTTAATTTCAAATATCAGGCATTTGTAAACATCACGGCAGCCGTCGTTTCAGGCATCGTTGCCATTGTCCTCGCCTTTAAAGGCTGGGGAGTATGGAGCATTGTAATAAAAAACATTGTTTCGCTGTCAGTTATTTTCACCCTCCTGTGGACAAAACAAATATGGCGTCCGTCGCCGGTGTTCTCAAAAGAAAGTTTCAAAAACCTGTTCGGCTTCGGTTCCAGGATACTGATTTCGGGACTTCTCAATACCATCTGCAGAAACATATATTACCCTGTCATAGGAAAAATATTTTCAAAAGAAACACTCGGATTCTATACCCGCGCACAGTCATTCAGCGAATATTTCTCATTTACCTTTTCTGCCAATATACAGCGGGTGTCGTATCCTGCGCTTTCTTCCATTCAAAACGATGATGAAAGGCTGAAAACAGTATATCGAAGTCTGATAAAAGTAACAATGCTCATAACGTGCACCATGACATTCGGGCTGGCAGCAATATCCGGACCGATGGTCGAAGCGCTGATTGGGGGAATATGGATACCGTGCGTAACGTATATCCAGCTGATGTGTTTTTCAGCCATATTCTATCCGTTGTTTATGATAAACACAAATATGTTCAATGTAAAAGGACGTTCGGACTTATCCCTCAAGCTTGAAATAATAAAACAGGCTCTTTCGCTGCCCATGATCGCGGTTGCAATAATATGGGGAGTCGAAGCGCTGCTGATAGCAGGAATTGTGGTTGCGATTCTCTCATATCTGATGTACAGCTATTATTCTTCCGGAATCATCAGCTACTCCATGTCCGAACAGTTGAAAGATATTGCGCCCCAATTCCTCTTCGCAGGCGTCATGGCGTTTGCGATGTGGACACTGACATTCTTTTCGCTCAGCGCGTGGGTGATGCTGACAGTGCAGATAGCAGCCGGCGCGACCATGTTCTTTATATATCATGAATACAGGAAACCGGAAGAATACACGGAACTCAAAGAACTTGCAATAACGAATATAAAAAAGTTATTAAACAAAAAAAGAAGTACTAAAATCTGAAATTATTATTGATCCTCATACCGGGCGTTTCGTACAATCTCATTAAATAAACGTTTTGAATTTGTAAGTATAATTGTTTATTAAAAATGAATACGCACGGAATAAAATATAAACCTGATTTCCTCCTCTAAATTCTGCATACAGTCTGTATATGATTTGACAGGAGCTGTGCAAACTTTTTTTGCGTCCCGGATGTTTACCCGGAAGGCTGTGCAAACTTGTTTTGCCTTCCGGGTATTTACCCGGAAGGCTGTGCAAACTTGTTTTGTCTTCCGGGTATTTACCCGGAAGGCTGTGCAAACTTGTTTTGTCTTCCGGGTAATTACCCGGAAGGCTGTGCAAACTTGTTTTGTCTTCCGGGTAATTACCCGGAAGGCTATGTAAACTTGTTTTGTCTTCCGGGTAAACATCAAAAAGGCTGTGAAAACTGTTTTTTCGTCATTGTAGACAGACAGTTTCCTGTTGAAAGTAAACATCATACAGTTTATTTTTATATAATATAAGATTTATGGATGCAAAGGTAAGAGGACAATAATTATTTTTATGTTACATGATTGTAAATCCAAAAAATTTATGTAATTTTGCGGAACGATTAATGTATTATAACGAATTGTGAATGTAAAATATTAACAGAAAATAATATTATAATAATAATTATAATGAAAAAATTAACCGAAAGACTGTATTTAATAACAAAATCTTCGGCAAGAACTGCAGCAGTATTTTTAACTGCAACATGCTGTTGCCTGACTGTTTCGGTAACGGCGCTTTACGCTCAGGATTATTCTTGCCGGCAAGTTCAGAATCCAATTTTGCCATATCAGTATAATTATTTCCTGACCGACGGAGAGGCGCACAATTTTGGCGGGAAGATTTATACATATCAATGCTGGGACGCAAATCCGGGTGAAGGGTATGCCTCTCAATTTTACATGCAGATGGAAACGGACGACATGAAACAGTGGACGGTAAGGAAAATCCTCGATTCGCGCGATACTGTTATTCCGGAAGAACATCGCGGTAAAATCCTGTGGGACTGTGACGGAGCGTATAACAAGACGACAGGAAAATATCTGCTTTACGGTTTCTTTGATCCCGATTTTAATAGGTTCAATAACCCGATGTTTGTGCTTGAAAGCGACAAGCCTTCGGGAACTTTTACAAACTTTCGTTATATTGTGGGCGATAAATCGGGCGAAAAGATAGATGGTATTTCCGCTCAGGTTTTTACAGACGATGATGGACAGCGCTATATTACTTACGGTATTCCGACCCCGTCTTCGGGTAATTACCACAAAGTCGTGATAGCGCGGCTTGCAGACGACAATGTTGTTGCAGAAAGCAGCGTGACGGAAATAACGCCTTCGGTGCGTGACTTTTTTGAAAATCCGTCTATTCGCAAACGCGGTGATACCTACTATTTTCTTTATGCGGAAAATGTTGGCCCGGTTCCTCAAAAAGATGATCCGCGTGAATCGTTGACATGGGCTCCGAAGCGACTTTCATACGCCACGTCAAAGAATATTTTCGGTCCGTGGACTTATCGCGGCGTTATTATTTCGGTCGAACAGATGGCGGGTAACACTAATATTCAGGGATGCATAGAGCAGTTAAACGGTCAGTGGTACGTTTTCTATCATCGCATTTTGCAGGGACTGCCGTATAAACGCGCGGAGTGTGTCGAGAAAATTTTTTTCGATCGCGACGGTTTTATTATCCCTGTCGAACCAAGCAGCAGCGGCGCGGGTGACGGTTTGAAAACCTCAGAAACTATTTGGTTCAATTCGGCTGTTACCGGTTTCAATTATAAATTTTCCCCTGCGGGAAAATATGGCGGAGTTACGTTTGACAGCAACGCAGAAACAGGTTTCCGTTACGTAATGTTTACCGGAAAAGAAAAGTCTGTAGCCTTTCACGGCGAAGGTCTGGAGAATATAGAATATATAAAAGTATGTGCCGGTACAAAAATTATCGGCAACGGTAAATATGACGGCGGTAAGATCACCTTGCACGACGTTCCGGAAGGAAAAGCAGAATTAAACATCATTATTACCGCCAAAGGCGAAGTGCGGCTGGAAACGCTGAACTTTGAGCATTCCAGGTAAAAAATAAGGAGAACAATAATGAAAACATTAACAAGCAGGCGAGATTTTATCAAACAAACCTCTGCAATAGTTGCGGGAGGATTTTTAAGCGAGAACTTGTTTTCCGCATGTCAAATGAAAAGCAATAATCCGATTGGCGCTCAAGATGCGTTTTATAATCCGCCGTCGTTTGCCCGTCCCGGCGTTTTTTGGGATTGGTTGAACGGGAACATTACCAAAGAAGGTATCACCCGCGACCTCGAAGCGATGAGTTCCAAAGGCATCATGCGGGCTGAAATATGGGATGTTCGCGCCAATCAGAATACTCAAATGGTTCCCGCCGGAAAATCTTTTCTCGGCGATGAGTCCGTCGAACTCATCAAACACGCCCTCG
>JAIRYM010000109.1 GCA_031267615.1 Dysgonamonadaceae bacterium
TGCGCTTCGTTCACAACTGTAAAGCCGGTCATGTTTTTGAGTAGGGTTTCCAATGCCCCGCGAAAGGAGTGTTCGGTGGTGATGCCTTGTGCATACAGGGCAGAGATGGATTGGAGATATTCTTTGATATGTGGGTGCATATATTTGTGTTGTTCAAGAGTAATATATTTATGTTTCTTCCTTATATTTTGATAACGTTTTTTCATTTTGTAAATTTTGAAATAAATTCTTTTTCTATCATTTTGAATATTTTCAATGTAAGGATACAAATCTGATGCCTGTTAAAATAAATTTACAGACTAAGAAAATAATAATTTGAACAAAAATAATTGTTGCACCCGAAGGAATGTTAAGAAAGTAAGAAAGAAGTAACCCTGTAATGCAACCTGTAAGACTTATCAGTATTGAAATTATCATCATCCGGTTCATCCGGGCAGTAAACAGTGCAGATGTCATTTGAGGAACAGTCAGCATTGACATCAGAAGCATTATTCCTACTAACCGTATTGACGCTACAACAGTAACGGCAATGGCAAGCATCATCAGATGTTCGATAAGCGCAACGCGAATACCGTGTGTCAAGGCGTATTCACGGTCGAAAGCAGTGTAAAGTATTTGCGGATAAAACAGCGATACGGCAACTGTAAGCAGCAGGGCAAAGATTCCTGCAAACCAAATGTCCAGAACTGTGATTGTAAGAATGTTTCCAAAAAGATAAGCGGTGATGTTGGGTGTGAATCCTGGTGTCAAATAAAGAAAAATTACGCCAAGCGCCATTCCAAGCGCCCAAAAAGCAGCAATAGCAGAATCTTCGCGAACATCTTGCCGTTTTGACAGCCACTCTACGCCAAATGCCGAAGCAACAGAAAACACAAGCGCCGAAAACAAAGGGTTGATACCTGCAAAGAAGCCAAATCCCAATCCGCCAAACGATGCGTGAGTGATGCCTCCACTTATAAATACCAATCGACGTGAAACAACATAAACGCCCGTAATTCCGCAGGCTATACAGACAAACAGACCGCCAAGCAAAGCATTTTGAAAGAAAGTGTATTGAAAGAGTTCCATCATCTTGAGAGACAAAGTTAATATTTTTGTTTTAAATGGCAAAATTTGGCTTAATAGACAAAACGGAGGCTAATTAGGACTTAAAAGATCTTTTAAAGAATTCATCTATAAACACTTTTCGGTGTTCTATTGATAAACCACAGTGATTTTTTAATTTTGTTTTTAAGTCCGTAAATAATCCTTCTAAAGCATTGTTGGTATTAGGTATTAGCGATTCCTGTTCACACGTAAATAACCAATATTGATTTTCAATGCTTCTTTGTTGAGTACGGCTTGTAGAAAAAGTCGTGTAAACACCGAGAGCAAGATCTTCTTTCGCTTTGGCGAGATTTTCTGCTGAAAGCGCTATTTGCAGTTTATCTCAAGCGATTTGGCTTGGAATTTTCAACCCTGTAAAAAGCGGGACCGAACTGCCGATTGACAGACCTGTATTCGACTGATTACGTGTCTCATAAAGTCCTGTTTCGGTCTGCGTCCGCCCAAAGTTCCACGTTTGCCCCACACCTGCGTTCAAATCAGGCAAACGGCTCATCTGTGAGGTGTTGAGATTCGTTTCGCTCTGTTTTCGCTCTATTTCTAACAGTTTGATGTCCAAATTATGCTCAAAGGCGTAAGTGATGCACTGCTCGAGCGACCAGGCGGAGGGCTGGGCGGCTAGGATTGATAAAGGCAAGAATAGTATGAAGAGAGAAAGTAGTTGTTGCATTTTTTTTGAATTACAATTATTTAAATACGAAATGAGCAACAATAGTCAGGATGTTAGATGCGGCGTGGATAGCCCATATTAAACCAATAGCCGTAATAGTATTATATTTTTTCTTGTATATAAGAAATCCAAAAGCAAAAAATATTCCGGCAATCAAAACTAAAACTACCCTTAATATATTTTGAAAATGGACAATACCAAACAACAAGCCTGATAACAAGATATAGCACAAATAACTTGTCTTCATTTTTTTTCGAAACAAAACAAACATAAAATATTGAAATACAATCGTTTCTGTCAAAGGACCTATTGCTCCTGCAATAATCATCATTCTCAGAAACGAATGAGAATAGTTATAATACGGTAAGGGAACATCATTTATGCCAAAAAGCAAAGAAATGCTTTCTATAATTATTACCACTAAAACAGGCAAAAGAATTCTCGACAGAATTAGCAGTAAAATAAAAGATTTTGCCAATGTTAGGTTACTGGAAAATCTGTAAATTCTTAAAAAATAATATTTTAATTTTTTCATATAACAAAAAAACAAAATCGGGCACCTGCACTACAATGAGAATCAGATGCTCGATTTCAACGTTAACTTCTTTCGAAACTTAATGACCACGCATCATATTGCATTGTTGGTAATAATTGGTTGCTACATTAGTAGAACTTTCGGCTGCTTCTTGAAAAAATTCGACACATGAACAAATAGCATCGTAAATTAAGCCGCTTTTTACTGCTTCATAAATTGTTTTCAACCAAGAACCGCCGTCAATCATTGCCATTTCGACTTGGCTCATTTCCACTACGACTTTCGGCTGCAGATTTAATGTTTTCATTTGAATTAAACAAATTTAAATTAATAATTATTGCAAACAATTTTTGTTTATAAGTCTCGCAAACTTTCGCGTGCACTCAAAAATATGTTTGACGGTGCAAAGTTATATTGCCACAGTTCAAAAAAATTGGACTGAAGTGTATAATTTATGTTTCCTGCAGAAATTTTTCTCTGCTCGCCATCGATAAGCATCCGAATTTCTATTTTTATCTCAAAATCGTTGCGATAGAAGTAAGTTTGCCGAATTCGGCTATAACCTATATCTGCGCCGTAATCGCGAAATTCGTCAATTATATTAAATAACTGACTGCGTTTCAGTTTCATTTTTTCTGCAAACTCACAAGGCGTGCCTGTCGCCTCTCTTTGAATTAACTTGTGAAAGTAATCCATTCTGTCTTTTAGGGCAAAAATGTCCATATTCAATCAATCATATTATTTTGTTCATTCCATAGTTTCCAATAAACTCCCTTATTTTCAAGCAGTTGAGCGTGAGTTCCCTGCTCTGTCACCAGCCCATTTTCGAGAGCAACGATGGTGTCGGCTTCTCTGACAGGGCAAAGCACGACGTACATATCTTTCGATTTTCCCTCTTGTCTCATTGCAGCAAGCATTTCCTGCTGAAGATTGGTATAATTATTCAAATCAATCTGCCATTGCCGGATTTGGTTGTTTTTTAACGTTGAAACGGCGTTTGTAGCCTTGTCGAATTCGTGGCGATAGGTTTCGTATTCCTCGCCCGAAATCACTTTTTTGTCAAAAAGGCTTTTGTTTCGCTCAAAGTCTTTTGCAGCCTTTGCGAGCGAAGTTTCCAGTTCGTGTTTCTGCATCAGGTAAAAAGAGAATTCCTGCTGTCGGGTAGGCGATTGAAATGGGCGGGGAACTGCGCCTTTGGCAAGCGTTTCGAGGTCTTGCAGATGAGCCTCGTAATCGTTGAGCCGTTTTTGTTGATACTCAATGCGATAGTCGGGATTTTCGCGAATAAAAGTCAGGACAGTATCGCCTGCCGACAAGATTTGACCTTCGCGAACATATACGGAATCAACAAGTTCCGTAACGCTCGCTTTTATTTCTGTCTTTTCTGCAACTGGTCGAATTACCCCGCTGTCCTGCACCGATACATCGACAAAAACAAACGGCAAAGCCGCAATCGCGCCGACAACAAGCAAAACCAACAGCCAATAAATGCCGTGAAACCTTATTTTCGCTTTTGCAAGATAAGCATCGATTCCTTTGGTAATAAATTCTGATGGCACAAATTTCATAATAACTTCTATTATAATATAATGCAAAGATACAACTCATAATTTCTATTGACAATACCGCAAATGTGGTATTTTTTTAATGTGCAGTGAATAAAAATTATTTGCTTCAGTCCGTTTTTTTTGGATTGTTGTAACATAACTTTGCACGGTCAAACAGATTTTTGAGTGCACGCTAAAATCTGTAAGGCTTGTAAACAAAGGTTGTTTGCAATAATTTTATTAGTTTTAAAATTTGTTTGTATGAAAACTTTGAATTTGAACGCTTATGGCGTTGTTGAAATGAGTCAGTCAGAAATGGCTGCAGTAGAGGGAGGAAGTATATGGGATGCCATTTGTAACTTCTGTGGAGAACTATATGACTGGATAACAAGTCATTGTAGAATTCAAGATGGGTTTATTACATGTAGCTGTGATATCTAATCATTAACGGAGGCTTTAATATGCCTCCGTTTTTTTAAATTTAAAGACATGAAAATATTTCTTCTTTATATTTTTTTATTAGTCAATATCAATTTTTCTTTTTCTCAGATAAGTGTAAAAGGAAGATGTATTGACCTGTTAACGAAAGAACCAGTCTATGCTGTTTACGTCCAAAATAATAAGTTGTTTAGCAGCACGCTTACAGATGAGAACGGCTTTTTTGTTATTGATATAAATTTTGGTGATACTATTTCTTTTCATCGGGTTGGATATGAACAAAAAACTTTGGCTGCCGAAAAAGATTTTATGAATATTGAATTATCGCCAATATACTTCAATCTTGACGAAATAACAATCAGTAATGAAACCGCTACAAACATGGTTAAAAAAGCTGTACAAAATTTTAAAGATAATTATTGTGGTGATGAAATACATTATTTGTGGCATGGGATAGAGAAAGAACAAAACAGTGTGGACAGTATAGAAAGTTATGCAATATATTCCACAAAAATTAAGAAAAATAGGCAATCTTTTGATTTGGGGTTATTAAATTTATACCACCTTTTACCTCTGAGGAGTGAGATAAAATCGGAGATTATCAAGAATAACAGTTTCTCTATTCAGTTTCATCCTTGCTTTCCTGATGATTGGATAAAAAATGGGAATGACTACAGTATGGTTAAGCAAAACAGTGAGAATGACTCTCTAATTTTGATTAATTGCAAGCTAAAACATGCAAAAAAGTCTATGATTCCAGCGGTTTATAATATTGTAATTAATAAACGAGATACTACTCTGCTTTGTTCTAGCAGTACAGTAAACAACATAGAATCGGACAGTACAGAAGATGAATACAATACCCTAAAATTCTTGTTTTTACCAATATCTAAATATAAATTACGTGCATTTACAACAAACTTAATAATCAATAAAAAAGATGATATATATTACTTTGAGTCTTTTGAGTCCAAAATCATAATTTCTTTTTTAGTAAACAAAAATGAAGAAACCATAGAATGTACGAGTTCATGCGCAGTAGTATTAGGCGACAGTTTGGTTAGGGAAAAAAAGATAAAGAAAATTCCAAACTCAACAAGTTCATTATTCAAACATCCGGCAACTACGAATCAAAACTTTTGGAAACAGTATTTGAAAAATTAAACGTATGCCAATTATTGTAGAGACAATCCGTTCCAATAATCTGATTTGTATGTCTTAACAAAATCCTTCTTGCCATTTTTCTTTACTTGAAAAGACCCACAAGAAATGCAAATTTTTTACCCATTTTATTTTTTTATCGCAAAGGTAGGAAGCATAAGGCTTTTGATAGAATTTCAGCCTCTGTTTTGTCTATTAAGCCCAAAATTCGATAAAAACTGTTTATCCCTAACAACAGCCATTTTTAACCCATATTTTCACAACATTTTGTGATTGCCATAAATTGAAACCTGCACTACCTTTGCAGTGATAAAAAATATAAAATCTTTATTAAATATGAAAATTGTTAAGTTATTATTTATATGTGTTTTAACGGCAGCATTATCTGCCTGCGATGATGACAAAGACCATAACAAGAACAGCACAGGTGAACTTTCGGAAGAATATTATTCGGGCGGACTGCTCGGCACAATTTTTAACGAAACGCCATACGCATATGAACAGCCTGCGCCGGCAGTTGAAAAGCAGGGATTCGGTCTTGCATTCATCAGGGGTGAAGATTTATTCGAAAAAGAGTTTAACACTAATACAAGTGGTGTCAGACATGGCTTGGGACCTGTCAGTGTGCGAAGTTCCTGTCTCGCCTGTCATCCGGGATACGGACACGGTAAGCGTATGGACAGATATAAAGCGAATGATTATGGTAATGGCTACTTACTTGTTGTTACAGACGAGAATGATAATTACGTTACTTCACTGACGGGAATGCCGCAAGTGCAGGCAGTTTATCCATTTTTACCGCCTGTCATCGAAGATAAAATCAAAATTGAATGGAAATCATATAACGACGAATGGGGCAATAAATTTGACGACGGTGAAACTTATTCGCTCATATATCCTGACGTTACAATTCCTCGTGATGGCTTTAACGTAGAGTTGCCCGATTTCTACGAAGTGCGTCTTGAAGCGACTATCGGTATTTACGGCACTGGACTGATAGATGCTATTCCCGACGATTCTCTGCTTGCTCAGTATGAATATGAAAAACTACTTGGTTTGACGTTGAATGACGCCAAATATGCGCCTGTAAATTTTATAAAAGAAAATGACGGTACAAGTCATCCGGGGCGTTATACTTATGGCTTAACAAGAGGCACGCTGCAAAACGGACCGGGAGCAAATGCTATTTGGAACATAACAAATGTTACTCGTTCCAACCGCCAATACCACTACATTACCGATGCTTATGCATCTGCAATGTCTAAACGAACAGAAATTCAAACTGTGCTCGGCAAAACCGAACAGGAAATATATGATTACCTTATGTCGAAAACGCTTGAGCCAGAAATGACAGATGAAGATTACGTAAATTTTATGGTTTGGCATCGCGGACTCGCTGTTCCGGCAGCCCGCAATCTTGACGACGTCGATGTACAGAAAGGCAAAGCGCTTTTCTCTCAGGCAGGCTGTACTGCATGTCATCGTCCGTCATGGACAACAGGCGCAGACAACTATACAGGAGATACGCTTGTTGCTGGCAACAAACTGCCTCGTTATCCTTATCAGAAAATTTATCCATACTCCGATTTGATTCAACATCGACTTTTCATGGAAAACGACATACGCACAGGCTGGTGTCGCACTACGCCTCTCTGGGGACGCGGACTGTCGGAAAAATGTACCGGCGCAGGTGAGCATCTGCATGATATGCGCGCTCGTAACTATACTGAAGCGATTATGTGGCACGGAGCGCAACAAAGCGACGCTCGCAAAAGTATAGAAAAGTTCCGTATGATGAGTAAAGAAGAGCGCGCGGCAATTGTGAAGTTTCTGGAAGCAATATAATTTTCTTCTCAGTCCGGATGTCTAAACATTTGACTGCAAAAAATTCTCCGAATGATATGATGAGCGAACAAGCGGACCGCTTTCTACATGCCTGAATCCGAGTGAAAGCGCTTTTTCGCGGTATTTTGTAAAAATATCGGGGTGAACATACTCAACAACCGGAAAATGATTGCGGGAAGGTTGAAGATACTGTCCTATGGACATGAGGCGGCAACCGGCTGACAGAACATCATTCATCAGCTCTATTACTTCATCTTCCGTTTCTCCCATTCCAAGCATCAGACCTGTCTTTGCGGGAATATCGGACTGTGTAATGTTTTTCAACACAGACAGACTTCGCTCATATCGGGCTGCACTGCGAACAGCCGGCGTAAGGCGATGTACTGTTTCCATGTTATGAGAAATAATGTCCGGATGTGCTTCCACAACAAGATTCAGACTGTCGACATTACCCATAAAATCAGGAACCAGTGTTTCGATTGTAGTATCGGGATTGTGAAGATGAATCTGCTTTACGGTTTCTGCCCAGTGCAATGCTCCGAAGTCTGTCAGGTCGTCGCGGTCAACGGACGTGATGACGGCGTGGTTTAATTTTAACTGTTTTATCGAAAGCGCTATGCGCAGCGGCTCGCCGGCATCAAGCTGGGAGGGACGTCCGGTTTTGGTGTTGCAGAATTTACAGGAACGGGTACAGACGTCGCCGCAGATCATAAATGTTGCTGAGCCGCGATTCCAGCACTCGCCAAGGTTGGGACACCGTCCGCTTTGGCAAATTGTATGCAGGTTTTGTGAGGAAATCAAGCTGCCGGTCTCGGAAAAGCGCTTGTTGTTTCCAAGATTGATTTTTAACCAGCCGGGTTTATGGATGGGGTTGTTATTCATATATATATAAAACCGGCAGTATCACTTGATGGTAATGCTGCCGGCTATGAAAGTAAAATCTTATTTCTTTACTGCTTTGTTATATCCGTAGACGGCAAGGGAGCCTAACTCTTCTTCTATGCGGAGCAGCTGATTGTATTTGGACATGCGGTCGGAACGGCTGAGGGATCCGGTCTTGATCTGGCCGGAATTGGTGGCGACGGCAATGTCGGCTATCGTGGCATCTTCGGTTTCGCCGGAACGGTGGGAGGTGACGGAGGTGTACCCGGCGCGATGCGCCATCTCGATGGCGTCTAAGGTTTCGCTGAGGGTGCCTATCTGATTTACCTTGATCAGTATCGAATTGGCGCAGCCGTACTCTATGCCTTTTTTGAGAAATTCGACGTTGGTGACAAAGAGGTCGTCGCCGACTAATTGACAGCGGCTGCCGATGCGGTCGGTTAACAGTTTCCAGCCGTCCCAGTCATTCTCGCTCATGCCGTCTTCGATGGAATCGATGGGGTATTTTTCGATCAGTGATTCCATATACTCGGCTTGCTGGAGGGAGGTGCGTTTTTCGCCGTGGGAGCCTTCAAACTTGGTGTAGTCATAGACGCCGTCTTTGTAAAATTCGGAAGAAGCGCAGTCTAATCCGATCTTTACGTCTTTGCCGGGCTCGTAACCTGCGTTTTTGATTGCGGTGAGGATGGATTCAAGCGCTTCTTCGGTGCCGCCTGCAAGGTTGGGCGCGAAGCCTCCTTCATCGCCGACGGCGGTGGAGAGCCCTTTGTCGTGCAATACTTTTTTTAATGCGTGGAATACTTCGGCGCCCATTCTGAGTCCTTCGCTGAAGGTGGTGGCGCCGACGGGACGAATCATAAATTCCTGGAAGGCGATGGGGGCGTCGGAGTGAGAGCCGCCGTTAATGATATTCATCATGGGGACGGGCAGCGTGAAGGCGTTCGTTCCGCCAATGTAACGGTAGAGCGGAATATCCAGATAGCTGGCTGCCGCTTTGGCTACGGCGAGCGATACGCCGAGGATGGCGTTTGCGCCGAGGTTTGACTTGGTTGCCGTGCCGTCCAGGGCGATCATCTTCCTGTCGATCTCGCGCTGGCCGAGGGCGCTGAGTCCAAGAACGGCGGGCGCGATACGGGTATTAATGTTTTCGACTGCTTTCAGGACGCCTTTGCCGAGGTAGCGTTTTTTGTCGCCGTCTCTCATTTCGAGCGCTTCGTGTTCCCCGGTCGATGCGCCGGACGGAACAGCCGCTCTGCCGATTATACCCGAGGCGAGGGTTACATCTACTTCGATTGTGGGGTTGCCTCTTGAATCAAGGATTTCTCTCCCCTGTACTTTTACGATTTCCATATTGGTTCTGTGTTTTATTACTTAAATTTTGTATTGTTTCACGCTGCAAAGGTAGTGTATTTTATTTATTCCGGCAAATCATACAGACATATTTTTGTTTTAATTTAATACAGTAACAGTGCATGGAATACTTTCGTATATAAAAATAAATTTCCCGTATATAAAAATAAGTTTTCCGTATATAAAAATAAGTTTCATGTATATAAAAATAAGTTTCCCGTAGATAAAAATAAGTTTTCCGTATATAAAAATAAGTTTCATGTATATAAAAATAAGTTTCCCGTAGATAAAAGTAAGATTCTCACTAATGGTAGTAAGATTCTCACTAATGGTAGTAAGGTTCTCACTAATGGTAGTAAGGTTCTTACTAATGGTAGCAATTTTCTTACTGAATGTGGTAAAACACTGACTGAGAGTAGTAATGTTATAACTGAGGGTAGCGAGTTTTTTACTGACGGAAGTAATATTTTTACTGACGGAAGTAAAAAACTTGCTGATATTATTATTATTATTATTTAATGAAGGAAAAATATTACTGACAGCAACAAGTTTATTGCTGAAAGGAGTAAGATTCCTGCTGATTTGTATTTCTAAAAAAATTTATATAACTTTGCAGCTGTAAACATAAACGGTATGAATAATTCCAACTTCCTCGCTCTTGTTGCTCAATCCCTCGCTGTCAGGTTTGGGAACAGGCTGGCTGATGTCACCGTCGTATTTCCCGGGAGACGCACCCGGCTTTTCCTTAATCAATACCTCTGTCAGGAGATGCCCCCCCCGATCTGGGCGCCCAAATACATGTCGGCTGATGAACTGTTCGAAAGTCTTGCGGACAAAACCGTCGCTGATAACGTTCAACTCATTGTCGACCTTTATCATTCCTACAAAAAGATTTATACATACAAACATAATAAGCCGCTAAACGAAACTCTCGACGAGTTCTTTTTCTTTGGTGAGATACTGCTCAGCGATTTCGACGACGTAGACAAAAACATGGTAAATGCAGACGCGCTTTTCAGTAACCTCGAAGACCTCGACAGGTTGAAAGACGACTTTTCTCACCTCACCGACAGGCAGCGCGAAGAAATAGCCCGCCGCTTCGGTAAAGCATTCACCGGCAGCAGCGAACTGCAGGAAGCCTTCCTCAACATCTGGGACATTCTGGGCGACGTATACCGCGATTTCAAACAGAGCCTCGCAGCCCGCAGGATCGCATACCGGGGAATGATAATGAGAGACGCGGCGGAAAATACTGCTCTCGATTTCAGCGGGCAGCAATTCGTATTCGCCGGCTTCAACGCGCTGAGCAAAAGCGAAGAAACCCTCTTCCTGCGAATGAAAAACAGCGCGCTATTCTATTGGGACAGCGACGAATATTACCTGAACACAGAAGCCGGAAAACATATCAGAAACAATATTATTAAATTCGGGTCCGCGCTCGACAACCAGCCCGTCAATAATTTTTTAAGCCAAAAGAAAAAGATAACATACATCGCCTCTCCGTCGGAAAGCGGACAGACCGGATTTATCCCCGAATGGCTCGACAGTACCGGCATAAACCCGAAAAATACCGCCCCCGATTCCGCAATCATCCTCTGCAACGAAGCCCTTTTGCCCGCAGTCATGCACTCCGTCTCCCCGCAAAAAACGGAAAACGTGAACATCACGATGGGCTTCCCCGTCACCCAGACTCCGGTCGCCGGATTTCTCAGCCTGCTCTCCGAAATGCAGACAGCAGGAAGCGGGAAAAATAATACATTTCACAGCAAATACGTATTGCCCGTCCTTCAGCATCCGTACGCCACGCTGCTCTTTCCCGAAGCATCCCGGACCGCAAAAAAGATCAGCGAAGAAAATATTTTTTATCCCGACATAAATATATTGAAAAACGAACAGATTTTCGCCCGTACCACAGACGCCGTGTCCCTCTGCCGCTACCTGCTCGAAATCACCGAATCAGTGGGCAAGGCAAGCGAAACCTCCGGTCAGAACATCAGCAGGGAAAATGTTTACGACGGACTGTACAAGGAATCAATCTTCCGCACCTGGCAGACTCTCAACCGTCTTCACGGGCTCATGCAAACCGGCGGCTGGACGCTCGAAAAGCCCGCTTTCCTCCGTCTTCTCCGTAAACTGCTGTCCGTAACCCAGGTTCCCTTCCACGGCGAGCCGGTCAAAGGACTCCAGATCATGGGGCTTTTAGAAACCCGTTCCCTGGACTTCAAAAACCTTCTCCTGCTAAGCGTCAACGAAGGTTTTATGCCCTCCGGAAACACAGAAGAAAAATCCTTTATCCCGCGCTTTATCCGCCGTTCGCTCGGATTAAGCACCACAGAACGCGAAGACTCCATCTACGCCTATACCTTCTACCGCCTCATTCAGAGAGCAGAAAACATCACGCTCGTTTACAGCACCGACAAAAATCAGACCGCCGGCAAAGCCGAAATGAGCCGCTTCATGCTTCAGATGCTGGTAGACAGACGGCTTGACATAAAACGCTATCAGTTGCAGTTTCCCGTCCAGCCGATGAATACGCCCAAAATAGAAATAAAGAAAACAGCCGAACTTATGGCGCGCATAAAATCGCTGTTCGACTTCAATACCAGTCCCGGCAGCGCAAAACCCATCTCCCCCTCCAGCCTCAACACCCTGATCGACTGTCCCCTCCGGTTCTATTACAAGAAAATCGAAGGCTATGCGACAGAAGACGAAATGTCGGAAGAAATAGACAGTTCCGTTTTTGGCACCATCTTTCACCGCGCGGCAGAACTCCTGTACAAAGATATACACCTTCACTGGGGAAACATCAACGACAAATCATTCGAAATAAAACCCGAACACCTCGCCCCCCTCCTCCATAACACCGAACACCACCTCGAACAGATCATCACAAAAGCATTCACCGAAATATTCTTCAACGGACGTAAAACCGACATCTCCAGTTACAACGGCGAACAGATTCTCAACTTCAGGATAATATCCCGTCTTCTCAAACGTCTGCTTCAATTCGACATTAACCGCGCCCCGTTCACCGTACTCGGACTCGAATACAAGATCAGTGAAGAATACACAATCAGCATCCCCGGCACAAAACCGCAACAAGACATCAGACTGAAAATCGGAGGAATCATCGACCGTCTTGAAGAATCCGGCGGCAAGATAATGGTTCTCGACTACAAAACAGGAGGAAAAGGAAAACAGTACAAAGACCTCGGCGAACTCGTCACAGCAAGCAGCAACCGTGCATCGCACATCTTCCAGACATTCGTATACTCCACAATACTTGTGCGCAGTAACCGGTTTAATCAGCCCGTAGTCCCCGCCCTGCTATATCTTCAGGAAGCAGGGACAGACATTTCTCCTGTCGTTCTCCACGACGGCATCCCGGTCGAAGACTTCCGCAGCATATATCCGGACTTCGAGCCGCTGTTCCTTCAAAAAGCCGGCGAACTTTTCAACCCCGACATACCATTCCGGCAGACCGTCATAAAATCAAACTGCGAATACTGCGAATATCGTGAACTCTGTAAAATAAAAAAATAGCCAGTGAATTTCCTTGAAACCATAAACGTTGTCAAACACTATTCCGGCCACCTTGCGCTCGACAGCGTTAGCATCTCGGTACCCGGACAGAAAATCTTCGGACTTCTCGGTCCCAACGGTTCCGGCAAAACCACGCTGCTCAGAATAATCAACCGTATCACCGCTCCCGACTCCGGCGAAATCCTTTTCCTCGGGCGTCCGTCCCGTCACTCCGACATCTTCCGAATCGGCTACCTTCCCGAAGAACGCGGACTGTACCGGAAGATGAAATCCGGCGACCAGGCCGTCTACCTCGCCCGCCTGAAAGGACTCACCGCTCGTGACGCCACCGCGAGACTTCGCACCCTCTTCCGCCGGTTCGATCTTCTTCCCGCGTGGAACAAAACCCCGGAAGAACTCTCAAAAGGTATTCAGCAGAAATTACAGTTCATCATCACCGTCGTACACGAACCTGAACTCCTCATATTCGACGAACCCTTCAGCGGTTTCGACCCTCTTAACACCGAACTCCTCAAAAACGAGATACTCCGCCTCCGGGAAGAAGGCAAAACCATCATCTTTTCCACTCACAACATGCCTTCCGTCGATGAAATATGCGATGAAACAGCATTTCTCAACCGCTC
Organism: Dysgonamonadaceae bacterium; assembly: GCA_031267615.1. Lineage (GTDB taxonomy): Bacteria > Bacteroidota > Bacteroidia > Bacteroidales > Azobacteroidaceae > Azobacteroides. The sequence goes on from JAIRYM010000109.1 coordinate 13,699, forward strand.
CAAAATCGTCCTGTCCGGCAGTGTAGAATCCATCCGCAACCGTTTCCGTCAGCACATTTTCCGTCTGACGACCACCACTCCCCTCTCCGCCTCCCCGTCCGTTTGCGAAATCCTCTCTCAGCAGCCTCTCCACAGCACATATCTGTCCAGAGTCCGCAAAAACCCGTCCATCAGCAGTTCAGAATTTCTCACACTCCTTATCCGCAACAACAGTCTCCTCTCATTTGAAGAAGAGTTCCCCTCGATGCACGATATTTTCATCCAAACCGTCAGTTAGTCCTGTCCTGAAATGTCTTTCGTTAAAAAAAAGTAACGTAAAGAGTGATGGTAATGATTTGTCTTTCCCTGAAAAAAGTTGACTCCTAAAAAGAGTCGAAATGAAAAAAGAAAAGTATCAATTCAGAGGAAAGGGAAGTCCCGGCAGAGATTTTCCAACGGACGGAAGTCTTAAAAAGCAGTATCTGTCCAAGGTATTGCATCTTTATTTTGAAG
>JAIRYM010000112.1 GCA_031267615.1 Dysgonamonadaceae bacterium
TAAACAATACTCCGTTGGGTTTCTCGCTACTGTCGGTAACGCCTGTCACTATCACGCCGTTGTCGTACACCATTCTTGTTTCGTAACTTCCGTGTACGTCCCACAGTCCCGATCCGGATTTTGGAAATTCCGCCTTTCCCAATATCTCCACAGGACCGGAATATTCCCTGTCCATTGCCCAATGAGCGATATCAAAATGGTGAACGCCCCATCCCGTAATCATGCCTGCGCCGAACTGTTCGCAACGTAGCCATCCGGGACGGTCGTATCCCTGTTGCGGATGCACGCGATCGACCGTATAATATACGTAAGGCGTTTGCCCCAACCATGCGTCATAGTTAAATCCTTTCGGAACGGGCATTTCTTCCGTTTTACCGCCAAAAGGATCACCCGGAAGACGTATCTCAATGTTTTTCAACTGTCCTATACGTCCGTTTCTGACTAATTCGCAGGCGATGCGGAATTGTTCCATCGAACGTTGCTGACTGCCGATTTGCAGAATACGACCGCTCGCATTAACGGCGTCGCTCATCTTGCGACCTTCCGCAATTGTCAACGATGTAGGCTTTTGCAAATAAACATCTTTTCCCGCACGGACAGCGTCAATGGCTTGTTTGGCATGCCAGTGATCCGGCGTACTGATCAATACCGCATCAATATCCTTGTTTGCCAACAATTCCATGTAATTGTCGTATGTGGTGACGCCATTGTACGGTTTACCCGATTTTCCGGAATAATAATTCTCTACATACGTTTTTGCCTCCGCTACACGATGTGCATCCACATCCGCAGCGGCAATTATCCGCACATCATCATATTTCCAAACGCCCGGCATATCATGATCCCGCGAAATACGCCCTACGCCGATAGCTCCGATGTTGATACGATTCGACGGAGCATTAACCCCGAAAACGGACGAAGGAACAATAGTCGGAGCAACTATCACGCCAACCCCTACAGAAGCAACTTTTTTCAAAAATTCTCTACGTGTATTCATAAAAATAAAATTGAGATGTTAAAAATAAAAAGCAAAGGTAGAAATAATATCATTACTGTGCAGGAAACGGATATTTTGGAATACACCCGTCATATTTACATTAGTTTTTATTTTATCGTGCGGCAGAAGGGACTCGAACCCCCACGCCTCTCGGCACCAGCTCCTAAGGCTGGCGTGGCTACCATTACACCACTGCCGCATTCAAAACGGATGCAAAGGTAAGAAAAAGAATTGATAATTGAAATTTATTTTGTAATTTTGCGCAATTATTTGAAATAATAAAAATATAATTATATGGCAATGGTAACATCATCATCAGTTGTAGAATGGGCAAAAGGGTTTCTCTCAAAAGCAGAATCGGAACTCACGCCCAATGAGGTAAAAGAACAGAAAAAATTTGCGTCGCTCGTGCAAACGCCCGAATACAAGACATTTTTGACAACAATGCTCGACGAATCGTCGCAAATACGCGACAATTCAAAATTGAGCGCTCGTGTTCGCGAAATAATCAAAAAATACGGTATCCCCGACTTTTTCAGCAGAAGTGACCGTTTTCTTATCAAACTCTATATGGCTGGTGGATACCTCTTCCCTTCAATTGCAATGCCGATTTTCAAATACAAATTACGCAAGGAAACCGACAAAATCATCATATCGGAAGAACGTCCCCGGCTGACGCAACACCTTGCAGGACGCTGGCAAAGTAATATAGGTCAAAACGTTAATCTGCTCGGTGAAGTAGTGCTTGGTGACGGAGAAGCGCGTCATCGCTACGAACACTACCTTGAAGCCCTCGAAATGCCCGACATCAACTATATTTCCATTAAATTGAGCGGTATCTACGCACAAATCAAATCCTTGGCTTACGAGCAAAATAAAAGGGAACTCATCGAAATGGTCGCTACCATCTATCGCAAAGCGATGCAAAACCCTTACACCGACAAAAACGGCAAGCAAACCTGCAAATTTGTGAACCTTGATATGGAGGAATACAAGGATATGGAACTGACCTACGATGTGTTTATCGAAACTCTCTCGCACCCCGAATTTAAGGACTATACGGCTGGTATCGTCGTTCAGGCTTATCTGCCCGACGCCGAAAGCAATTTCAGCCGACTGCTCGAATTTGCAAAAAAACGGGTTGCCGAAGGAGGTGCACCCATCAAAATGCGTCTGGTAAAAGGCTGCAATCTGCAGATGGAATCCATCGTGTCGTCTATGAAAGGCTGGGAATGTCCCGTTTTGCGCTCCAAAATAGAGGTTGACGCCAACTATATGCACATACTCGACCTTGCGCTGATACCCGAAAACACAAAAGTTTTGAACATCGGTATCGCGTCGCATAACTTCTTTACGATTGCATACGCACATTTACTTTGCGAACAAAATAATGTAACAGAAGGAATTACGTTTGAAATGCTTGAAGGAATGGCAAACCACCTACCTCGCGTGATGCGCAAACTCGAAAAGAATATTATCCTCTACACACCGGTTGTGAAAGCACAAAACTTCCTTAACGCCGTGTCGTATCTCGTGCGCCGCCTGGATGAAAATACAGGCAAGGAAAACTTCCTCACTCACTCGTTTAACCTCAAGTTAGACAGCGCAGAATGGAATTTCTTGCGCAAACAGTTTGAAGATGCATACAAACTGAAAGACAAAACAACTACTGAGCCTTTCCGCATACAGGATAGAAGTGTAATTGCGCAGATTGCTGATGTGGCATAGCATTGTGGTTTCAAAATTTATAAACTTATGGACTTTCAAGAACTCATTAAAATTCGTCAAAGCGACCGCGCTTATGAAAACCGTACTGTGGAACGCGAGAAAATCGAAACAGTACTCAATGCCGGACGACTTGCGCCTTCGGCAAACAATGCGCAGAGTTGGACGTTTATTGTTGTCGATGAATCGGAACTGAAAAACCGTGTAGCCGATGCCTGTTTCAGGGTAGGCGGCGATTTTGTTAAGCAAGCGCCTGTTGTTATTGCGCTTGTGGCGGAAAAACCAACGCTCATTTCGCGGCTTGGCGTTGCGATTCGGCAGATTGATTTCACATCGCTTGATATGGGCATCGTCGCCGCTCACCTCTGCCTGCAAGCCGCCGATCTTGGGCTTGGCTCGTGTATGCTCGAAAGTTTCAACGAAGAAAAAGTCAGGCAAGCGCTCAACATTCCCGACAATCGCCGCCTTGCTTTGCTTATCTCGCTTGGCTATTCTGCTGATAAGCAGCGTGAAAAGAAGCGTAAAAAAATAGAAGATGTTGTCAGGTGGAACGGATATTGAAAACATGATACTCAACCGCTCACAAAGGCAAAAAGTAGAAATATGAACGCAATCATATCACAAATACACAGCGAACTGCTGAAAAATGCAGACGAGAAAGTTGCTCAAAGTATGCAACGCTTTTTTAAGGAAGAAATCAAAAGCATTGGACTTAAGGCAAAAACAGTAGGAACTATCGCCAAATCAGCATACAAAGACTATTTGAAAAACGCTGATAAAACCACTGTTTATGCGGTTGCCGAAAAACTTATGCAGTCGCCGTTTATAGAGGAAATCAGTATCGGGATACACTTTGTCATTTTCAGTGAGAAACTTTACGAAAAAAACGACATCAAAATCTTTGAACATTGGATTGAAACTTACATTACCAACTGGGCAACCTGTGACAGTTTTTGCAATCACGCAGTAGGCGTATTGGTTGAGCGTTTCCCAGAAAATATAAAGACGCTGAAACGCTGGTCGAAATCGAAAAACATCTGGTTGAGACGCACTTCGGCAGTGTCGCTCATCGTTCCGTCTCGCAAAGGACTGTTTTTCGACGATATTCTGGAAATTGCCGAAACGCTATTGCTCGACGAGGAAGATATGGTGCAAAAAGGCTACGGATGGCTTCTGAAAACCTCAAGTTTGACCGAAAGTTTTGTGAAAGCCGATACGGCCACTAAAGAGAAACATTTCAAAAGCGTTTTCAATTTTGTGATGAAACACAAAGCCGTAATACCTCGAACTTCACTGCGTTACGCGATAGAAAAATTTCCCGAAAAAGAGCGTAAATTGTGCATGGCAAAATAAGAATACAAAAATTTCACGGTTTTGCCTGATGTTCCAGCAAAAATCTGCACTTATTCGTCGAAATACAGATGTTAGGTATTATTTTTCTTCTCCAAAAATACTGCCGTATCGGTGATATTCAAAAGCAATGGACTGCTCTTTGAGGTAATGTAGCAGTTCCAGACGTCCTTCAATGAGCGGACGGTCATCGACAATGTAAAGTCCGAGTTTTGCCGCTTTTAAGTATGCGGCATCGGTCAAACCTTCCGAACAGGCGCGAATGCGGTCGTATCGCTCCATCGAATCGATAAAAGCCGTTTCAGATTCTGCGACGACAGCCGTTTCTACAATTTGGGAGGAAGCTTTGCAAACCGTAGGCAGCAACGAATTATTGTCGGAAATACTTACCGTCAATGGAGTTTTTGCTGTCGATGCAGCGAGCATAACCAATAGTATATCAGCAATATTGTCGCTGTTGGTGATGCGGAAACCAATGCGTTTCAGTGGCAGGTAGCGGAAAGTATTTTCTTCGCCGTATATATGGCTCACATCCTCTTCTTCCGAAAACACCTCTTTCCATGTCTTTGCATAGCTTGTAAACGCTGCATTGATGCGGTCTTTGCCCACGCCTTCAGCATCTTGAGCAAAGTTGCTCAATGGAGTTGATTGTGGCGCTTCTACTATCGGTTTTTCTATGAATTTGAGGAAACAGGAAACGTAATTCGGTCCTCCAGCTTTGATGCCGCCGCCGAATGCTGAGCGTTTCATACCGCCAAACGGTTGACGGCGAACAATTGCTCCCGTAATTCCCCTGTTTATATAAAGATTACCCGCCTCAATGCTGTTTTTCCAAAGCGTGCGCTCGCCTGCGTTCAAACTCTGCAAACCGGCTGTCAATCCGTATTCTGACGAATTGGCGTACTCAATGCCCTGTTCGAGCGAATCAATGCAAACAACTGACAGTAGCGGCGCAAACAGTTCAGTCTTAAAGGTATAACTGCCCGGTTTGACGCCCCATTTCACGCAAGGTTTGAGAATGTATTTCTTTTCGTCGATAAACTCTGGTTTGACGAGCCACGATTCACCTTCTTCAAGATGGTCGATGGCATATTGCAATTTGTCGTTGCGGTTGTCAATCATCGGACCGACGTAGTTTATTGGATTCCAAACGCTACCTGTGCGAAGGCTTTCAACTGCATCGCGCATTTTCGACTTGAACGCTTCATCTTCAAACGTTTTGCGGTCAACCAAAAGCAACGAACAAGCTGAGCATTTCTGACCCGCATTGCTGAAAGCTGATGACACAACATTGAGAATGGCGTGGTCCTGGTCGGCATTGGCAGTGATGATGATGGCGTTTTTGCCACCCGTTTCGGCTGAAAGTGGAGTGCGAGGGGAGTTTTCCAAGAGGCGGAAAGCAGTGTCGGTGCCGCCGGTTAATATGATGTGTTTCACCGATTTATGAGCGCCGAGATAATTGAGCGACTTGCGTTCGGCGGGGCAGACAACTTGAAGTGCATCGCGCGGAACACCCGCATCCCAAAAGCATTTGGCAAATTCCCAAGCAACAGGAAGGGCTACAGTAGCAGGTTTCAGCAATACAGTGTTGCCGCCAGCCAAAGCCGATATGCAGCCGCCTACGGGAATTGCAAGCGGAAAATTCCATGGCGGAATGACAAGTACAATGCCTTTTGGCTTGTGCTCGACGGATTTCAATTCGTCGAAAGTCAGCATTGAAATGGGATAAAAGCGGCAGAAGTCAATTGCCTCTGACACTTCAACATCGCCTTCTGTAAATGTCTTGCCTGTCACGGCAGCCATGCAGCCTATAAGGTCTCCGCGTTTTTTGCTGAGATTTTCTGCAACTTTGTACAATATTGCTTTGCGATCTGCTACAGAGGATTTACGCCACGAGGAAACATCTTTTTCTGCAATGGCGACGATTTCTTCAACCTGCTCCTGCGAGGCGAGGTTGGCGGTACAAACAGCAACCTCGTCGCCTCGGCTACGATCGTAATATGTTTTTATATTTTCCGTAGTTACCTCTTTATCTCCGATTTGCACGGGAATGATAAAGTTTTCGGCGTTCACTTCGGTTTCCCATTTTTTCAACACGCCAAGCGCCCATTTTCTGTTTTGAGGTAAATCCAAATCTGTATCGGGTTCATTGACAAAGATTTCATCTGTTTTTATTTTTTCGCTCATAATACTTATTTTCTTTACAATTCGGGCAGCAAAGTTACTATTTTATTTTGAATTTTCATAATCAATAATCTCTGTCATAACGTCTGTAATATTAAGCCCCGCAGCGCGAACCTGTTGCGGAATAAAACTTGTGGCCGTCATACCGGGTGTAGTGTTCACTTCAAGCAATCCTATTTCTCCATCGGGCGAAATAATATAATCGACGCGAATAATGCCTTTGGCTCCAATCCAATCGTATATTTTTAACGTAAGCGCTTTAACTTCATCGCTTAACGAGTCAGGAATGCGGGCAGGTGTAATCTCATCAACTTCGCCTTTGTATTTGGCGTCATAGTCGAAAAACTCGTTTTTGCTGACAACTTCAGTAATTGGAAAAACCGTAGTTTTATCTGTTTTGTAGCAACCGCAAGTAATTTCCGTACCCGACATAAGACTCTCAACAATCACTTCTTTTCCTTCATCAAATGCTCTGTTTATCGCTATTTGTAAATCTTTTACCGCGCAGACTTTGGTTGTACCGAAACTTGAGCCTCCGTCATTTGGTTTGACAAAGACCGGCAAACCGAGTTCGGCCACCAAACTATCTGAGTTGAACGGTGTATTGAATTTCAACAGAACGGCTCTTGCCGATTTCACGCCGAAGTTGGCAAGATATTTTTTGCAATAGAATTTGTTGAAAGTCAGTGCCGCAGCAAGTACGCCGCAGCAAGAATACGGAATATTAAGCATATCGAAATAACCTTGTAACAATCCGTCTTCGCCCGGTGTACCGTGAATTGTTATCCAAGCAAAGTCGAATTTTATACGTTTACTGTCTTTAACGAAACTAAAATCGTTTTTATCAATCGAAATTTCTTCGTGTTCCAAACTACGAACAACCCATTTTTCTTTGTTAATCAATACAATATAAATATCATATCTGTTCTTGTCTAGGAAGGAATATATCCCTTCAGCGCTTTTAAACGAAACAACATATTCGGAAGAATATCCACCTGCTACAACAGCAATATTCTTGTTTTTAATATTTGTCATATTAAGATTTTTCAATCATTTTGTTTCACAAATTCGCTCAATCAATTCGTTACCCAACGCTGTTTTTTGTCGAATATGGTCGGTAATTTCCTGTACAAAAGCGTTTTGTTCAAATTCGCCGCGTACCTGTCCAAAATCAAGTTCTCTATCAGTGTCGCCACCGTCAACGCCGAAGCCTGTGCGGGAATTAAGCGCAAATTCTTTTTGAGCGTCTGCATAAAGCATTTTGTCGAGCGACACTACGCTGTCTTTCCATATTTTCACTATCCTGATTATGTCAGCAAAGGTAAATTCTTCAATTTTAACGCTATACCACTGTTGAATACAGTCTATTGCCCAAGTCCATTCGTAAATGTAGTAATTATTATGCATTTCGGCGAAACGTTCAGAAATAGATTCAAGCGTATTGACTGCGTCTGTTTCTATATCGGAAAGTAAACGTTCAACTTCACTTTTGGGTGCGATAAGTCCTGCAATGTCAATCCATTCGCCTGTCCCGACAGTAGTATTGGACAAAAGTTGTTTTCGTAGCGCTGTTTCGTTCGTAAAATGCAAATTTTCGAGTCGTTTTATCAATGAATTACCTAAAAATTTGTTTACAGCCATTTCGTAAAGTTTTAAACCATTTTCCAGCGCTCTATTCTGTATCTTTGTACTTTGGTAATAATAAAAATCCGAAGTGTCGCCTGAAACTTTTTTAAGATTTTTAAGCGTATCAATAGCCTTCAATATTCGATGAACAGAAAACGGACTTAACAGATTGAAATTGATAAAATCAAGTCTATTACTATCTGTACGACGGTCGCGTTTAGGCCATTTTTGCGCATCGCGGATTGTGCCAACACTACGCAAATTCACGCCAGGAACAAGCACACTGTCGTTGTCGCTTTCAATCAGATACGAAAACGGCATATCGGAAGTGTCCGAATGTTTGTAATGTCGACCCATGACTAATGTGAAAGCGCCTATTTTAGCAGGCCAAAGGATATACGAATCGCTCGTAGTTTTTGAGCCGCGCTCAACAATTCCTTGATGAATAGGTCCTAGCTTATACATATGATTACTCTGATTTGAGCCGCTACCAGCATTCAAAAATGAATAATACCCTGCTATCAAAAGTGTTGATTTATGGTGTGTTACAGTATAGGGTCCTGCAAAAATTGCACAAGCCTCACCGTGAAGACCCTGACAGTTGGCAAAAAACAGTGAATTTTCGGCGGAATACTGTTTGCCAAGTATGCAACCCTGCCCTACAAATGTGTTGAAAATTTCAGCGCCTTGCGTGATTTCAGAATTACTGCAAACAATGAAATTATCAGCTATAACACCAGGTCCGAAATATACAGGTGCTTCACGACAACTGTTTATTGTTCCGTTAGTTATGCGATAAATACCGTCAAGGCAGGCATATTCGCCGATGCGCAGGTTCTTGATAGTTCGACAATTAGTCAGTTTGGAATTACGGCAGACAATTCCTTTGTCAGATGAAACCGATTGTGCGTATTCGCGAATCATAGTCGAAATTTTGTCTATCACAGCCGATTTATGCCTGTAAAGAACAAGTATATACGCCAAATGCGCCGAGAGTTTGTCATAAATCAACGCCTCGCGTCCACCTGTTTCATTCAAAACGCTTATAGACAATCCATTACCGAAATCACTCAATCCCTCTACAGCCAGCATATCAACGTTTTCGATAACAACATTATCTTCTATTATGTAATTAGCTATATAGTTTCGCACTTGTCCGATATAGACATTATCGCCTATAGTGCAATTATGAATTGTTGCATTGAAAAGCCCTGTATGTTTTTTTACACCACCAAAAAACACGATTTTTTCTTTGAACTCACCAATTTTTATATCACCCGAAAAATTTACATTACGGACATATTCGGGAGTAAAACCTTCCTTGACTTCAACTCTTGTCCAGTCGTCGCAACGACAAGCTTGGGTGGCTAATGTGTTGATTTCCTGTTCTGTTAATCGGCGATACATACTAAAATTTTTCAGAAAAGAGCGAGAAACGGGGTTCGAACCCGCGACCCCAACCTTGGGAAGGTTGTGCTCTGCCAACTGAGCTACTCTCGCATAATGGCTACAAAGATAATTCTTTTTTATTGAAATACAAAATCTTTCTGAAATAGCACAAAAAAGAATGGTTCTACTGTTTATTATCGAAACGAAAACAGGTAATACTGGTAAGTTTTCCTGCATTATATTCAGGCGTCAGATGATAATATGCTGCTGAGTCGTCGTTTTTTATGTATGATTGTTATTTCTCGGAAATTTTTTTGTAACTTTGTACCATTTTAATGAAACAATATATTTTTATAACAATGAATGAAATAAACTATACAGAACCGACGCTCGACAATCAGAAAGAGTTTCTCGACAATTTGGATTTGTTGGTTGATACTATCTATATACAGTTTAAAGCGACTAAGATATACCTCAAGATCTTGTCCATTGACGAAAATCGCAAAGAAAACAGCGTTAAGTCATTTAATTATGAAGAGCAAAAATTACTCGAAAGAGAAATTCATACTCATTTCCCAATCTTCATGAACAAATTGAAAAAATTCTGTACGACTCTGACGAAAACAGAACGATTGATTTGCTGCCTCTCTTTGCGTTTCCATCCGCATACAGTCTGTCTATGCATGGGATATAACAATACACTTACATTTAAAACGCACAAACACAACATAAAGAAAAAAATGGTGGAATTGTCTGGAAATCAGTTTTTATTTGATTTTATTTTTAAACCTGCAACTAATTAACATTGTTAATGATAAGAGAAAAATCTTTACCTTTTAAAATATAATATATTGATTATTAGTAAATTATAAAATTTAAATATTTACCAAAAATATTTGTAAGCCATAAAAACACTTCCTACCTTTGCAGCAACAATGAGCCCCATTGTTTTGGGACTCATAATTTTATAAACAAATTTAAATAATTTTAAAAATGAGAAAAGGATTTTCTAAAAAATGTTTTGCTGCGTTAGTTATCGCAGGACTAGCAGGATACAATGTATACCTCAGCAATTCAAACGAATCTGCGATGTCGGATGTTTCTTTGGCTAATGTGGAAGCATTGGCTGATGGAGAGATTTCCAAAGGTGACTCTTGTTATAAAGGCAGTTATAACAGTACTTTGCCTCTTGCTGTTTCGTGTGGTACTCCATGTACTTATGACCATAAGGGTGGATTAACAGACAAATGTTCGTAATTTTTAAGAGCAGTTTTGTAATATATTACAAAACTGCTCTTATTTTCCGATTTTGAGAATATATATGAAAAATTTAATGTTTTTTTTGTTAGTGCTTATTTTTGTTGTTGCTTGCAAAAACAAGGATTCACAGTTTGTAATCGCAGATTTGTCACATAGTATCTCCACTCCAAAGGTTGCAGAGATACTGTATTCATTTGACGATGCCTATCCTGTGAGTGTGGCAGTCAAAGACTCTCTGATTTATATTATTAAAATTAAAACAGACACGTGTATGTCTGTCCTAAATAAAAATACAAGAAAAATATTATGTAATTTTGGTTTAGTTGGACTCGGACCAAATGATGTAATTAGACCTGATTTTATTTCGACAGTTGATAGTTCTTATGTGCTAATAGAAGACGTTTCCGTTAAAAAATTTATGACAATTGAGTATAATACAGATACTGCCTGTATTCTGAAAAAATATATTGATTATCCAAGTAAGATATTTCCAAGTGGAGAAACCAATATTTCAAAAAATTTCATTGTCGGTCGACAGATAGGTAAAGGTAAGATGCTGTATATTTATAACAGACTTATAGATTCAATGATAGAAATTGATTATTATCCAATCATTAAAGGAATAAAGCACGACCGCAATTACGTTTTTGCACCCACTCTTGTGTTAAATGAAAATAAAAATAGAATTATTGTTGGGATGTATTTATTTGATATGTTTCATGTATTTGATTTATATGGAAAAAGATTAAAAACAGTCACATTTTCAAACTATGAGTTGCCAAAGTTTGATTCAAAAGATTTAATGGCTGATATTCAAAAGAGTTCTGCTGGAATCATACGTTCATTTGCAACAAAGAACTACTGTTATCTTTTGAGAATAGTTGGGGACAGGATAACTAATAACTTGCAAAATATGATAGTCAAATTAGACTGGGATGGTAATTTAATCGAGGTCTATGAGATAAAAGATAAAATAGAAGGACAATTTTATGTCGATGAACAAAACAAAAAAATGTATGTAATAAGACATCGTATAGTACAAGAATCTACTGTAAGTGAGATTTTTGAATTGATTTCATATCAATTAAATTAAATGATTATAAAAAATGTAGATTTCTTTAATAATATTTGGTGGATTTAAAAAAATATTTAATTTTGCAGTCAGAAATAAAAGAGCGCTGTTAAAAAGATAGACACAGCGTCTTTGATTTCATTTAATAAGATTAAGTTTTTTATTATTATAAATTTAAACCAGAATAAAAAAAGATGAAAAAAGCAGTTTTATCCCTTGTTGTAATTTCTTTTATCTTCGGGTGCAACAACAGGAATGGAAACAACACAGCATTGGAAGTTATAAACGTCAACCCGACGACGGCGGAAGAATACATTAATCTGTCGGAGATAGTCGATTCCGTGCATTGCATCAGGCTGTGGGTAGATTCAGGCGATGTAATGGGCAGAGTAAATGAGATACTAATAAAGCAAAAATATATCTATGCAAAGGATGCAACTCAACAGCAGATTTTTGTCTTTGACAAAGAAGGAAAGTTTGTTGCAAAACTGGCAAAGAATGGCGATGGACCTGACGAATACAACGGATTTAAGGCTTTTTTCGTTGATGATGAAGAGAAGTATGTAGAGATTATAACAGGGAAAAACATACTGAAATATACAAATATTTCCTTTGAACTGGCTGAAAAATCGCCCTTTCCTAGGTTTAGTTGTATTTCTTCCAGAAAAAAAGACGGCATTTACTATTTGGCGCCCCAGCAAATGGATAACACAGTGAACGGGGAACGGACAAATGCCGAGTTGTTGATAGTGAAGGGAAAAAATGACGTAAAAATATTATTTGACAAACATATAAAAACGAACAACTCCTACTTTACGGGAAATGAAGAATGTTTCGCGACAAATAACAGGGGCGAACTCTTTTTTTCCACGATGTATGACAATACATTTTATAAACTTGATGCAGATACGGTGTATCCGATTTTATCGGTTGATTTTGGCAAGTACGGGATGAATAATTCTTTTATACGCGACAAATCTACTGATGAGCAGATGAAATATATAGAAAATATGAAAGATTTAGCCTCTTTCCCTGTTCTCAATATGAATGATGACAGGATAATGGCTTTTTCGTATTTTTTCAAGGAAAAAGATAATCAGGTTTTATTTCGGGAGAATGATTTCCGCCAGTATATCAAAATAAAGAAGAACAATAAGATCTATCATACCAAAACCTTCAGGAATGATTTAACAGAATTTCCTGACCGCATTTGTATCAGTTCCTATTTCTGGTGGTGCAATCATGAAGTCTGGTATGAAGATTATCTGGTCTCTGTTGTAATGCCTGAACATTACTTTAAAAATTCCGAAACCAAGGAAGTTGAAATTGAAGGTCTTGGTAAAATTACAGAAACAGACGACCCTATTGTTGTTCTAATGAAATTAAAAAAGGATTTATGACAGCGAAATGTTTGCCTCTGTTTGTTGTTTTATGCTTTGCAGCGATGTTTTCGTGTAATACGGATAACAGGCGCATTGTTGCCGAAAAGATTATCAGGGAATGGACAGGGAAACAGATTGTTTTTAAGGAGGATGTTTCATGCAGCATATCCGGCAACGACACAATGTGCCTTGCTGATTTATTGGCTAAAGAGTACAAAATCCTGCTTTACGTTGATTCCGCTGGATGCAGCAGTTGTCGTCTTAAATTATCGGACTGGAAACAACTGATTGAAGAATCTGACAGTTTGTTTCAGGATAAACTTGGTTTTGTGTTTTTATTCCAGCCCAAAAGCAAAAAGGAACTGTCGATACTTGTTAATGTTAATGAGTTTGACTATCCGATAGTCGTTGATATGACCAACTCAATAGACAAAAAGAATCATTTTCCTGCTGCGATGGAACATCAGTGTTTTTTATTAAACAGGGAAAACGAAGTGATTGCCATAGGGAATCCGGCAGCAAATATAAAAATTTGGAAACTTTATAAAAAAATAAT
>JAIRYM010000021.1 GCA_031267615.1 Dysgonamonadaceae bacterium
AACCTTATATCCCTTCCATACAAGTATCCGGGCAACATCAACTCCATAACGCGCAATATCCGCCGTCAAAAAATGCCCGTCGCTTTCCCTGCATAAATCATTGTCAAATATACCCGCTACCCTCAATCACTATTTTTATAACATCCAACAGCCATCGCGGATGGTCGCCGAAAGTAGAAAAAGAGCCTGTCAGACCGTCAACTTTCCACTCTGCAAGTTTGCCTTTCGCTTCCGCTTTCAGTTCTTCCTCCGTAGTGTTATACTTGAAAAACGTGCGAATCTCCCCTTCACTGTCCCCAACTTCGCACGATATTTTTTTCCCGTCTCTGTCGGTTCCCTTCGCCATTATTTTAAGCCGGGTATCTTCTGCCGAGTTCTGTTCCAGGCTACTGTCGTCAATTATGTTGCCCCCGTCCCCAAACCGGTAAACAGGCGTTAAACCTGTTATCTCCGCCTCGTGGTCAAACATGGCGCCGCAATACAGCACGCCGTCCCGGAAAAACGACAAAATACCACTCTCCGCAAACTCCCCCAGTAACTGTGCAACAGTATCCGAATTGACGGTATACTGACCGATATTCTGCCTTCCGTGTACCTTTGTCCTGCATGCTCCGCCAATCTGATCATCGAGTATCTCCTGCAGGTTGCCCGAACTGTAAGTCTTCTTTTTTGCCGGCAGCATTTTAAGCGTAAACATTTCGTCTTCGCACGATATTTCCACCGGAACCTTTGCCCCCACGGTACGGACATAACCGGTAAACACAGTTTCCAGCCTCTCGTCGTAACCAAGTTCCACCTTTATTTTATCGCCCCGCCTGACAGGTATCTCCGATTCATTTGCCCACTTTGTCCGCTTTGGCAAACGCAGTTTACAGGTAGAAGTAATTTTTTCAATGTCCCGCTCGATTTCACACTCGGAAACATGACGAAATACCCACGTTTTAGTCCCCGTAACCGTTATTTTTGCCGTCAATTTAAACATAATTTAAACCTTCTTTAAACGCCCTTATCTTATCGTTAAAAATCCCCGCATTATGAAACGCATTATACTTCTCTCTGCAGCCGTTCTTCTCACAGCCGCGCTGTTTATTTCCTCCACTCCCATTAAAGACTGCAAATGCAAAGGCATTCCCCTTTTCGGCAAAGTCAAAGTTGTCGGCGCTGGCGCCAAAGCCGATTTTCTCGTACACATCACTTCCGAGCGCGCAAGCGCAAAACTTAGGGTCAAATCTGTCTCCCGCACCCCGTCCAAATGCGGAGAATGGGAATTTGTGGACAGCAGCAGTGACGCCGATTTCCGTGTCCGCTTTGTCGACGCCTCCCGGGAGCGTGACTTTACAATCTGCTTTGTCGAACGCAATCAGGGCGACTAAACCATTAATCTTCACTGTAAATTGTGTAATCATAATCGCTTACCGCATTTATCGTTAATACCTGTCTGTTTGTGTGCGTCTCCTGACGCACAGTATAACTCTCTATCACTATTCCGTAATCACCGCCGTCCAGGTCAAACACTTTCAGAAAATCGCTCACGATATAAAGCCGTTCCGGAGAGTCAAGCACGGTAACAATTTCCTTCAGCGCTTCGTAAGGATAATCATCAATCATATAACCATCCTCGTCAACCGCAACCACAGCCGCCGTAATGGTCAAATCCATATCTCCGTCGGAAACATATTCCTTTACAGTCCCCCTGCCGCCCACTAACTGAGTGCAGATTATTTCCCTGTTTTTTTGTACGCTCACAACCGCCTCGTCAAAATTAATCTGTTCGCCGGATTCGCTCTTTATAACAAGCGGCACAATCACCTTTTTGCCGTTCATCGTCCCCACCAGCGGAAGCCTCACGCCATCCGCCCGGAACTCGTCCCCAGCCGGCTGCTTTCGCTCTGCTACCGGCACAAGCGGATAAACAGCGCTTTTCATCACATAGCCAAGCCCTGCCGCCGAAAATCTAAAGTTTAAAGCCGTCATAATTCATAATTGTTTATTAATATGACAGATTTACATCATTAATACCCTCTATAAGCGCCTCGGCAACTAAATCCCTGATCCTTCCCGTACTTTCCTTCAGATTAGTCGTCTGTACCGTGAAATGCTCTATAACACGGTCTATCGTGATATTAATGTTTTTTATCCTGCTCTCCGTCGCTGATGCAGCCCTTTTTCCAAGCATGCCGGACGTCAGTTCCGTAGAGACGCCCAATTCGGGCGTCTCTACAATTGGGGCGCCTCCACCGTCGCCCTCGGAGAGGAGCCCCTCGTGGGCGCCCTCTCCCTCTCCCTCTTCCTCGGAGGGGTCAGGGGAGGTTGCAGCAAGATTCTTCTTAAAATTATCGGCAATATTACCAAACACCTCCCCAGCCCCCTCAGCTGCTTTTCGTACAGCCTCAAGACCTGAAAATTTTATCACGCCCTCCTTTGCAGACTCCCACGCGCCGCTGAAATCACCCTGAAAAAGTTTTCCGATTGCCTGCCCGATTGCGCCTATGCCCTCCAAAAGACCTTTTACACGGTCAATTACAGCCTCTTTAAGAATATTGCCAAACTGCTTTACAGTGTCCCACGCCGTTATCAGGAACGCCCTGAAACCTGCAAACTTATTCCAGCAAACCGCAATCACCGCCACCATCGCCACCACCGAAGCAATAACTATCCCAACCGGATTCATCGACATAACCAGATTAAGACCAGCCTGGAACACAGCCCATATCCTTGTCGCCGCCGACACTGCCATTATCACCGTTTTATAAGCAATCAGTCCCGCGGTCAACCCGCCAACAACTGCCGCTATTGCTACAAAAACAGGATTACCCTCTCTAAACCCCCGGACAAAACTGTCTATCCCGTTTACAACCGGTTCTATTACCGACGCCAAAATCTCATTCACTACCGGCGCAAAAGCAACCTTTATGTCCGTCAAAACCTTCCCTGCCTTTGCCGCCAGGGCGTCCATATCATCAGCCTGCTGTTTCATTTTGCCCTCTGGCGTTGCTGCCAGAGCAGCATTAACGCCCCCGACCGATTCCGTGATTATATCCGTCAGCACAGCCACGCGCTGCTCTTCACTGCCAAACTTCAATATTTTCTCCTGAGCCTCGTCAAAATAATAACCATACCGGCTCAGAGCGCCCGTTTGTCCCTGCAGCACCTTCCCAACCATGGTCGCAATATTCACTGACTCCATCTGCGAAGCGTTAACGCCATACTGCTGAGCGATCATATCATTCATTGCCGGAAGCACCTTTTTTAAAGAATCAGCCCTTGTAAGATAAGTAGCCAGCTCCTGGGCGCCCGCAAGTTGAGCGCCGTCGCTCACAACGCCAAGCTTTTGCTGAGCCGCCGCAAGGTCTAAAATACTCTGTATTTCTTCCCCCCTGGCGCCCATCGTATTCCCCATCACCTGACCAAGTTTTGTTGCCGCAACCTGATAGTTCCTGTTCGCTTCAATCGCATGGCTTGTATATCCGGCAACCTTACCCCAGGCCTGGGAAATAAAACTGAGCGAAAGCCCTATATCACGGAATGTCCCTAACGCCGACGTAAAACCATTAAATCTCTCAGTGCTTTCTCCCGCTGTCCGGGTGATGTCGTTCAACACTCGAGCGGCATCCCCGTCTATATTTACTGTAAATGTTACGATATTGTTTCCCATTATGGAAAAATTTTATAATTTTTGCCCCTCCCTCGTACAGACGCCCAAATTGGGCGTCTGTACAATTTGGGCGTCTCTAATTTTTGCCTCCAAACAAATACGCCAGCATCTCCGACTGATTACCGAGCCGCCAACCTTCAAGCCACAATGCCTGGCTATACAGTTCCGCAAACTCTTTGGCGCTTAAATCCTCAATTTTTACTCCGAAATTTGCTCTGACAAGGGCGCTTTTTTTCATCAAATCCGAATATGGATCAGTCTTTTCTCTCGGATTGATTTCAAACGCCCGTATCAGTTTTTTATTTCAGCGCTCACTCCGGCCTGCAATTCACCCATCCGCCCTACTGCCGCCATCAGCAGATAACCGTCCTCCTGGATTTCTCTGTCTCCCTCAACCCAGCAGCCCTTCAGCAACTCCTGAGCCGCCATCACCTCGTCGGCTTTCGCCAACTTGTTTACACGGCTCAGCGTTGCAACGTCCGGACGCTTTACCGTACAGGAAAATGTCTTTTCCCCGTCTGTAACTTCGATTTTAATCTGTTTTGCCATCTTTATTTCCCCCACTCAATATGTGAAATCATAAGATCAAGTTCAACCGGCTTGCTCATATCCCCCTGTGCCCATGCCCGCGAGTTTTTTGTAAACTGGCAGTTATACAGCTTGTCGGTTGTCACTTTAAAAACTCCATCAGGGATGTATGACACCACAACCGAAAACGGGCCGATGTCCTGAAGCCTGCCATTCATCGCCTTTCCGGTAATAGCAATTACTTCTTCCGGATAAAGAGTAATTTTACCCTTACACTTGATGATCCCTTTAGACCGCGACACAGGATAACGACCCGCGCCGTAATTGTCCTGCATTTCCTGATCATCTTCATACTCTATCGCAGTAATGCCCGTTACCGGTATTCCGGCAATGTTTACCACAATATCAGCCCAACCGTAGGTATAGCCGTTAATCATCGGAACTCCATTCATAAATTTTCCTCCTTTCCTTAAACGTTAGTAACAAAACTGATTCTCACATTCACTGTCCTCATCACGCCAACCGGTACCTGTTTGATCGCAATCTCTACCGTCGACGTTACAAGCACATTCTGTTCCCTGTCAATTTCAACCGCCCAGCCCGAAAGTTCCCCTGCTTTCTCCATATCGTCCAGCGTCTGCTGAGCCGTCATTTCAAGATAAGCGCAGGTATCTTCGCTCAGCTTGCCCGTTACAGGATCAACATACAGAGGACGTCCGAGTTCTGGAACAAGCGAAGCATAAATCCCCCGGCAAGCCTTGTTCATCGTCCGGTATGCTTCGATCGTTGTGTCAGGCTTCGTGCAGTTGCTCCCCGAATAATAAACTCCCGCCAAACCAGGATAAGTACAGAAAAAGATATAGCCCGCCGCGCTTATCGCCTCCAGATCGGCTGCAACCTTGCCCACCAGCGCCGTCCCGTCGCAGAATCCCGGTATGGCAACCTGTGACGGAAAACGTGAAACCCAGCCGGTTGATTCATGCACCTGTGCCTTTGAGATATTGCCCAAAAATTCGCCAAACGCTTTGGCGCCCTGTTCTGCAGCCGAGGGACCGCCCGCCGCGTCTGTCCCGACAAAATGCGCATAACCTTCACTGCTCGGACTTACCTGTGTCTTCAACACGGCGCTCGCCACTGTCGCATTGCCAATCACAAGACAAGGCTGTTTATTTGCCTCCATTGTCACAATCGCGGCAATAAGAGTCTTGTCCCCCCCGTCAATCCCGGTTTGCCGCATTTCACCGCCCGTCGCCGTTTGAAACGCAACAACATCCGCCGCTGTAAACGCCGTCTGCGATAACTTAATTCCAAGCCACAGTACGCCCGATGGATTCGCATTAAAAAATGCGATTGCCGCGAAGGACGCCTTTCTCGATGTCACGCCGGTTAAAACGCTTTGCTTTTGCTCGAAAAACTGAGCCGAACCCAGTCTTACCACCGCAATCCCGTTTATCGTCGTCATCCCCAAATCGCTCAATTCCGAAGGCACTCCGTCCTTGTCGGAAAAGAGAATTCCGCTAACACGGTCCTGATTGCTCGAAAACCGCGTCAGTGATGAATTCTCTCTGATAATATTTACCTGTTGTAACATAAAAATAAATTTAAATTTAATTTAATTCCCCTCCCTGTAGAGACGCCCAATTTGGGCGTCTCTACAATTCAGGCGTCTCTACGGAGGTGAGCGCCTCCTCTTCCGAAAGAAAATAACTCCCCCTGAAAAACCACCGCCCAATCTCGCTCTTCCAAACCGGTTTCGTAGAGACGCCCAATTTGGGCGTCTCTGCTTGGGGGGGCCGTACTGCCTGGGGCGTCTCTGCATTGGGCGTCTCTGTCGTAATTTTATCCTTCTTCATAATTCATCAAGTAGCCTGATAAAGAACAACAACTCCCTTTCCGTCGCTCCGTACAGCCGAACCGCCTGCACGAACACTCACAGAGACAACGTCCCCAAACTCGGCAGCATCGCCATAACTGCCCAAAACATTGACTTCGCCGAGCGCCCGGCTCACTGCCGATTCACTCCACGCAAGCCCCGCAACGCTGTCCGTAGCCGTCGCATTGCCGCTTTTAAGACCGCCGGACGCCGTGGTAACGAGAACACTTCCGCGCTCGTAAATGTCAAAACCGAAAAGAGTCCCGATTTTGCCCGTCTTCGCGTCTGCCGTGCTCAGATACGCTGCCGCCTGTGATTCCGTCAAACCGACAAGCAACTGACCGCCCATGTCCGCATCAAGAAGAAGGCAGCGACCGGCCTGTGGCATATTCCATCTGTCAAACTGCATGCGAAGATTGATAATATCAGTCCGCAAAAGCGCTTTGCGATTCCCGGTCGCCGATGGAGCAGTAGCAGGAACATTCCCGCCCGTTGTCGCAACCTTTGTAAACGTACCCGGAACCCAGTTCGTGAGCAGATCCTTACAGACAGCATCATTGATCCTGTCCGCCATGGTTTTGATAATCGCCCCGCGCTTGTCATACGAAAGCTCTACGCTTTCCAGATTCGGAATAACATACGGACCAACGTAATACTTCTGAATCGGATACTCAAGATCCAAATCCGCCGTCTCAGCCGCCAGGTTGACAGAGCCTGCAGTCCGCAGTCTCGTTTTTCTCGCCGCTTCAATCTCCCCCGCATTGGGAACATGAACGGTAGCTCCCGTAACAAACGGGCTGTGATTCACCGAACGGACAGCAAAACTGTTGTCCGCAAAGAGCAGCGGAATAATACCGCTTACCCAGATTTCTTTTTGTAAAGCCATCTTTAAAAAAATTAAAATTGTTAATTAATTACCCCTTTTGCCCCTCCCTCGTACAGACGCCCAATTTGGGCGTCTCTACAGGGGGGGGGCTGGAGGGAGGTCAAACTCCAAACTTTGTGTTGTAAAGTTCGGCGTAAACTTCCGGCTGACTCTGTTTCAGAGACAGGAGTTTGCCCTGTTTCTCAAGTGTGTCCCAGTCAGCAGCCGAAACCCCGACCGGCTGATTGATCTGTGCATTGATACGTCCGACTCCCTGCATTTTGGCGAGAATCTTTTCCACGTTCTCCGCGTCCTTTTCTGCAAGAGCAAGATATGTATTCCTCTCCTGCGCCGTAATTTTCTTCGCAGCAATCGCGCCGTCAACCAGCGCCGTAACCCTTGCCGTTTTGAACTCCGCAACTGTTTTTTCCAGCGCCGTAACCTTTACCTTGCCCGCCGCAACAGCAGCCGCAAGACTGTCTTTTTCCTGTGCCAGCGCACTGATTTTCTTCAACACGCTGCTTTCTTCCGATTCGCCCGGCATACCCAGAGCGACCGCGTAAACATTTGGATTTCCCATAGTTTTCTCTAAAATTTTATTGTTAATACTAAGAATAGCCCTGTAATTTTTGATAAGTTCTCCACTGCTCAGCGTTTTTATCAGCGACGCCGACACTCGAAGCGAGGCGCTGCTCGATGCAGTGATTTCATCAACCAGCCCGGCTCCCTTTGCTTCCTCCGCCGTAAACCAGTTGTCTCCCTTCAGCCAGCCCCTCACTTCCTCTGCGGTTTTACCCGTCCTTTCCGAATACCTGGCTTCAAAAAGACCCTCTACCTTGTGGAGCAGCACCGCTGCATTTTCAATAGCATCCGCTTTGCCGGCAACCGAGCAGATCGGAGCATGAATCATCATCAGAGCGCTGCGTTCAATGTAGATTTTGCGCCCCGCTAACGCAATAAACGACGCAATGGAAGCGCACAGGCCCTCAATGTAAACATCAACAGGAACTTTTGAACTTTTCATCAGATCATAAAGCATAAGACCCGCAAACACGTCGCCGCCTGGCGAATTAATATGCAGCCGCAAAACATCATAATTCTGACTCTCGCGAATCAGCCGCGCCGTCGTTGCCGCTGCCGCTTTCTCTCCCTGTTTAATAATTCCGTAAAGATAAATATCGCGCTCCATTTATTAAAAATTTAACTCCTGCAAAGGTAGTGATAATAATTCTATATTTTCTCATAAATAATTATGGCTTAACACTTTACAGTTAAGCCATACGTAGGGGCGCACCCCGTCTCATGTCTTTTTTAATTCATAATTCTTAATTCTTACGCCAATACCTGAAAACAAAAAACAAAACAGCCAGGGCAATTATACCCGGCACGATACCACGCAGATTCGACTCCCTCACTGTCTCCTTTTCCGACTCAAAAAACGTATCCTCAGATAAATTTTCATAGACAGAAACCGAATCCACGGAATAAATAGCCGCAGAATCCACAGAAACAGCCCTGCTTTCGACTTTTGTACTGTCGGTGGATACTTTCCTTATCCTTACGGTTTTCGTCGCGTAGACGGCTTTATTTGAGTCCGGAGCCGAATACTCGGTTATGAAAACCTCAATGTCCTCGGTTTTCGCCCTCTGCTCCACAGTTTCTTCCATCAAAGAATAAACATCTGCCGCCACTGTTTCGGATGTCGACTTTACCTCCGTCATGCTTTCTCTCGATGCACTCTCTGCAACATTCGCCTTCACTGTCTTCTTTGCGCCCCCGCAGGAACAGAACAGTAAACCGCACAAAACGAATGTACAGACGCGATTAATCGCGCCTCTAACGATCTCTTTAATCTTTCTCATGATAATTCAAATTTTTTGTACGTACAGACGCCCAATTTGGGCGTCTCTACAATTGGGCGTCTCTACCGTTCTTTATTCATCAAACCTCCGTCATTCCCAGCGGTATTGACCGCCACCCGCCGTTCTCGTCTCGTTCCTCCGCCCGGAGGAATGTTTTTGAGGGCGTCGGGCGGTACGATTCCCGAATGATCCGGACGCCCTCCAGAAACAGCGCGTCCTCCGATTCTTCGGCAAATTTTTGCAACTGTACTACCCTGCTCGCTTTCAAGTTCCCCGCGTTGTCCCTGGCAAGCAACTTGATTACCATCGCAACCAGAGCCTGTGTCTGCGGGTTGTCTCCTGCCAGCGACGAGATATACTCCCGCACCATCGCGATGCCCGATTCCACTGTGTCGTCATAGCCGTCAAGCATATACACGCCCAGCATAAGCCGGAACCGGTTTTCCCTGTCCGTGAAAGTGTGCGACTGCTGCCCGTCTTTTGTCAGGTGCATAATGTCGCTTTTCATATCAAGAATTGCCCGAAAATCATCAAAGACTTTTTTCTTTGCCCTCATCAGTACCCCGCTCAAATCGCGAAGCGCGGGGATAGCCCCTGTCACTTCCTCATCTACCATTCCCCGGTAAATCTCGCGGCTGCTCTTTCTCTGCTCTGCTGCCGCTTTCTTTGCCCGCTCCTGTTTAAAAAACTCAAACTCAGCGCGCTCTGCTGCCGTCATTTCAACGGTCTGCTTTTCTTTTTCTTCCATATCTGAAAAATTTAAACGTTATTTAATCGTTAATTAATTCCCCTTTTTGCCTCTCCCTGTAGGGGCGCACCTGTGTGTGCGCCCTGACAGTCACAAATTGGTTGCTGTTAATTTTTCCCATCTCTGTCCATTGTTTATTAAAAAAATTTATCTCCTTTTGCTTGCTGATTAAAAATTTATTACTACCTTTGTCCCCGGAACGTTCCCGCAGGGGTTCGTACCTCCTTCGGCGGCTTTTATAGCCGCCGTCGCTTTTTATAGCCGTACCATATCTCCGGTTCCCCTGACATAATATATTATTTTCCCTTTATAGCCGTTATCTTCCAGCCACTTTAGGCGCTGCCGTATCTTATCGTTAAACACCTCAAACTCAAACACGACAAACTCCGCATGTTGCCTGTTAATCGCTTTGCTTGCATATTCAACTATATTGTTATGGCTTCCCGTCTTTTTCAGGTCTGCGGGCTTCCCGTTAAACAGTATATCATATTCGCCCTCCCGTTCCGCAAGAAACTCAATCTTTTGAGCGTTGTGAGCCAGCACTCTGCACATGCTCCACTCCTTGGCAAACTTCTCCCGCTCGTGATCATTGAGTTTGCCCGATTCAATCCGATCGCGGCTTGTGATCAGCACGCCTTCATTGTCTGTAAAGTAGTCCATTCTCCACTCTTTGGGATTCCGGAACAGCCACCCGGAGTTCTCTACACCTGTAATTACAGGCTCCGCCGGTTGTCTTTGCAGGTACGTCGCCTTATCCGTAAAAATTTCCCCTGTCACCGCCGGGTTCCCTTCCATGCCTTTTGCCGGAGGAACCTCCGGCAATGGGCCTTCGGTTACCGGTTCGTCGGTTTCCGTCCAGTCACATTTGCAGTTCCACAGGTTCCCCGGCTGATTACTGTTCCAGAACGGGTGATTTTTCGGAAGCGTCAGCCCGTAAAATTTCACATGTTCGTCTCTTGGATGGGCGCTGCGCGACGGAAGCCATTTAAGATTGGGATAAAGTTCCGTTCTTATCCCGTCGCCTGTCATGTCTAAATACTGTTTTGCAGAACGGGCGCGGGCTATTACCGCATTATATTCCGCCGCCTGGTACCGGGTGTAAGCGTTCAGCGTCTTTCTGGCAAACGTTCGATAGTCCTTCCCGCTGCGTTCCACTCCGTCCATGTCCGCCCGGGCGCGTTCCACATCCCTTGTCGCCTCGTGTGCCTTGTATGCTGCAAACCGGGTAACGTTTGCCTTTAACTGTTCCCGCAGTCCCGCATGCTCTTCCCCCGCCATCACGCCGGATATGCCGCGACACAGGTTCTCAGACCAGATACGAAACAGATCAGGGTGAATACCGTGATAACCGTCTTTCATATCCTCGATAACCTTTCTGTATGTCTCGCTTCTGTTCAGAGCATATATGGCGGGGAACGTCCTGAGGGCTGTCAGGAACTCGGCGGAGGAACGTTTGAAATAAACCATGTCAAGGTCGTCTATTTCGGGCTTCTCGTTCTCCGCCGCTATGCGAAAAAACTTTTCAGCCGCCCAATCAGTCCTGTTTGCAGGGGCGCACCTGTGTGTGCGCCCTGACCTGTGTGTGCGCCCTCTTCCCCTCCCCCGGTTGTTTGCAGGGGCAACCCTTGCGGTTGCCCTGCCCGGGGATCAAATCCCTGCATTTTTTGAAAGATCATTTCCTCCTTCATTTCATCGTAGTTCTCCGGCTTGGGAATGTTTAACTCGGCGTAAATATAATCATCCGACACAGGCGTTTTATCCATAACCGAGCCGATTACCCGCCATTTCCTGTCAATCAGTTCCCAGTCCTCTCCTTCCTGTTCAAAGCAGATTTTTCCGCCATTCACATCAAACCCGAAAGTCTTTAATATCTTCCGGAACTGAGTATTGAGAACCGACAGCAAAAAAACTTCATCCGAGCGCATCTTCGCATCTTCGACCTGCAAGTGAACCTCCCCCAGAGAGCGAGCCCCATTCTCTCCCTGTTCTGTTGTCAGGGTATTACCCAGAACAGTTTTACTGATACCGGCGTCGCACAGGGCGATAAATTCCTTATACACGCTCACCGAGCCCGACTTGTCCCCCGCTTCGTGCAACTTGATCTCAATAGATTTCGGATGCGTCAGAGACATCCCCGCGCCCCAGTTCTTCAACGCCTGCTGCACCGTTTCTCGCGTCGCATCATCAAACGCCTCGTAAATAGCCTCCCGAAACGGTATCCCAAACATTTCAGAGAACTTCGACCAGTCCCCCTGCGCGCCACGCTTGTATATCACAAACGGCGCCGCCTTAACCAGCAAACCCTTGTCCGTCGGATTGCCCGCATAAACAACGTAACGGTCCAGCGGGGCTTCCATATATTTAATATCTGCAGTTACGCTGCCCGAATCCTTGCTTACACACTCAAACTTCGCTTCCGGATGAACGTTTGACCTCGGAATCAGATCAAAATCAATCCGGAAGGATTCCTGTTCCGTGTCACGCCAAATATCATTTATCTGAAGCAGTGTATAACCGTAAATTATTGAGTTGTGCAACTCTTCGACTATCCGGCGCATGTCCGGCGAGTTTAGAAGTTCCGTTACCTGTTCGTCTCTTTCGCCGGCGAATACAAACTCAAGACGACGGTTAAGTACGCTGTCCTTGCGTTTCCCCCAGGTAGCCTCAATCTGACCGTCTAACAGAATATCTTCGTAAAGATCATAAAGATATTTCCGCACAGGCATGTCTATATTCTCGAACGAACGAAGCGCACGGCGCCACGACGCTATGCTTTGCCCGGCATAACTCCGGGGCTCTTCCCTCACTGTCGACAGGATAACCCCCGCATCAGGGGGACGTGTGGTCTTTTTCATTTTTAATTTTTCATTTTTCATTCTTAATTCTTAATTCATTGTTACATATAATGATTACGTACAGGCTCGCTGTCAAAAGCGATAAAATTACTCGACACGCTCCCGTCAGACGCTGTCGTCAGCCGTTCCAGACCCGGAACAGACGCCTTCTCGCTCTGAATGTCACGCAGAAGCTTAATAGCGTTTTCGTACCCTTTAATCCTGTTTTCAGGTATGTTTACCGGAGCCGAAAAGCTATGGCAGTTGTATATCGCTATGTCACGCACAAGCTTCACAACCATTGTATTGCGATCCCCGGATGACGGCGATTTTAACAACTCCTCAGCGATATTGTAACGGGCGCAAAGGTAGCCCGAAACTTCCGCCGCCGCTTCCATTAACCGCAGATCATAAACGGATACTTGAAATGTGTAAAAGTTTTGATTGAAGTACAGCGTATGGAAGAATTGTATATTTACAATTCGTTACGGTATGAAAAACTGAAAGGCGACAGGCAGGGGTTCTCTTCTTTGCGCATCAATGATCAATACCGTCTTGAATTTCAGGAAATTTTAACCCCCGGCGACCAAAGTGCCGTTGAATTGTGTTCATTAACATACATTACAAATCATTATAAATAAAAGTATTATGGCAAAGATAACAGCAAACGAACTGGAATCGTTTCGTCCATATCATCCGGGCGAACTTTTGAAAGATGAAATAGAGTATCGCGGCATATCGCAACGCAAACTTGCCGCAGAAATGAGAATGTCGTCCACTGTTTTGAATGAAATACTCAATGCACGCCGTCCTCTTACCGCCAATACCGCACTTCTCTTTGAAGCCGCGCTGGGTGTTGAAGCCGATACTCTTATGCGCATACAGACAAAATATAACATGCAAACCGCGCGTAAAGACAAGTCTGTTAAAGACCGGCTTGCCCAGATTCGCAAGATTGCCGCGGTGTTCTGAGCGCTGTACGGTGCTAATTATTCATCGTCTTAACCCCAATTTTTTTCATTGGTTTTTAACGCAAATAATCGTTCAGGTCTTTATATTCGGCTTGCTGTGTTGAATGGTTATACACAGTAGAGTTTGCCTACAGAATCAATTGGGTTGTCTTTTTTTTGGCTTCATCAATTCATGCGCAAAACATTCTGGAACACAGAGAAATTGCCCGAAAAATGTTTCTGGACTGATTAAGATATAATGTATAAATGTACTGCGGTTACTGGGCGATAAAATGGCATTAACTGACACGCTTTTTCGGGCGTCAATTTTGAATTAATGAGGTATAACTATTCGATCGCCATTTTCGCTTAATGTTTTTTTAACAAATCGTGATAACATATATACAATAAGACTTGTCGTTCAGTTTCTTTTAATCAAAAAGGCTGCTTCAAAATTTTTGAAACAGCTACGTGAACAAAATTTCATTCGAGATACTAAATCTACAGTCGCAATTTTGATTTTATTTTGTGGTTTCATGAAAAAAATGTAAGTTTGCAAAATCTAAAGATAAAAAAATGAAAAAAATCTTTTTCTTTCTATTTGCCTTATTTTTTCTGAATTTTTCAGCAATTTTGGCTCAAGACAACACTTCTGAAACACTGCAAAGTCTTGCATCGCAGTTTGTTTCTCCTGCTGACGCATATAAACCACAGGCATGGTGGCACTGGCTCGGCAGAAACTACTCTAAACAGGGTATGACACTCGACCTCGAAGCAATGAAAACATCGGGCGTAGGCGGTGTTGTGATTTTCAATGCGCCTTCGTGGATAGACCCGTTGAAAACACCCTGGGTTGAAAACACCTATCGTAGCGAGGCGTATTTCGACGCGCTCGGACACGCGCTGAAAGAGGCGAAACGTCTTGGACTTAAAGTTGGAATACACAACACTCCGGGCTGGTCACACACAGGTGGACCGTGGGTTGAGCCCGAAGATGGGATGCAAACCGTATGGTTTAGCGAAGCAAAAATAAAAGGCGGTAAAGATATAAATATAACATTGCCTAATCCCGCATCAGGAAAGGAAGGTGAAGCATATTATAAAGATGAGGCAACATTTGCAGTTCTGTCAGGAAAAGACATTACGGCAGGCGATATAATAGACGTTTCAGCAAATATTTCAAAAGATGGACGTTTCTTGTGGAACGCTCCGGCAGGCGATTGGACTATCTATCGCATTGGTTATTATCCTACTTTTTTACGCTCGCACCCTACTCCCGAAGATGTCTCTGAAACAGCACTCGAAGCCGACAAAATGAATCCCGCAGCCACTCGCCGACATTGGAACAATGTATTAAATCCGCTGAAAGAACGGTTTCCTGAATATATTGGTACAACATTCGACAATATTTGGCTCGACAGTTACGAAGCAGGTTATCAACTTTGGAGTCCTAATTTCCGTAAGGATTTTATTCGTTTAAAAGGTTATGATCCTGCGCGGTATATTGCACTTGCATATTCGCGCAGCGACAGCATTATCAATCAGCGACGCAACAGTCTGCAATATCCGAATGGCATCAGCGAAGAATCAACGATCTTCACTCACGACTGGGCAGATGTCGTAAACAGTTTATTCCTCGAATCTTATGCCACAGGAAAGAAAATGGTAAATGAAGCGGGATTTCAATTCGTATGGGAACCGTACAGCAGTATCGGCGCAGTGCCATTCGACACCGAACAGGGTGTGGCACTGACAGATTTGCCTGCAACCGAATTTTGGGTACACAGCAATAACCCTACGGCTGGCGACGAGATGATTGACGCCGTTTCCAAATACGGCAAGCGAATTTATGGTGCAGAGGCATTTACCGGTATGGAGGCAACCTGCCGCTTCACTGAAACGCCCGCGATGCTGAAACGCCCTGCCGATATGGGTTTTTCCTACGGGATAAACCGCTATTACCTTCATTCTTGGGCGCATAATCCGCTTGACGACAAATATCAGCCCGGATGGGGATTTGCGCATTACGGTACGCATTTTAGCCGAAATCAAACCTGGTCTGTCGAAGCAAAAGCATTTTTCACTTACCTTTCGCGCTGCCAAATGCTGTTGCAACAAGGTACTTTCGTTTCGCGAAGTGATAGCCTTGTGCATCGCCGTATCCCGGAAGCAGACATATTCTTTGTTCGTAACGCAGGCGAAACGCGAGTGATAAGTTATCAACTGCCAATACCTGTAAGTCAACCTGAAATTTGGGACGCATATACAGGGACAATCAATGCTTACAGCGGAACTGTACGTCAAAATCTCGAGGGCAAAACGCTGATAGATGTGAAGGTCGAAAAAAACGCTTCACTGTTTCTTATTTTCCCGCATAGTTATATGAAATATGCAAAAATTAAAGATCACCGTGTGATTGAAGAGAAATCTACGGAAGTTGATAATGACTGGAATGTAATATTTATTCCAAAAACAAAAGAAGAACCTTTCAAGCGACAGTTTTCTACTCTCATAGATTTCAGTCAACAGGAAGATATGGATGTGAAATATTTTTCAGGTACCGCTATTTATGAAAAAACAATTAAAATAAACAAGGCGGAGTTAGATGCAACACACCGCGTAATGCTTGATTTAGGTGTGGTTTATGATATGGCGTCGCTCGAAATTAACGGACAGGATGCGGCTGTGCTGTGGTTTCCGCCTTTCAAGGCAGACATTACCGGGTATCTGAAGGCAGGAAACAATACTGTGAAAATTAAAGTGACAAATACATGGGTAAACCGGCTGATTGGAGATGAACAGTATCCTGAAGATTTTGAATGGACCGATAAAAATCAAGGCTTGAGGGCGATGACAGCGTTACCGGACTGGGTCTTGAGAGATGAACCCAGACCGGTGACAGAACGCAAAACTTTTACGCCGTGGTACTATTTTAACAGGGGATCAAAACTTATGCCGGCGGGATTGATCGGTCCCGTGAAAATTGTAAAACAGACTGTGATTATTCTTTGAAATTATCGAACGGGAGAACACTAATAAACCCCCGGACATTATGCCCGGGGGTTTATATTAAACTGTCAAATCGAAGGGAACCTGTACGTAAATTAACTGAGCTTGTTTACGTGCAATGCGAGCTTCGACTTCAAATTGCCTGCCTTATTTTTGTGAATGACGTTTTTCTTCGCTAATTTGTCTAACATCTTGCTGACTTTTTTATACAACTCTGACGCCTGCGTTTTGTCGGTTGATGTACGTAATGTTCTTACGGCGTTTCTTGCCGTTTTTGCATAATAGCGATTTTCTAACCTCTTTGACATTGTTTGTCTGATTCGCTTCTTTGAAGATTTGTGATTTGCCATGCTGTAAAAACCTTGATTTTGTATTGTTTATTTATTTGTAGTCCGTAGGGGAGTCGAACCCCTCTTTCAAGAATGAAAATCTTGCGTCCTAACCGATAGACGAACAGACCTTATATTCGTATCTTGCGGCTGCAAAGGTAATGCTTTTTTTTTAAACTGCAAAATTATTGTGGCGTTTTTTTTTTACTGTGCAGGTTTTTTTTTTATTTTCAATTAAAAAGTTATGATTTCGGGGGGATGTTTTTCCATTTGCAGGTAGATGGTTACAGTATTTTTTACTACCTTTGACGCCTTTGTTGAATCTTTTTTTAAAAATAATATGAATGTAGCAATTGTTGGGGTGAGCGGCGCGGTAGGTCAGGAGTTTCTCAGAATATTGGAGACAAGAAATTTTCCGGTTGATGAACTGTTGCTTTTCGGGTCGTCAAGAAGCGCGGGAAGGGTGTATGAGTTCAGAGGAAAGGTATGCAGGGTCAGGGAATTGAGGCATAATGACGACTTCAGGGGGGTGAATGTCGCGTTTGCGTCGGCGGGCGCCGGAACGTCGAGAGAGTTCGCGGAAACGATCACGAGGCATGGCGCGGTGATGATCGATAATTCCAGCGCGTTCAGGATGGATGATGATGTGCCGCTCGTTGTGCCCGAAGTCAATGCGGCTGACGCCAGGATCCGGAAGAGGGGTATTATCGCCAATCCGAACTGCTCTACGATTCAGATGGTGGTAGCGATAAAGCCGGTTGACGATATTTCGCGCGTGAGGAGGATACACGTCGCGACTTACCAGTCCGCCTCGGGAGCGGGGGCGGAGGCGATGGAGGAACTGATTCGCCAGCATGAACAGATTGTGGCAGGCGAAAAGCCGGTGGTGAAAAAGTTTGCGCATCAGTTAGCCTTCAACGTGATCCCGCATATAGACGTGTTCCTCGAAAACGGCTACACGAAGGAGGAGATGAAAATGCACGGCGAAACGCGTAAAATCATGCACTCGGAGGTCGCTGTCAGCGCGACCTGTGTACGCGTTCCCGCTCTCAGGGCTCACTCCGAAGCGATCTGGATGGAAACCGAACGCCCTGTTTCGGCAGCTGAGGCGACTGTGGCGATGTCCAGGGCGGAGGGGGTTACAGTTATCGACTCGCCGGTTGAAAACAGATACCCTATGCCTCTATACGCGGCGGGGGAGGATAACGTTTTCGTGGGCAGGATAAGGAACGACATCTCGGTGCCCAACAGCCTGTCGTTCTGGTGTGTCGGCGATCAGATCAGGAAGGGAGCCGCGCTTAATGCGATTCAAATCGCTGAATACCTGATTAAAGAGAATCTTCTTTAGAATCCAATTAATTTTTTTGTAAAAAGGGGAATTTTTTCCCCTTTTTTTATTTTTTTGCAAAATATATGAATAAAATTTTGCAGGGTAAATATTTTTTTGTAACTTTGCAGAAGTAAAAGTTTTATTAACTAAAGTAGAGGTTTCACTAACGAAAGTAAAATTGTTCCTTCTGTCAGTACCCTCATAACTACCGCAGGTAACAGTTTTACTTCCGTTAGTGAGATTTTTACTAACGGTAGTAAGAAAGTTACTAATGGTAGTAAGAACTTTACTAATGGTAGTAAGAAAGTTACTAATGGTAGTGAAAGTTTTACTGACAGTAGCAAGAAAGTTACCGGCACAGGGAAAAGCCTTACTGACAGAGGGGAAAGCCTTACTGACAGAGGGGAAATATTTGCCGAAGGCAGTAAAAAAGCAAATAATGAAAGGGAAAAAGTTACTGATAAAGGGAAAATATTTAACTGAGGCATTAAAAGAGCTAATAATAGAAGGGAAAAAGTTACTGATAAAGGATAAAAATTTATAGAAAATAATATAAAAAATAAGAACAAAATGGCAAAAAAAGACTACGTACCCGAAAGAGAAGATGACTTCTATATCTGGTCTATTAACTTTAAGAAACATCTTGCGGCATACGTCGACCGTGGCGTTATACCCCCCGGGATATATGAGGAAATCGTCGAAAAAGGCGAGAGATATGAGACCTATTATGTAAGAACCAACAACCTCGATACGAGAACAAGGGTCACGATCGTAGGAAGGCGCGGAGCAAGGAAGGCTTATGAGAAACTGATCAGGGAAACCGTCAGAGAATATCTGGCAAACAACCACACTCTGACTGACCTCGAGAAAATCTCCATCGGGCTCAACATCCCCAAAGCAGGACGCACCCCAGCCCCTGTAGCCACTACCGCGCCAAGCGTAGAGATAGGCATATCGCGGCTGGCGCACCTCAAGATTCACGTGTATGAAAATGGACACAGTAACAGACGCGGCAAACCCGACGGGCAGCACTGCGCAGAACTGGCGTGGATACACAGCCCCGTCAAGCCCAAAAGCTGGAACGACCTGACACACACGATTGTCAGTACAAAATCCCCCTTCAAACTCGAGTTTGAAGACGACATGAGGGGAGAAACCATCTGGTTCGCGGTGAGATGGGAAAATACGCGCGGGCAAAAAGGTCCGTGGAGCGCAATGATAGACGCAATCATCCCCTGAAACCCCGCAGCCGACGATTTAAGGCGCAGACACAAAAAAAAACGCCACAAAATATTTGTATTTACAAAACAAAGCAGTAATTTTGCACCCGAAATTTACAAATAAATACATATATATATTATGAATACAATCGAACCAATCTTCTGGTTAATTCCGGCAGCGGCGATACTGGCTCTCGGTTTCGCCTATTATTTCTACAAATGGATGCTCGGCAAAGACGAGGGCACAGAGACGATGAAAGAAATCGCTCAGCATGTCAGGGTGGGCGCAATGGCGTACCTGAAACAGCAGTACAAAGTCGTAGGCGCCGTGTTTCTCATTCTCGCCGCCGTGTTTGCCGTTATGGCATATTTCGGTCTGCAAAACGCGTGGGTTCCGGGCGCCTTTCTCACCGGCGGTCTTTTCTCCGGACTTGCAGGATATCTGGGAATGAAAACCGCGACTTACGCCTCTGCGCGTACCGCGAACGCAGCCCGCAGTTCATTAGACAGCGGACTCAAGATAGCCTTCCGCGCGGGCGCCGTAATGGGTCTCACGGTCGTCGGGCTCGCCCTGCTCGATATTTCAGCCTGGTATCTCGTCCTTGACACCTTCATCGACACCGGCAGTCATGACAAGCTGATAATGATTACAACTACCATGCTCACGTTCGGCATGGGAGCCTCCACCCAGGCTCTCTTCGCCCGGGTAGGCGGCGGCATCTACACGAAAGCGGCAGACGTAGGCGCCGACCTTGTCGGCAAAGTCGAAGCCGGCATCCCGGAAGACGATCCCCGCAATCCCGCCACGATCGCGGATAATGTAGGCGACAATGTAGGCGACGTGGCAGGAATGGGCGCCGATCTCTACGAAAGTTACGCCGGCTCCATCCTCGCTACGGCAGCTCTGGGAGCGGCAGCGTTCTTAGGCAGCGGCGCAGCGCAGTTAAAAGCAGTAATGGCTCCAATGGTCATCGCCGCCGTCGGCGTCGTCCTCTCGATAGCCGGCATCTTCTTTGTCCGGACAAAAGAAGGCGCAGGCATGAAACAGCTTCTCGGCGCGTTAGGCAAAGGCGTCAACGGCAGTTCGGTCCTCATCGCCGGCGCCACGTTCGGCATCCTGTACGCGCTTGGCATCGACAACTGGCTCGGGCTGTCCTTCTCCGTAATCAGCGGCTTAATCGCAGGCGTGATAATCGGTCAGGTAACCGAATATTACACCTCCCATTCCTATAAACCGACCAAGAACATCTCGGCGAGCGGTCAGACAGGACCCGCAACCGTCATCATCGCCGGTATCGGCACCGGCATGATCTCGACAGCAGTTCCCGTTCTCACAATCGGACTCGCCATCATCATGGCATATCTCTGCGCCATCAACTTCAACGTATCCGAAATGATGTCGGCACAAAACCTGAGTTTAGGATTATACGGCATCGGCATCGCCGCCGTCGGCATGCTCTCCACGTTAGGCATCACACTCGCGACCGACGCCTACGGACCGATCGCCGATAATGCCGGAGGCAACGCCGAAATGAGCCGTCTCGATCCCGAAGTCCGCAAACGCACCGACGCTCTCGACGCCTTGGGCAACACTACCGCCGCGACCGGCAAAGGGTTCGCCATCGGTTCCGCCGCCCTCACCGCTCTCGCCCTCTTAGCCTCCTATATCGAAGAAGTCAAAATCGGTCTCTCCCGCTTAGCCGAAGGAGGCAAAGAAATAGCAGTCGGCATCACAACATTAACCCAGGAACAGATCCAGAGTTCCAGCCTTGTCGACTTCATCAACTACTATCAGATCAACTTAATGAACCCCAAAGTCCTTACCGGCGCCTTTATCGGCGCAATGACCGCCTTCCTGTTCTGCGGACTGTCCATGAACGCCGTCGGTCGCGCCGCCCAGAGCATGGTAGAAGAAGTCCGCCGTCAGTTTCACGAAATAAAAGGCATCTTAACCGGCGAAGCCACCCCTGACTATGCCCGCTGCGTCGAAATATCAACCAGAGGCGCTCAGAGAGAAATGCTTCTGCCAGCCCTTCTCGCGATAATCATTCCGGTATTAACCGGCGTTCTGCTTGGCGTCTCCGGCGTAATGGGCTTGCTGGTCGGCGGCTGTTCCTCAGGCTTCGTACTCGCCGTATTTATGGCAAATGCCGGCGGCGCCTGGGACAATGCCAAGAAATATGTAGAAGAAGGCAACTTTGGCGGCAAGGGCGGCGACGTTCACAAAGCCACAGTTGTCGGCGACACCGTTGGCGATCCGTTCAAAGACACCTCAGGACCGAGTCTCAACATCCTCATCAAGTTGATGAGTATGGTCTCCATCATTATGGCCGGCCTTACCGTTGCGTGGAGTCTTCTATAATATATGACATTAAAACGAAAAATAATCAATGACCCCGTCTTCGGCTTTATCAATATCCCCGATGAATTGATATTCCGCCTGATAAACCACCCTTATATCCAGCGTCTTAACAGGATAAAACAGTTGGGTCTTGCCTTCTACGTCTATCCGGGCGCAGTACACAGCCGCTTTCACCATTCCATCGGAGCAATGCACCTGATGGCAGAAGCGATTGCGCAGCTGCGCTCAAAAGGACATTCGATCTCCGACAAAGAAGAACAGAGCGCTCTTGCCTGTATTTTGATGCACGACATCGGACACGGACCATTTTCACACGTTCTGGAACATACGCTCGTCAACGGCATTTCACACGAAGACATATCGCTCATACTCATGAATCACATAAACAGAGATATGGACGGAGCACTTGACACTGCGATTGAGATTTTCAGAGATACATATCCGAAACGCTTTCTCCATCAGCTGGTCAGTGGACAGTTAGACATGGACAGGCTTGATTATTTGCGGCGCGACAGTTTTTTTACAGGAGTAACAGAAGGCAACATCGGCTCCGCCCGCATCATCAAGATGCTGAATCTGAAAGACGACAAATTAGTTGTAGAAGCCAAAGGAATCTATTCCATCGAAAACTTTCTGATGGCACGTCGCCTGATGTACTGGCAAGTCTATCTCCACAAGACAGCTGTTGCAGCAGAAAAAATGTTAATTAACACTCTTAAACGAGCAAAGCATCTCGCTAAAGAAGGTATTGAACTCGAAGCGACGCCATCTTTACACTATTTTCTTTATAATAGAACAGGTAAAAGTCATTTTGAAAATGGAGACGAAGCAATTGGATATTTTACCGATTTGGACGATAATGATATCTGGTGCGCCATGAAAGCGTGGACAAAGTCTGCGGACAAAGTATTGGCACTGTTAAGCGATGGACTTGTTAACAGGAATCTATTTAAGATAGAATACTTTTCTCAGCCTGTTTCCAGGACTCTAATTGCAGACAAAATCGCACGTCTCGTTTCTGTTTTCGATATTTCTGAAGACGCTGCCGAAAGCCTTGTCGTTACTGACGAGATTTCTACAAATATGTACAGCGAGGCTGACGACAGCATCGATATTTTATATAAAGACGGCTCCGTAAAAGATATAGCCATCGCTTCTGATATGCTTAATATTCATGTGCTCTCAAAGAAGATAGGAAAATATTATCTGTGTTTTTTGAGAACGGATGTTTGCGGATTCGGAAATTCATAGTACCTTTGCGCACCTGAAAGGATTTTTGGCCCCGTAGTTTAGTGAATAGAACGACAGATTCCGGTTCTGTAAGTCGCAGGTTTGAATCCTGCCGGGGTCACAGGGAAGAGCGCTGAAAAAGTACATAAAGAAATGTTCGCCTGAAAAGTCACCACGTGTGACTTTTTTTGTTTTTAAACCTGCAATGTCTTTGAGAAGCCGGACTGTGGTTTATTATTGCTGGTATTTCATCTTGCTAAGTATTCTTAATATCATTCCTGTGTTCATAGCAAATGAGGTTGCTCCGCGACTTTGAAAGGGTGGATTGCCATCATAAAGCTCTGAAAGTGTACCGATACAGTGACGCTGCATCTCGTCTTCGAGACCGATTAACATGCGCTCGGCAAATGGTATACCACGTTCGCCGTAGAGTTTAATATAGGCTTCAAGATAAAACCCAAGAAGCCAGGGAAATGCTGCACCCTGATGATATGCCAAATCCCGCTCGCGTTGAGGTCCGGTACAGTAGGGATGGTAACCTTCACTCTTGGGACTTAAGGAGCGGATGCCTTTTGGCGTCAAAAGCTCACGGGTGACGATGTTTAGTACATTGCGCTTTTGAGATCTGTCCAAGGGAGAATAGTTGAGCGCTGCGGCAAACAGCATGTTCGGACGGACATGCCAGTTGGGATACTGTCCATCAAGGTAGTCAAACAGGTAGCCGTGTTCGTTGACAAATTTCTCGATGAACGAAACTGCGGTTCTTGATGCCTGGGATTCTAATGCTTCAAATAGTTTTCCGGAGCCGAATACTGTTTTGCTTAATTCTGCTGCAAACTTCAGGGCGTTATACCATAAGGCATTAAATTCTACGATGTAACCTGTGCGGGGGATGATCTGAATGTCGTCTATTGATGAGTTCATCCAGGTGATGGAGCGGGTGTGTCCGTCTGAAAACAGCAAGCCGCTGTCATCCATTCTAAGGTTGGGGTGACTGTTGCTGAGTATGTAGTCGATGATTTTGTGGATGAAGGATCCGTACTTTTTCCTGCATTTTTCAATGCCAAATATGTCGGAATATTGCTGAACTGTCCAGACTGCCCATAACAGGGTGTCGGGTTCTTCAATGCCATGTATGATGCTGTGGGGTTCGCCTGAGGTCATGAATTTTTTTAATGCTGTGACCGCGCTTGACATTATTTGCTCGAAACGGGAGATATTGCCGGTTGAAAGTGTACAGCCGGGCAATGCGATGAACTCGTCCCGGGCGCGTACCTTGAACCAGGGATAACCTGCAATCAGATAGTGACCATTGCCTGACGGACTGTAATAGAACTGATTTGCTGCATTCTTGAGACAGTTGAAAAAACTTGTCTGAGGCGTCAGTTTGGCAGATTCTTCCTCATAACGGGCTTCTATCTCAGCGGCTGAGACTG
Source organism: Dysgonamonadaceae bacterium (assembly GCA_031267615.1). Classification (GTDB taxonomy): domain Bacteria; phylum Bacteroidota; class Bacteroidia; order Bacteroidales; family Azobacteroidaceae; genus Azobacteroides. Next base: position 24,232 of record JAIRYM010000021.1, read on the forward strand.
CTCTGTCACTGCCTGAAAAATATACCGATTCTCCTCTGTTGATCTTCATTTCGAAATAACCGGGAACGTAAAGGTCTTCTTTATAAGGGTATCCGCGTTCCATTTCCTTGGAATATTCCATGTTTTTATTCCATACAGGATCGAATATGAAGTCAGCCGGTTTGGAAAACTGCATGTAAAGATCGGGATAGCCGGCATACATGCTGGTTTTGATACCGTTTTCTACTTCCTCAAAACTGCGATTTACGGCGTCGTTTTCGAATGTAAGGGAATTTACGCTCCGGAATGCGAGGAAAGGTCTGAAACGCAGTATTGTAGCCGAATGTGACTCGAGCAAAGTGTATTTAATAATGATACGGTTCTCAGACGACGAGAAGATTTTTTCTTTCGCAAGTATTACTCCCCCAACACGATAGAGCATCCGGGATACATTATCGACTGTATATTCCCTGATATATTTATGACCGTTTGGACTGAAGTGATTGTTGTCATACTGATGGATGCCAAGGTTGAACGCTGTATCATGCTGAATTACAGTCTCATCTAAAGAAGACAGCAGTACATGACAATCACTGCAGGCTGATGGCGGAACGGGCGTAACAAGCAGCCCGTGATACTTCCTCGTGTTGCACCCGGTAACAGTTGTAGAATGATACGCCCCGAAACGGTTAGCATATAAAACCTCACGCTGAAGAGACTCCTCAAGATTGATCAGCAATGTTTTATCAAATTTTAAATATCCCATAACATACATTATTTATGCAAATATAACATTTTTTTTTTACATAATAAAATTTGAACAGGAAAATCACTGTTCTGAAAAAAAGAAGTACTTTTGCACTCAATTTTTAATATAAAACTTTTATAACAAATAAATTTATGATTTATCCTTATAATTATGAACAGAAAACAGGGTTTGATACAATAAAACTGTTGGTTGCTGATCTTTGCCTCTCGCAGCAGGGAAAAGAGAAAGCGGAAGAGATGTCTTTTTCAAATAATTTTTTATTAATAAAAACACAACTGTCGCAAACAGACGAATTTATGACAATAATTCTTCAGGAAGAAAATTTTCCGGCAGACAGATTGCCAGACATCCGTAATGCACTGAAAAAGATACAGATTGAAGGAGCATTTATCTCTGAAAAAGAACTGTTTGAAATAAGACAAGCCCTCAATGCAATAAATGCAGTCCTAACCTGCCTCAATAATTGCAACAAAAGAACCCCGTGCCCGCATTTGATGCAACTCGCAGCCGGAATATCACAGTTTCCACATCAGATAAAGCAAATAGACGGCGTCATTGACCGGTTTGGACAAATTCTCGACCAGGCGTCCGGTGAACTCGCACTCATTCGCAGTCAAATAGCAAACAGCACAAAAAGCCTGTCGAAAGCTATGGCAGAAATACTCAAAAAAGCGCAGGCGGAAAGTTCTGCAGAAAAGGACGTTACGCCAACCATGAGGGACGGACGGCTCGTAATACCTGTCCTCTCGGCATACAAACGGAAGGTAAGGGGAATCGTACATGACGAATCCGCAACCGGCAAGACAGTTTTCATTGAACCACAGGAAATTATAGAAATAAATAATAAAATAAGAGAACTCGAAGGCAGACAAAAACGCGAAATAATCAGGATTCTGACCGAAATAACAGACGCAATGCGCCCCGAAATCAGCGAAATAATCAAATCATACAACTTCCTTGCCGAAACAGATTTCATAAGAGCAAAGGCAACATTCGCTATCAACACACAATCCGTAATGCCGGACTTTGAAAACGTCCAGCAACTTGACTGGATGTCGGCAATTCACCCGTTACTGATGATTTCCCACAAAAAACAGGGCAAACAGGTAACACCGGTCGACATAAAGTTAGACTCAGTCAACAGAATTTTATTAGTATCAGGACCAAACGCCGGAGGAAAATCCGTACTGCTCAAAACCGCCGCCCTCCTCCAGTACATGCTCCAGTCAGGAATGTTAATACCGGTCGAAAAGCGCTCAAAAACAGGCATTTTCACCTCCCTCTTCATCGACATCGGCGACCAGCAGTCCATCGAAAACGACCTCTCAACCTACTCTTCCCACCTCTCCAGCATGAAATACATGATCGAAAACATCACCCCCAAAACGCTCATCATGATAGACGAATTCGGCAGCGGCACCGAACCCCGAACCGGCGGAGCAATCGCAGAAGCAATCCTCCAAAAATTCAGCGATAGCAAAACATTCGGCATAATAACCACCCATTACCACAACCTCAAAACATTCGCCGGCGACAGCAGCAACAGCGTCATAAACGGCGCCATGCTGTATGATACGCAAACCATGCAGCCCCTCTTCAAGCTCGAAACAGGATACCACGGCACATCCCTCGCGATAGAAATAGCGCGAAAAACCGGACTGCCGGACGAAATCATCAAAACAGCTGTCGAAAAAGCCGGACACGACTACATCAACCTCGACCAGTATCTCGCCGGCATAATGCACGACAGACAATACTGGAAACAAAAATGCGAACAAATCGCACAGCACGAAAAACAGCTCGAACAGACTAAGAACGAATATAATACCCTCATCCAAACCCACAATCAGACTAAGCGTAAATACCTCGACGACGCCCGGAAAGAAGCGCAAAAATTACTGTCAGACGTAAATACACAAATCGAAAAAACAATCAGAGACATCAAAGAATCACAAGCCGGCAAAACACAAACTCAGGAAGCAAGAAAAACCCTCGAAACATTCAGGCATGAAATACATAATGACCTCTCAGTCAGCGCCACACAACCCTCGCGGGAAGAAATAACACCGGAAGTCACCACAAACATCAGCCCTCCCTCACAAGTTGACATAACCGTCGGCTCTACCGTCCGCCTCCCCGGCAGCCACACCACCGGCACCGTAATCAACATCAAAAATAATATTTATATAATCGCCTTCGGCGCAATAAAAACAAAACTTCGCAAAGATCAGATCGAGCCCGCCACCGAATCCGTCACTCCGCGTCAATCGATGTACATGGAACCCTCATCCTCCTCCCACGCCGACTATATATATAATAAGAAATTACACTTCAAAGGCGAGCTCGACATCCGGGGCATGAGAAGTGACGACGCCCTCAAAACCCTTGTCCTGTACATAGACGACGCCATCCAGTGCACCGTCCCCCGTGTCAGGATCCTTCACGGCAAAGGCAACGGCACATTGCGCGATGTTGTCCGCACCTACCTCAAAACCGTCGAATACATCACCAATTTTCAGGATGAAGACGTACAGTTCGGCGGCACCGGCATCACTGTAGTAGAATTTAATTAAAAAAGATTGTTATTACGGAAAGTCTCCCAAACTGTTTGGGACAAAAGATAGCTATGCAGGCCAGTCTCCCAAACTGTTTGGGGAACTGGCCAGCTATAACGTCCAGTTTTGCAAAAAAAATTTAAAAAGAAATATTTATAGAGGAAAGTTATGCAGATTTTCGAGTTTCATCAGTTCATCTCTATACTGCGCCGCTTGAAGAAAGTCCAGTCTTTCAGCCGCTTCAAGCATCAGTTGCCGGGTGTATTCCATAACCTTTTCCATATCCTTTTCATTCCTGTATTTGACTGCATGTTTCGCCGCAATATCAACCGTTTCTCTCGGTTTCTCAATGTATGCCGACGGTTCCTCAGTGCGTCCTTTCAACAGAGATGAGGCTTCAACATTTTTCACAATCTGTTTTGGCGAGATTCCGTGGTCGGAATTATATTTCAACTGCTTTTCCCGTCTTCGCTGCGTTTCGTCAATCGTCTGCTGCATACTTTCGGTAATTCTGTCTGCATAAAAAATCACTTTACCGTTAATGTTTCTCGCAGCTCTTCCCGCAGTTTGCGTCAGCGACCGGTGCGATCTCAAAAACCCCTCCTTGTCGGCATCAAGTATAGCAACGAGCGACACTTCCGGCAAATCCAGCCCTTCTCTCAAAAGATTTACTCCCACCAGAACATCAAAAACGCCCAGCCTCAGTTTCTCCATAATCTCAATCCTTGCCATAGTCTCAACATCTGAATGTATATACGCCGTATGAATGTTGAAACTTGTAAAATATGAGTTTAATTCCTCCGCCATCCGCTTCGTAAGAGTTGTAACCAGCGTACGTTCGTGCCGTTCTGTTCGGACGCAAATTTCTTCCATCAGATCGTCAATCTGATTCAGGCTCGGTCGCACTTCAATCTGCGGATCGAGCAGCCCTGTCGGTCGCACTACCTGTTCAGTTATAATCCCTCCACACATTTCGAGTTCGAAATCGGCCGGTGTAGCACTCACAAAAATCTTCTGAGGTGTTACAGATTCAAATTCATCAAAATTCAGCGGCCGGTTATCAATAGCCGACGGCAGGCGGAACCCGTATTCGACCAGGTTAATCTTTCTGGAATGGTCTCCGCCATACATTGCGTGAATTTGCGACATCGTTACGTGGCTTTCATCAATAACTGTCAGGAAATCCTTTGGAAAATAATCGAGCAGTGTATAAGGACGCGTTCCCGCTTCCCTTCTGTCAAAATACCGTGAATAGTTCTCTATTCCCGAACAGTAGCCGAGTTCGCGAATCATTTCCAGATCAAATGACACACGTTCATGCAGCCTTTTTGCTTCATCAAACTTTGCATTATCTTTAAAAAACCTTACTCTTTCACCAAGATCCAGTTTTATCTGTCCGATTGCATGATTTATTCTTTCTCGGGTAGTAACGAAAATATTTGCAGGATAAATATTATATTGTTCAAAAACCTCGACACGATCTCCCGTCAGCGGGTTGAAAGTATATATTTCTTCAATCTCGTCTCCCCAGAACATTACCCTCAGTGCAAGATCGTCGTATGCAAGGTAAATATCGACGGTATCGCCCTGTACACGAAACTTTCCGCGAGTAAACTCGGTTTGGTTTCGTGAATACAGCGAATCTACAAGTTTTCTAAGGAAAATGTTACGTGTAAATATTTTACTGCGTTCCACAGTTATCACGTTTTCCAGAATATCATCCGGATTCCCGATGCCGTATAAGCAGGATACGGATGAAACAATAATCACATCGCGCCGTCCGGACATGAGAGATGAAATAGCCGACATCCGCAGTTTGTCGATTTCCTTATTTATCGATAAATCTTTTTCTATGTATGTATTTGAAGAAGGAATATATGCTTCCGGCTGATAATAGTCGTAATACGAGACAAAGTATTCAACAGCGTTTTTCGGAAAAAAATTTTTGAATTCGGAATAAAGTTGTGCGGCAAGAGTCTTATTATGGCTCATAACGAGGGTTGGTTTATTCATCTCGTGAATTACATTGGCAATGGTAAAAGTTTTTCCGGAACCCGTAACGCCAAGCAGCGTCTGATACGGTAACCCCTGACGGACACCTTCAACAAGTTCTGCTATTGCTGCGGGCTGGTCACCTGTCGGCTTATAGTTTGATGTGAGTTGAAAATCCATCAATCAATATATCTCAATATTTGAAATTAGCGGACAGGCTTTTGCATCAATTTTTATTCTGACAGCATTGGTTTTTATGCTGTCTAGCGATATAATGCGTTTGTAACCGACAGTAGTACCTTCTGCAACAGTGTCCCACCGGTTGTCGCGCCTTGCTTCGATGGAGAATGTTTTAACCCGTTGCCCTAAACGGATATATTCCTGGATGACGATATATTTTACTGTCTTTAGTTCGGCGAGATCAATTTCTATTGTTCCGGAAGTTTTGTCATCGTCAGTAGCCCAGTAAGTGTTTTTGTCGCCATTGACAGCATTCTTCGCAGCAAATTTGTTAGAATTTCCACGTTCCGTATCTGCTTTTATTGTAGCGTTTTTTGCAAGATTGTCAGCAAACGCTTCATCGCGAAGTTTTTTCCAGCCCTTCAATGCTTGAATATCGTTGTCGTGTATAAGTCCGCGTCTGTCTGGGGGTATATTCAACAAAAGATTTGCTCCGTGACCAACCGATTCCATATATATATTGAACAGAGTTTCGGGTGTTTTTACTTTGGAATTTTCGTGGTAAAACCATTTCCACGGATGTATGGATACGTCAACTTCGATGGGACACCAGCTGTTGCCGTTTTCTTCGCCTTGATTCAGTAACTTTTCGATGCCAGATTTACCGGGGAACAAAGTGTCCATGCTAATTGTACTCCAGTTTGTTTCGCCTGCAAACCCGCTTTCGTTGCCGCACCAGCGAATGTCGGGACCAGCGTCGCTGAATATCATTGCTGTCGGTGCAAGTTCACGCACAATTGTGCAGGTGTTTGTCCAGTCATAATACGTTTCGTTGTCTATCCTTCGGGTTTCCCTTGCGCCGCCGTAGAAGCCGTCGCCACCGTTTGCTCCGTCGAACCACACTTCAAAGATGTCTCCGTAACCGGAAAGCAGTTCGCGCAACTGATTGCGATAGTAGATAATATATTCCGGAGTTCCGTACTGCGCGCTGTTTCTGTCCCAGGGTGACAGGTATATTCCGAATTTCAAACCATATTTCCTGCAAGCGTCAGATACTTCTTTCACAACATCGCCTTTGCCGTCGCGGAATGGACTGTTTTTTACGGAATGTTCGGTATATTTACTCGGCCAGAGGCAAAAACCGTCATGATGTTTACATGTAAGTATCAGGGCTTTCAATCCTGCTTCCTTAATATTTTTCGCCCATTGCTCGGCATCGAGAGAAGAAGGATTGAAGATTGCAGGCTGTTCGTCGCCATAGCCCCATTCTTTGTCTGTGAATGTGTTTGTTGTGAAATGTACAAACGCATACTGTTCAAGTTCGTGCCATGCCATCTGATTTTCGTTTGGAACAGGACCAAATGCGGCAGGAGGCAAAACTTCCTTGCATGAAGTAAAAAGCCCAATCATAAGCAAGCAGTAAAACAAATGTAAATCGGTAAAAAATTTTATCATAATTCTAACAGTTTATATATATAAATAATTATTATTTTGTTGTAAAGCCTATTGTCCGGAACAGTAATCCTCTATCCATTTCCCTGCTTCAGAGGTTTTATAAGATTTTCCGTCGCCTGCAATATCTTCGGTTACAATTTTTTCTTTAAGAGATGCATTGACGGCGCGGCGGATAGTGAGTCCTTCTTCAATCAGTCCGAAGGCGTATTCAAACATAAGTGCGGCGGAAAGAATGGTTGCAAGCGGATTGGCAATGTCTTTGCCTGCTGCCTGAGGATACGAGCCGTGAATGGGTTCAAAGACTGATGTGTGAATACCGATTGAGGCGGATGGCAACATGCCGAGTGAGCCTGTAATAACAGATGCTTCGTCGGTGAGAATATCGCCAAACATGTTTTCGGTAACCATGACATCGAAACGTTTTGGACACTGAATTAACTGCATCGCGGCGTTATCGACAAACAAATATTCGGTTTCGACGTCCGGAAACTCTTTTTCGATGCGTTGAGCCACCTGTCTCCAGAGTCTTGAGGTACATAACACATTTGCCTTGTCGACAACGGTCAGTTTATGGCGGCGTTTTTGTGCATAACTGTAAGCAAGGCGTATTATGCGCTCGATTTCTTCTACGGTATATACGCAGGTATCGTAAGCAGTTTCGCCGTCTTCGCTTCTTCCCTGGGGGCGACCGAAATATATGCCGCCTGTCAGTTCACGGATGCAGATGAAATCTGATCCTTCAACCAGGTCCTGACGAAGTGGCGACTTGTGCAGCAGGGATGGAAAGGTTGTTATCGGACGAATGTTGGCATAGAGTCCCAACTGTTTGCGCATCGCAAGTAAACCCTGTTCGGGACGTATTTTTGCCGAGGGATTGTTGTCATATTCCGGTGTGCCGATAGCGCCGAAAAGGACTGCGTCCGAATCCATGCAGAGTGCGTGTGTTTCGGCAGGGTACGGGACGCCGACTGCATCTATTGCACAGGCGCCGACAAGCGCTTCTTTGTATGAAAGGTCGTGTCCGAACTTTTTACATACTGCTTTTGTTACATTAAGCGCCTGAGCGACGATTTCCGGACCGATGCCGTCGCCGGATAAAACGGCTAATTTTATTTTCATTGTATATAATGTTTGTTTGAAGCGGCAAATGTAGTGAAATTTTATCTGTAATTCAAATCTTTTCTATTAGATGAAAATAAAAAAGCCGCCTGCGCTGGCAGACGGCTTCTCTTTTGTTTTGATGAAGGTTTAGAACTTCACGCCAATTCCGATCGAAAGACCAAAATTAGAGGTTTCATCAACGTCTTTGGTGATGCCTTTTCTGAAATAGACGGCAGGTTCAAAGAAAACTTTGTCGTTAATGAAATAGTCATAGCCGACTTCAACTCCAATGTAATTTCTCAAGTCAACGTCTGTGGCTTTTAATGCCTGATAGCCAACTTCGCCGTAGAGATTTGGAATTACATAGTAACGGGGAGCGATTCCAAATACAAATGCTGATGTTGCATCTGCATCGTCCACTTTTTCGGACGCAAAACCAAGGGCTCCGACAACTGCAAACTTGTCGGTAATAAAATAACCGCCCGATGCCTGAAGACCAAATTCAACGGATGACCATTCGTCAAAGCTTGAACGTTCAAAATTCAAGCCTGAAAGCTGTCCGCTCAGGATTACGTCGCCTTTGGAAAACTGTGCGCTTGCACTTACTGCCATTGTGAGAGCAGCTACTAAAACGAAAATTTTACTTTTCATAATGTTAATTGTTTTTGAGTATCCCTTTCTCAAAAAAGTTTTTTTTACGTTAATTAGTTACAGAAACAACGGGATTTTTCATTTCTGCGTTTAAAAAAATCGGTGCAAATGTAAGAAACTATTTTTTATAAACAATACTTTTATCCTGTCTTTTATCAAAAAATCGGGTTTTTCTTCTTAAAAAAGATTCTTTAAAGAGATTTTTGGCGAGGTAAACTTGAGATCTTGCACGACATACTTCAGATTAAGCGCGTCGTACTTCAGATTAAGCGCGACATACTTCAGATCGGGCGCGACATACTTCAGATCGGGCGCGACATACTTCAGATTAAGCGCGACATACTTCAGATTAAGCGCGACATACTTCAGATCTTGCACGACATACTTCAGATCTTGCACGACATACTTCAAAATTAGCGCGTCGTACTTCAGATCAGGCGCGTCGTACTTCAAAATTGGCAAGGTAGAGACGGGGTACACCCCCGTCTCTATGGGGCATGCCCCGTCTTTGCTGTGATTTGTTATAAATTTGTTATATATTCTTCAACTGTTTGTTAATTGTCCGAAGTACTTTTGCAGCGTCAAATCAACTAATAATAATTTTATGAAAAGACATTTTTTAAGTTTAATGATTATGTTGCCGGTGTTTACGGTGACTGCACAGCCGACGGTGAAGTTTTCCGGGTATCTGCAGTCGCAGTATCAGTATGGCGAAGAGGATGCCGGACTTAAGGTCGGAACGGCAAATGAAAGCGCGGACGAATCGTTTTCCCGAATCGGTATCCGTCGCGGACGTATCAAGACGACGGCGGAACAGGGGCTCGCTTCGGCTGTTTTTCAGATCGACCTGACGGAGAAGGGGGTCGGGCTGAAAGACGCTTACCTGAACGCAAAGGATCCCTGGTTTAATACGCTGCAGGTGAGATCCGGCGTCTTTGACCGCCCGTTTGGTAATGAAATCAGCTATTCGTCTTCGAGAAGAGAATCGCCGGAACGGTCGACGATCTTCCAGACCCTGTTTCCGGAGGAGAGGGACCTGGGGGCGATGCTTATTCTTCAGCCCGCGAAGTCGTCGGCGTGGAACTGTGTGAAACTTGAAGCCGGACTGTTTGCCGGTAACGGTATCAAACAGGAGACCGACAGCAAAAGAGATTTTATCGGGCATCTTTCGTTCGCGAAGACTTTCGGTGATATTTCGATCGGCGCGGGCGCTTCGACCTACATCGGCGGCGTTTATCAGGGCAGCGAAAACGTTTATACGATGGAAAACGGGGCTTTCGCGCTCAACAGCGATGCTGCCAATAAGGGCAAGTTTGCAGGGCGGGAGTATTTCGGGTTTGATGTTCAGGTGGCGCTGATCAGTCAGTTCGGCGTTACAAATCTGCGCTCCGAATATCTTTTCGGACAGCAGCCGGGGACGGCGACGAGCAGCAAGAGCCCCAATGCGGCGGTTCTTCCGACCGGAGATACGTATATCCGTGATTTCAGCGGGTTTTATGCGATCCTTGTTCAGGATATTGGCGAACTGCCTTTCTCTGCCGTGCTGAAATACGATCTTTATGACCCGAATACAAAGGTGTCGGGCAAAGAAACCGGCATCAACGGGACTTCGAAGACCGATCTGTCCGTAAACACTTTTGGTTTCGGCGCTTTGTGGAAAATCAGCACAGCGATGCGCTTGCAGGCGTTTTATGAAATCAATTCAAACGAGACGTCGGACAACGTGGCTGCTATGACCGAAGACCTGAAGGATAATATCTTTACGTTGCGTTTACAGTATAAGTTTTAACAATTTAAATTTTTAATGATTATGAAAAAAATTTTTGCTTTGTCAATCATTATGATTGCGTGTATTGTTGCCGGAAAGGCACAGAAAATCAAAGGTTCGGACACACTTCTTCCGCTTTCGCAGCAGGAAGCGGAGAGTTACATGAACAGTGACCCGTCACAAACCGTTATCGTCACCGGAGGCGGAAGCGGGACCGGTATTGCGGCGCTCATTGAGGGGACGACCGACATTGCGCAGTCGTCAAGGAAAATCAAGTTTGAGGAAAAACAGAAGATCAGCGAAGGCGGAAAGTCGGTCAAAGAAGTAGTTGTCGCTTTCGACGCACTGGCAATCGTTGTCAATCCTGAAAACAAGGTTACGAATCTCACTCGCGAGCAGCTGGAAGGAATCTTTACCGGCAAGATCACGAACTGGAAAGAGGTTGGCGGCGCAGACCTGAAAATTACTCCGTATTCAAGAGAGACCTCTTCCGGTACGTATGAGTTTTTCAAGGAAAGCGTGCTTAAAAACAAAAACTACAAGAGCGGTATCCTCAGTATGCCTGCCACGGGAGCGATCGTTCAGTCTGTCGGTCAGACAAAAGGAGCGATCGGTTATATCGGGCTGGCGTATATTAATAAAGACGTTAAGGCGGTGCATGTATCTTACGATAACGGTAAAACGTTTACCGCGCCTTCAGTCGCCTCGGCTAAGGATGGAACATATCCTATCGTCAGGGAGTTATATTATTATTATGTTACTGCGGTAGAAAAAGCGGTTCGTCCGTTTATCGACTACGTTCTTTCGCCGGCAGGACAGAAGATTGTAGCTGAAACCGGTTTTATTACACTCTAATGAACCGTACGGCGGAAAAACTCGCAGAGTCTTTGCTGACAGTCAGCGGAACGACAACCGGAATTGTCATTCTGCTGATTGTCTTTTTCCTCTTCAAGGAAGGAGCAGGCTTTTTTCATCATAACGATGTGGAAGCAGGATATGCGCTCTGCGTGAACGGAGAAAACGCAGTAAAAAATCTTTCTTCCGGACAGATAAAGGATATTTTCGACTACGAAACCGGTAACTGGAAAGAAGTCGGCGGGGCTGACGAAGAGATCGTCCCGTTTCGCGTAAGCGATATAATAAACATGTATCAGGAAGCGGAACTGGGAGAGAATTATGTCCTGTTGCCGGAAAAGATCGGAGAAACGATAGCGAAAACGCGGGGGATTATCGCGTTCATTCCTGTTCAGTATCTGCCGGAGAGCAATCCTGAGGTGAGGGTTCTTGAAAGTAAACGCCTTAATCCGTCGGACTTCTTTATGGGGAAAGACTGGATGCCGACTGCTACGCCGGCTCCTCAGTTCGGGCTTCTGCCGCTCTTGGCGGGTACGTTATGGGTGAGTCTGTTTGCAATTATTATCGCTCTGCCGCTCGGACTTGGGGTCGCGATTTATCTCGCCGAACTTGCGGGCGAACGAACGCGCAATCTGCTGAAGCCTGCTATCGAGCTGCTTGCCGGAATACCTTCCGTGGTTTACGGATTCTTCGGGCTGGTAGTTCTGGTGCCTTTCATTCAGAAAATATTTGATCTTCCGGTTGGTGAAACTGCTTTCGCCGGCAGCCTGATACTGGCGATAATGGCGCTGCCGACGATTATCACTGTTGCAGAAGATTCGATAAGGAACACGCCACAGTCAATCCGCGAAGCAAGCCTCGGACTGGGAGCCAGTCACTGGCAAACAATCTGTCGCGTCATCATTCCTTATTCTGCTTCCGGCATCTCGGCTGCAATCGTGCTCGGCATCGGGCGGGCGGTAGGCGAAACAATGGCGGTGCTGATGGTGACCGGTAACGCGGCTGTCATCCCGCATACGCTGTTTGAACCGGTGAGAACTATTCCCGCCACGATAGCGGCTGAACTTGGAGAGGCGCCCGCGGGAGGAATACACAGCGGAGCGCTGTTTGTCCTCGGATGTATCCTCTTCATCATCACTGCTGCGGTAAGTGTCGGAGCAGAACTTATTTCCAAAAACAAGTACAAAAACATTTAACAGATGAATAAACAGATAAGACAAAACATTGCGTTCACAGTCTTCCGGCTGCTGAGCCTTGCCGTGGTCGGCATACTGTTCTGGATACTCGGCTTCATAACTTACAAGGGGATCGGAGTTATCAGCTGGCAGTTCCTGACAACAGCGCCGACTGACGGGATGACTGCCGGAGGTATCTTTCCTGCTATCGTCGGCACGCTCTGTCTGATTGCAGGCAGCGCTGCGGTAGCCTTTCCGCTCGGTATTCTATCCGCGATTTATACCTCGGAATATGCAGGCGACGGAAAGGTGGTGAGGTTCATCCGTATTATGACCAACAACCTGGCTGGTATACCGTCCATAGTGTTCGGACTGTTTGGCATGTCCCTCTTCGTTAACACAATGGGGTTCGGAGATTCCATCATCGCAGGCTCGCTGACACTGGGACTGCTTACAATGCCGCTCGTGATAAGGACAACCGAAGAGGCGCTCAAAGCTATTCCCGATACATTCCGTCAGGGCAGCTATGCGCTCGGAGCAAGCAAACTGCAGACCGTGAGCAGAATCGTACTGCCGGCAGCGTTTCCCAACATCATCACAGGTCTCATTCTCTCTGTCGGCAGGATTTCAGGCGAAACGGCGCCGATACTCTTTACTGTGGCAGCATATTTCCTGCCGCAGTTGCCGGATTCGATTTACTCGCAGGTGATGGCGCTGCCGTATCACCTCTATGTCATCGCGGTGAGCGGAACTGACCTCGAGGCTACCAGACCGATGGCTTACGGCACCGCTCTCGTGCTTATCGCAATCGTGCTGATAATAAATGTATCCGCTTCAATCATCAGGAAAAAACTAAGTAAAAGATATGCTTGAAACAATTAACATCAACTTCTGGTACGGAGCCTTTCATGCCCTTAAAGACATAAGCATGAAGATAGAAAGAAACACGGTAACAGCGTTTATCGGACCCTCGGGCTGCGGCAAATCAACATTCCTGAGGCTGTTCAACAGAATGAACGACCTGATTCCGGATACGCACCTGACGGGTGAATGTCTGATCGACGGTAAGAACATATACAGCAAGACGGTTGATGTGACAGGCTTGCGAAAGAACGTCGGCATGGTGTTTCAGAAGCCCAATCCGTTCCCGAAAACCATTTATGACAATGTCGCATACGGGCTCAGGGTGGACGGCGAAAGCAACAGAGGGCTGATAGCGCGGCGGGTAGAGGAATCCCTGAAAAGCGCCGCTCTGTGGGACGAAGTAAAGGACAAACTCAAAAAGTCCGCTTTCGAACTCTCGGGAGGGCAGCAGCAGCGGTTATGCATCGCCCGCGCGCTCGCAATTTCGCCGTCGGTAATACTGATGGATGAACCGGCGTCAGCGCTCGATCCGGTCTCTACTTCGAAAATAGAAGACCTGATTCATACCCTGAAACGGGATTACACTATCGTTATTGTTACACATAACATGCAGCAGGCAGCGAGGATAAGCGACCGGACGGGTTTCTTCATGCTGGGCGAGTTAATCGAGTTCAACGATACGAAAAAGGTGTTCCTTAACCCGGACAGGGAAGAGACACAGAACTACATTACTGGAAGATTCGGTTGATAACATTATAATTGATCATACATACGATGAAACATGCGGAAAAAGAACTTGCGTCCCTGAAGGACGAAATCGGACAGATGTGGCGCCTTGTGCTGTCCCAGCTCGAGAAGGCGAAAAGAGCGTATCTCGACAGCGACGTCGAACTTGCAAGGGAGATCGCGAGCCGCGAAAAGCGGGTAAACTCATTCGAACTGAAGATAGACAGTGACTGTGAGAACTGCATCGCGCTTTATAACCCGGTGGCGATCGACCTTCGCCTTGTGCTGTCAATGATGAAAATCAGTATCATGCTCGAACGCATCGGCGACTTCGCGGACGCGATAGCCAAGTATATCATCAGGGAAAGCGGCGCTGCGGCAGATGATACTCTGAAAGCCGAACTGAGGGTGGAAGCCATGCTGGAGGCTGTGACCGTCATGCTTGCCGACAGCTACGCCGCGCTCGATACGGAGAATACGAAACTCTCGGGCAGGATACTGGCGCAGGATGAGGTCGTGGATGAGATATACCACGATGCAGTTCCTGTACTTGCGGAGGCGATCAGGAGCGGGCGAATAAGCGCCGAATACGGACTTAAGACCATGCTTATAATACGGAAAATAGAACGCATCGGTGACCATTGCAGTAATATCGTTGAGGAGATTGTGTTCTACATAGATGCAAAGGTATTAAAGCACAGTAAAAGCGCTGATTAGTTACAGGCTGCCATTACTGCGCCCGTAACGCGGTCTCTTCATCGCCCGTGCACCTGTCGGGCACCCACGAGGGGCGCCCCTACGCACGTTCCCGTCGTCATGCCTGAACGTCGCCCGACGTTGCACCTCGACGTCGCCCGCCTGCAGGGTAACATGACGCACCGAGCGCCCGCGCAAGCGGGAAAGCGCCCCAAATGAAAAGGTGTACGAACATGCAATGGCATCCCTTGTGGGCGCCCGACAGGTGTACGGGCGAGCGGGTGCTTCACATATTTTCTTATAATATGTAAAAGCCTTGGGAAGTAAATATCTCACAGGTGTTAATCATTGTATATAAAAAAAGCGTACCTTTGCATCACAGAAACGATAATTAAATTATTAAAACAATGAGAATAATAGATTTGACCGCTCCCATGTCTGACGGTGACCCGACAATGCCGATGGACCCCAAACTGTCGATCTCGTGGCACTGTACGCTTGGTACGCTTGGCTACAACCTGTCCCGGGTTACGACTTCCACTCACCAGGGCACGCACATTGATGCGCCCCGCCATTTCTTCAGACAGGGAGAATGTATTGACGAAATCTCGCTTGAGCGCTGCGTCGTTAAGGCGATAAAGATAGATTTGACGCACAAGAAGCCGGATACGCCGATCCTTCCTGCCGACATGGAGCCATACGGAGCGTTCATTGAGCAGGGCTGTTCGGTGCTGCTGCATACCGGCTGGGAGAAACATCTGTTAAGGAAGCGATACTTCTCCGGTTTTCCCTACGTGTCCAAGGAGCTGGCAGACTGGTTTGCGGACAGGAAAGTGGGGCTTGCGGGCATGGATATGCCTACCCCTAACGGCAGGGACTGGCAGTATGTTCACGTAAGATTGCTGGGCGCCGGAGTGCTGATTGTGGAAGGGCTTGTCAATCTGGCGGCGCTGCCTGATGAGCGGCCGTTTACGTTCTTTGCGCTACCGCTCAAACTTAAGGGACGCGACGGCTCACCGATCCGCGCTGTGGCAATGCTGGATTAAAACAGTATAAAAATAATTAGATTCACATGCGAAAATTTTCGTGATTAAGAAATTATTATTACCTTTGCGCCGGTAAATTAGTATTATAAACCGATAATTCAACTAAAATTATGTATTTAGATTCAGAGAAGAAGAGAGAAATCTTTGCAAAGTACGGGAAGTCTAACACTGATACCGGTTCCTCCGAAGGACAGATAGCATTGTTCTCCTACCGTATCTCGCATTTGACCGGACATTTACGGTCAAATAAAAAGGATTATAGCACAGAAAGATCCTTGAAGATGCTTGTAGGCAAGCGTCGCCGGTTACTTGATTACCTTAAGGACAGGGATATTGAGCGTTATCGCACTATTATCAGGGAGCTTGGTATCAGGAAGTAATATTGCTTTCCAGACCAAATCAGAAAAGGGATTGCTCGTTTAGAGCAATCCCTTTCTTTATGCAGTTTAATGTTTCACAGCGCCTGTCCGGATGAATCCTGATAACCCAGCGCTTTAGCCTTTTCAAGATCTTCTCGGGCGGAGAGGTCTTCGTGCAGCAGCAGTTTAGCTCTGTATCTTATTACGTAATAGTATGGATTCCCTTCTGTCGAGATGCGAATGGCGCGTGTTGCATCAGCGGAAGCTTTTCCTGCTTTTCCCGAGAGCAGAAAGAGTTCAGCGCGTCCTGCGTACAGTTGCGGGTTTTCTGGGTATTTATCAAGGAGAAAGGAATAGATCTTTTCTGCTTCTGCATAATCTTCCCGAAACTTTGCGAGAGCAGCCAGTCCAAGCCGTGGATAAAAACCGTCGGGATTCAGTTCAAGCATTTTCCTGAAGTCTGCTTCAGCATAATTGTCCTGTCCTGCCTGGAGATAAAGCAAGCCTCGCTGGTAGAGAAATTCCTCGTTAGCGGGATTTTGTTCCAGCAGTGCAGAATAGTCGTGTATTGCATTTTCGGTCCGTCCCGTCTCGGCATAAAGAGAAGCGCGTGCTTCAAGAAAAACAGTATTTTCCGGCAGTTGTTCAAGTGCCGCCGAGTATGAATTGACAGCGTCGGTTTTCTTGCCGAGACGCCGCTGAACAGTGCCGAGATTATTAAGCAGAAACGGATTAAGCGGATTGTCGGGAACGCTTTCGATAGCGAGTTTCAAGTATATTTCTGCCGAATCAAGTTTGTTTTGCTCAATGTAATCGAAAGAACGTTCAATGGCGCCGCTGTCAGTCTGTGCCGAAACAGTGTTCACAGAAAGCAGCAGCGTCATAAAAACTGCAATTTTATTCATCTCATTTTTCTTCGACAACAGGTGCAATAAGTTTGTATCCCTTGCCGTGAACGTTGAGGATTTCGACGTTCGGGTCAGCGCTCAGCAGTTTGCGCAGTTTGGTGATATAAACATCCATGCTGCGTGCGGCGAACTGATAAAAATCTTGATGAGGTTTCCAAATCGTGTTCACAGCAAATTCTCTGTCAAGTATCTCGTTCATACTGGAACAGAGATAAGCCAGCAGTTCGTTTTCTTTGGTTGTCAGCCTTATAACCGAGTCGTTGATAGAAAGTTCATGCCTCTGCGTATCAAAATAGAAATTCCCTATCTGATAGAAATGAGCGTTTTTATCCTTTTTACCGTTGATGCGGCGCATAATCGCTTCTATACGCAGCAAAAGTTCCTGCATGTTAAACGGCTTGGTAATGTAGTCGTCAGCGCCAACTTTGAACCCTTCCAGTACGTCTTCTTTCAGGTTTTTAGCGGTCAGGAAGATGATAGGAACTTCGGTGTCGACATGGCGAATTTCCTGTGCAAGCATGAATCCGTCTTTTTTAGGCATCATCACGTCCAGGATACATAAATCATATTTCTTGTTCTGAAAAGCATTTCCACCTGCTTCGCCGTCGAGAAATGAATCTACGTAAAAGTCTTTTGTCTGAAGGTATTCGCTAAGTAGCATACCCAGATTTTCGTCGTCTTCACAAAGGAAGATTTTAATTTTTTCGTCCATAATAATTTAGTTTTTAATTTATTGAATATAAGGTAATATAATTGTAAAAGTTGTACCGGCTTTGTATTCACTTTCCACTTTGATTGTACCGCCCAAACCGTCTATAATTTTTTTGACATAAGCCAGACCAAGTCCGAATCCTTTGACATCGTGAATATTTCCTCTTGAAACTCTGTAAAATCGGTCGAAAATCTTTTTCAGATTATCGCGTTTGATGCCAATTCCGTTATCGCTGATAGAAATCATGATATTTTCACGGTCGTTCCACGTTTTAACTTTCAGAATCGGCGGGACGTCTTCTTTACTGTATTTAACAGCATTTTCCATCAGATTGAACAGAACGTTAGTGAAGTGCATCTCATCAACATAAACAAGTGATTCGGTTGCGTCAAGAGCAAGCGTCAGTGAGCCTTTGCGGCTTTTTACCTGTATGTCGAACAGTTGCGCTACGTTTAGAAGAACATCATTTACGTCCACTTCCCTGATTTTCATTACCGAGCGTCCATCTTCCACGAGCGACATTTGCAGAACTTTATCTATAAGGAACTGTAAACGTTTGGTTTCATCTGTAACAGTGCGTGAAATTTGCCCAAGCATTTTATGCACCATATCTTTGTCAGAGAGCATCTGTCCTGCCATTGAGATGGTGGTTACAGGCGTTTTAAGTTCGTGCGTCATATTGCTGATAAAGTCGCTTTTCATTTCCGAAAGTTTCTTTTGCCTCAATATAATATATATAGTTACGACAAATGCAAGCAGTAATGCAAAGGTGAATACAATCGAAGGCACAATAAGACGTATCGTTTCAAGACTGTAAACATAGTCTTTTATAGTGGGAAAATAAACCTGCAGAGTAAAAAGTTTGTTTGGCGGATCTTTTGGAAACAGTGTCTGCTTGAAGGCATCGCCGGAATTCTGTGCGCGAAAGCCCGGACTTTTAAAGACCAGATTGCCGTTACGGTCTGAAATGGCGTACAGGAACGGCAACGCCAAGTTATTGTTTGCAAGTTCTGTCTGAATATAAACTTTAATCTTGTCGAAATCAACACGCTCTTCAATCGGGAGCTCATTTGCTTTCATATTCGTGCGAATAACTTCGCTCAACAGGTTTTCATAATACAGGTAGCGTTCGTATAAATCGTCCTGAATAGAGCGAGATTCCGTGCGCAGATCGCTTTTCCTGCGATTGAACGTAACTTTGTCGGGAATAGTTATGTTTTTGCTTTTCAGTTTTTCGGCATAACGGATAAGTTGTTCCTGCGTGTCGGTTGTGTTGGCGAGGATGCCATCAAACAGTCTGGAAGTTTCGTCAAGTTCAAGTGAACGAGAAACCTGCAAAAGATTGAGACGAACAGATTCACGGAACTGACTGCTGCGATTTTCAGCAATAACTTTCAAATAGTCAATTTGCAGATACATTAAACCTGCAAAAGCGAAAATCATTACGCCTACAATTAACCAGATGGTTGATTTTTTCATTTTTTAGTCCCGAAAATTTTAACAAAGTTCGGGATAATTTTTAACATTTGCAAGTGAAAAAACGTAAAAAATGCAGGACAAAAAGATAAATATTTTTAACAATTCGGGGTAGATATTAAAATTAAAGGGCAAAGTGTTAAAATATAAAATTGAAACGGATTATGTTGGGGCTGTTTCAAAAGTTTTATGGTAGCGTACCGGATAATATTTATACCATAGACAGGAAGAAATGAACAAAATATTAATCAGATTTAAAAAGTTGCAAAAAACTTTTTAAAAAATTTTGCCGTTTCAAATTAAAGTCTTACCTTTGCTGCCGTTAATAACAAAAAGTAAATGGCACCCGAATACTTCTACAGCAAAAATTCGCAATTGACACATGAAAAAGTGTGTCAGTTAATGCCATTTTACCCCCCCCCCCCCCCCGAAATGACACAGTATCAGCAGGTTATGTCATAATCCGTTTCGCGCCATCCGGAAATGCTTCCGGTACAGTCATTGCGAATAACAAAGCAATCCGGAAATATTTAGTCCACACGTACAAACATCTCGTCCCTAAGGACAAGCCTTTGGCTTCTGGGGACGAGCCTTTTGCGGATGTCCCCCAGTCTCTTGGGGACATCCCCCAGTCTTTGGCGGATATCCCCCAGTCTTTGGCGGATATCCCTCAGCCTTTGGCGGATATCCCCCAGCCTTTGGCGGATATCCCCCAGCTGTTGAGAAATTACAATATTGTATATATATATTAACTTTTTAAAAACAGTTTTTTTATGAAAAGACATGATTTTATCCCTAAAAAAGATTCCGAACTTGTAGCCTGGGCAATCAATTTCTGCGCTCAGATAATCGCCAATGCTATCCGGTGGTTGATCCCTCAACCGGAAGTAGATGAACTGATGGAAAACTGCGACCGGTTTTGCAAACTGCATGACAGGGCAGACAGCCCTGCGAAAAACGCGATCATCGTGGCAGAGAAAAACGCAGCACGCAAAACCCTTGTTACAAACATCAGGGCGTTAGCGAACTTTCGGCTTAAAAACCCGATCATCACAGACGCAGAACGTATCGCGATGGGCCTCCATGTTCACGACGCCACACCGAGCAGTATCCCTGTTCCAACCACTCGTCCCGTTATTCTCCTCAAAGTTCTTGACGTCAGGCGAATCTCGGCTCACTTCTCCGACATCGACAGCAGCAGCAAAGCCAGACCCTACGGCATCATTGGCGCTGTCGTTGCATATTCCGTACTCGACACTCCTCCGGCTGACCCCAACGCTCTCACTCGAACCGTTCTGGCAACCCGCACTCCCCATACGCTCGAATTTACCGAAGAAGAGCGTGGCAAAACTCTTTACACAGCCATCTGCTGGGAAAACGAAAAAGGACAGAAAGGACCGTGGAGCGAAATTGAGAGTGCAATAATTCCGTGAGACAATGACAGCCAATGCACACAGGTATCGAAATAAAAGATTCTTTTCATTTGTGGTCAATAAAGTTGCGATACCTGTTGCGTTTGGTTTTCATATAAAAACTATTAAACAATCACTTCTAAATTTTATAAAACAATGAAAACGATTCTTTTAACAATGACGGCGCTCTTCATGTTGAGCGCAATTGGCGCTTCGGCGCAGGTAACTATCGGTGAACTCAAAGATCCTGAAAGTTTTTCCATACTTGAGTTAGAAGGCGGCGGTACACGCGGGCTGCGACTTCCGCAGCTTGACTCCGACCAGCGCGATGCGCTTGATTTCACAGGACACGAGACGGCAGCCCTCGGCCTGCAGATCTTCAACATTGACACACAGTGCGTCGAGACATGGAACGGAGTGGAGTGGATACAGGCGTGTTACAACAACACCCCAACCCCGCCGCCCGAACCGCTCTCCGCCGTCTCTTGCGGCATAACAACAAGCGACAACCTGACCTTTACCGCCCCGGACGATAACGCAGTAAAGTACGAGTTCTTTGACGGCACAGCTTCTCAGGGCAAGCGGAGCAGCAACAGCGTCACCTTTGCCACTACACGGATGCCAGCCAATATAAGCGTAAAGTACTATTACCCTCTCTCGTTCTTGAAGCCAAAGATGCTTCCGGTTGCAGGCAACAACGGCGTTGCCTGGCACCATACCAATGCCACCGCCACAACTACCACTGTTGCCATTCCCGACTTTACCATGAGTGAAACCCAGATCACCCAGGCACAGTTCGAGGCTGTCTTTCCTGACAGAGCCCAGGTTACCACTCTTGCTTACAATCAACACAGTTATAATTACTTTAGTTGCAAGAATACTACTGATAACAGCGCCGATGTTTCCATGCCCTCATCCTCCAAACCTGCAGAGATGATCAACTGGTATGACGCTATTGCTTATTGCAACAAGCTTAGCGCGATAGAAGGAAAAGAGCTGTGTTACAGCGTAAAGGTCGACGGTTATGAAGTAGACTGGTTAGAACTTAAATATACAGATATACCATCAACCACTGACGCTAACTGGGATGCAGCCACCTGCAATTTCACAAAGAACGGCTACCGCCTTCCCACCAGCAGTGAATGGGAATACGCGGCTCGTGGCGGTACAGCCAATACCAGTCCTGTCTATTCCGGTTCTGCATATAGCACTTCCGGCAGTGATGATACCGCCGCTCTGGATACAGTTGGCTGGTACACGGGCAATTCGACTATAGATTCAAAATACAGTACCCGCCCTGTGAAGACTAAAACCGCCAATGCGTTTGGTCTTTATGATATGAGTGGCAATGTATGGGAGTGGTGCTGGAACTGGTATGAGCAAGGTTCGGATACTGATGGATTTCCTTGTGCTACACCGACAGCAGACAGCTATGTTTCCTCAAGTAAGAACGCGTCCTACCCCTCCCGCGTTGTTCGCGGCGGCAGCTGGAACAGTAGCGCTAGCGACTGCCGCGTTTCGGACCGGTACGGCAGCAGCGGCACCCCGTGGTACCGGGCCACCTACTATGGGTTTCGGGTTGTTTGCAGGTAGCAGCCTGAAAATTATAAATCGGTCGATCGACCTTGCGGTGCGCTGTGTGAAGGAATAAAAATTGACTGTTAGAAAAGAGGCTGTTTCAAAAACTTTTTTGGGCGGCCTTTTTTATATGAAAAAGGTCAAAGATAAATATGTGGACTGAAGCAAAGAAGCGGAGCAAATATTTTTTTGCTTTTTTCAAACAAAATTATTACTTTTGCAGCCTGATTCAGAAGAAATGTTTATCTATTTAATAATTAAATTTTATAAAAATGAAAAAAATCGGTTTATTCACAGTGATTATTGCCGCAGGGCTTTTCTCAGCCTGTAGCGGCGGACAAAAGAAAGCAGAAGCGCCCGCAGAACCAGCAGCGCCTGCTAATCCTGATTTAGTAGCTGAAACGGCGGAAGAAACTTACATTGATTCCACTGCAACCTGTCCTGCTTACGTGCTTGTCAACAAACTTCAAGCAAATCTTGATGAGTTCAATAAAGACAATGACGGCTACATCACTATCTTCGACGGCACGTTCAAAGGCTGGCGTGGCTATCTGAAAGATACCGTTCCCGGACGCTGGATTATCGAAGATGGCGCTATTAAATTCAACGGTTCAGGAGGCGGCGAGGCACAGGTAAAAGACGGCGGCGACCTTGTTTTCGCTCACAAGTTCAAAAATTTTGAACTGTCTGTCGACTGGAAAGTAGCGAAAGGCTCAAATTCAGGAATTCTTTATTTGGCGCAGGAAGTGAAAGGGCAGCCGATTTATATTTCTGCTCCCGAAAGTCAGGTTTTGGACAATGAAAATCATCCGGACGCGAAGCTCGGCATCGACGGCAACCGTCAGTCATCTTCGCTATACGATATGATTCCCGCAAAACCGCAAAATTCTAAACCGTTCGAACAATGGAACAATACGAAAATTACTGTTTACAAAGGAACGGTCATTCACGAACAAAACGGTAAAGTCGTACTGGAATATCATCTTTGGACTCCGAAATGGACAGAAATGCTGCAAAACAGCAAGTTCAATCAAAAAGACTGGCCCCTTGCATTCGAATTGCTCAACAACTGCGGAGGCGCTAATCACGAAGGTTACATTGGCTTGCAAGATCACGGCGACGATGTGTGGTTTAAAAATATCCGAGTAAAAATCACAGATTGAACATAAAATATTTGTTTATTTGTAAAATTAGTTGTACCTTTGCAACCTGTTTTTACAGAGAAAAAAATAAATAAAATATAAAAACAATGAAACGGACATTTCAACCTCACAACAGGAAAAGAAAGAACAAACACGGATTCCGCAACCGTATGGAAACCGCTGACGGACGCAGAGTGCTGGCATCACGCCGCGCCAAAGGACGCAAAAAACTGACGGTATCCGATGAGTATGTAGGATAAAATCCTGCCTCTTTTGTTTTCTAATACAAAAAAGGGGATAAATTGTTATTGATTTATTCCCTTTTGTATTTTCAATTAAAAAAACAATTATGAGAATCGTAATACAAAGAGTATCACAAGCATCTGTCAGGGTAGGGGATATGATAAAATCTTCAATAGAAACCGGTTTGCTTGTCCTGCTTGGGATCGAAGATGCAGACGGGAAAGAAGATATTGATTATCTGGTTAAAAAAATCGCCGGTCTTCGTCTTTTCGATGATGAAAACGGAGTTATGAACCGTTCGGTAATTGATATTGACGGCGAGATACTTTGCGTCAGCCAGTTTACGCTTCACGCTTCGACAAAAAAAGGCAACCGTCCATCGTATATCCGTGCCTCAAAAGGCGAGATTGCGGAGCCACTATACAATGAATTTGTGAATATACTTTCAGATGCGACAGGTAAACAAGTAAAAACAGGCAAATTTGGAGCTATGATGAAAGTAGAACTGCTTAACGATGGACCTGTAACCATCATTATGGACTCAAAACAGAAAGAATAATAAAAAAAACGAAGAAGAAAAAATTATTTATGCTTAATTTCAAACCAGTAACAATAGACGACAAAGACATTTTACATTCATTTTTTAGTCGTACAAAGTTCCGTAATTGCGAATTCTCGTTTTCTAATATTTTTTGTTGGAAGCATCTATACAACACAACTTTCGCTGTTGAAGACGGCTTTCTGTATATTCGATTTCACGTTGCTGCCGACAGAGCGGGCTACCAGTTCCCGCTTGGCGAAGGCTCAATAAAGCAGGCTATTGAGAAAATCAGCGCTGATGCGGCGGAAAGGAATACTCCGCTTCGATTGTATGCTATAACCTGCGAAATGTTTAAATTGATAGACACAGCTTGCCCTGAAACATTTATCTATGAATCAGACAGGGCTTGGAGTGAGTATATTTACAATACGGAAGATTTGATTTCTCTTTCAGGCAAAAAATTTCAATCCAAGCGTAATCATATTCACAAATTTAAACGACTTTACGAATGGGAATATATGCCCATAACGCCAGAAATAATACCTGACTGTCGGAAACTCTACCGTCGTTGGTGTGCCGAAAATGGCGGTTGCGGAGAAGAAACAGCGCTAACAGACGAATGTAGGGCAACTCAAACTGCTTTCGATAATTTTGCAGAACTTGGATTGACAGGCGGCGCTCTACGCATCAACGGCGAGATTTTGGCGTATTCTTACGGACAGCCGCTCTGTGAAGATACTTTTGGAGTTCACGCCGAAAAAAGCCTGTATGAAATTGACGGTGGATTTACGATGATGAATCAGCAGTTCGCCGAACATAACTGCAAAACATACAAATACATAAACCGCGAAGAAGATTTAGGTCTCGAATCCCTGCGTAAAGCGAAACTGTCATACCATCCTGCAATACTGCTCGAAAAAGGGATGATTAGAAAAAAGAATGAATGAGATATGATAACTTTTGCCTCTGACAGACACAAATCCGCACTGAAAGCGATGTGGAAAATTTGCTTTCCTGCTGATGATAACGAGTTTATTGATTTTTATTTTGACAGCGTATATAAAAATGAAGAAACGCCTGTATATCTGATTGAAGATAAGCCTGTCGCTTCTTTGCAGATATTGCCATACTCATTCAAAATAAATGATGAAACTTTTACTGCTGCGTATCTTTCAGGCGTGATGACTCACCCTGCTTGTCGTAAATGCGGATATATGAACGATTTGATTAAGTTTACCATTAAAACGGCTTTTGAATGTGGCTTTGACTATTCTTTTCTTTTGCCGCAGGAAAAATGGCTATTTGAATTTTATGAAAAATTCGGATTCGCGACCTGCAAGCAAGTCGAATCTAATGTAACTTTGCAACTTGAAAAACACACAGCGTGGATATTAGAGGATTTTTGGGACAGTGGCGGCGTTTCGCTTTGGACCGGTATGATTTTGCGCTTGAACAAAAATGCACCTGAAATACAGTCGTTTAAAATTCCTGTCCAAGAATAAAGTGGAACTGGCTTCCGGAAATTCCTGCACCGAGTGTCGCTTCGTCGAAACCATAACCCCAATCAATACCCATCAAACCAATCATAGGCAAGAAAACTCTTGCGCCGAAGCCTGCTGAACGCTTAAGTGCCAGCGGATTAAAATCGCGAATATTTGACCATAGATTGCCAGCTTCAAGAAATGCGAGAGCGTAAATTGTAGAAGATGCTTCAAGAATGAGCGGATAACGAAATTCCATCGAAAGACGAGTATAAGCGTAACCTTCGTAACCGAGCGAGCCGTTGCTGTAACCGCGCAATCCGATAGTTTCCTGTCCATACATAGTCGAGTAACCCGTCATTCCGTCGCCACCCATATAAAAGGTTTCAAACGGCGTTTTTTTATACGGATCATACGAGCCGATAAATCCGTATTCTACGCGGCTCATAAGTACAGGCGTGCGTTTTGTTTTATCGTTCACCGATTCTCTGTCTGGTTTTTCGAGAGGAATAAATATTTTCGCTTTAAATTTCCATTTGTGGTACTCAACCCATTTGTATCGATGACTGTTTACCTCATTCAGTTGGTCGGTGTTATTTGCAAGAGTAGCATTAAGAGCCTCGTTGTAAAGTTCTTCATATTTACCTTTCTTTTCCAATTTGGAATATGGTGGAGTGAGATTGACAGACAAAGAGAACTGTGAACCTTTACGGGTATAGAGCGGGTTGTCGATTGAGCTGCGTGAAAGATTCAATCCAAGCGAGATAGCATTAGAATTGCCTTCCTTCATATCGCCAAAGCCGTAACTCCAATTTTTCAGCATATAGTGCTGATATGAAATATCGGTTGCAAAGTTAAAATAGAAATCAGGCCACGAAAGGCGTTTGCCAAAACTTACCGATGTGCCGAAAATTTTCAACCATTTGTTTTCATCGTATGCTACGCTGCCGTAATAGTCGCCACCACCATAACTGTAATACGGATTTGAGTACATTTGTTGATAATAGCGGTTGTCCACACCTGTAGTTTGCATATAGTATGCACTGACTGACAGTGAATTTGGACGTTTTCCTCCAAGCCAAGGCTCAAGGAAAGAGATGCTGTATGACTGATAATAGCGTCCGTTAGTTTGTCCGCTCAAAACGAGTGTCTGTCCTTCACCTTGCGGAAGAATGCCTTTGTAGGTTGAAGGGTGAATCATGTTTTTGAACGAGAAGTTAGAGAATTTGAAGCTCAAGCGCCCGATGATTCCTGTCTGTCCCCATCCTGCCGAAAATTCTACCTGGTCGTTTGCTTTTGGCGTAAGGTTGTATTGCAAATCAACCGTTCCCGTTTCCTGATTCGGAATCGGCTGTATATCCATGTGTTCGGGGTCGAAATGTCCTGTTTGAGCAATTTCACGGGCTGAGTTCACAAACAGTTCCTTACTGAAAAGTTGTCCGGGTTTAGTCAGCAGTTCACGGCGGATAATATCTTCATAAATCCTTTCATTTCCGTTTATAATAACGCGATTAACTGTTGCCTTACGCCCTTCTCTGATACGGATTTCTAAATCAACAGAATCATTTTCGACATAAGTTTCAACTGGATATATTTCGGAAAAGATATATCCATTATTATAATAAAGGTTTGCTATAGCATCGTCGTCCTGTCTCAATCTGTCGTCAAGTTTTTTCTGATTATAGACATCGCCTGATTTCATATTCAAAAAATCTTCAAGCCCGTCAAAACCATTTGTACGGCTGGTAGAGTAAATTGTATTGCCCACCCAGACAATGTTTCTTATATGATATTTTTCGCCTTCATTAACGTTTATATAAATTGCAACTTTTTTATCGTTAACAGGAATCACGCTGTCGGAAATGATTTCGGCGTCGCGATAGCCTTTTTCATTATATTTATTTATCAGATTTCCTTTATCCGTATTATATTCTTCTTCAACATATTTTTTTGTACTGAACAGTTTACGAATATTAAGCCACGGATTTTTCTTCAAACTAAAACCTGCATTTGTTTTCTTCATAGCCATTCGCAAGTCGTAATACGACACGTTTTCATTGCCGTTTATGATGATTTCACGGATTTTGGTTTTTGTATTTTTATTTACATCAATGTTCAGAATCATCTTACCCGGATTCGATAAATCGTCAATCTGACGGACAGTTATATCGGCATTACTGAAGCCTTTTTCGTCGTAATAATCTTTTATACGTTTGTGTGAAAGTCGTAGTAAATTTGGAGTCAAAGTAGAATTTTTTGCCATTCCGATTTTTGTCTCCAAGTCTTCACGCTCGCCTTTTTTCACTCCTTGATAGCGAATTTCAGAGATTGTTGGATTTGGTTTTAATGCGATTTCGAGCCATACGCTGTCTTCAGTTTTGCGAGTTGCAAAAATAGCAGCGTCGGAAAACAAGCCATGTTTCCAAAAGTTCTTCACGGCGGTTGTAATTTCCTGCCCTGGTATTGTAATTTGTTGTCCGACGGCAAGTCCCGAAATACCTATCATCATATAATCTTCATATTTCATACCTTCAATACCCGTAACCTTTATTTCGGCGATATTATATTTGTGATTGTCGGTAAGAGAATATGAAATAACAGGTAACTTGGCAGTGTCAGTGTCTGCTGTTGCCTGTGATTGAGCCGAAACGGTGAGTGCGGCTGTTGCCGTAACGAAAAATAGGAGTATTTTTTTCAACATATTTAATTTTCTATTCATTGTTGTTTTTTTATTTGTTCGCCTGTTTTGCCGAAACGTCGCTGCCGCTGCTGATAATCGACTATTGCTTTGTAAAATTCTTCTTCTCGAAAGTCAGGCCATAGTGTGTCTGTGAAGTAAAGTTCAGAGTATGCAATCTGCCAAAGAAGATAGTTACTTATGCGATACTCGCCACCAGTTCGAATCAGTAAATCCGGTTCAGGAACGTCATGGTTGGAAAGGTGTGAAGCGATTGTTTGCTCGTCAATATCTTCCGCTTTTAGTGTACCAGCCTGCACTTCTTGAGCGATTTTTCGCGCTGCTTCTGTCAGTTCCCAACGCGATGAATAACTCAATGCCAAAGTCAGTTCTACTCCTGTATTATTACTCGTTTCACTGATACAGCCTTCGAGTTCGCGACGTGTAAGTTCTGGCAGACGGTTGATGTCGCCTATCGCTCGCAGATGAACATTGTTTATCATCAAGTCCTGCGCTTCGTTGCGGATAGCGGTAACCATCAGAGTCATCAGTGAATCGACTTCTTCTTTCGGGCGATTCCAGTTTTCTGTAGAAAAAGTATAAACCGTAACATACTTGACACCAAGGCGTCCTGCTGCCTCAATTACTTTGCGGACAGACACAACTCCTTCGCGATGCCCCATCATACGGTGCATTCCGCGCTGTTGTGCCCAACGTCCGTTACCATCCATAATTATGGCGACGTGGCGTGGCAGACGATTTAAATCTATTGCTTCTCTTACTGACATATTGTTGTCTATAAATTTGTGCATTTTCTGTCGTTGGGTCCGAAGTCCCACGTTACAGAAAACATAATTGTATTGTACCAATCGCGATTTTTCATCAAGCCGCTGCTAATATTATACGGATTATCAAGATTGAAACCTTCTTTTGACGGTGCATCAAAATTGTCGTTAAACAGTTTATGCACCGTGTATTCAAGCCCGAGGTTTATTCGGTTACGAATTTTGTATTTCAAGCCTATTCCTATCGGAAACCTCAATCCGAAAAATGTATTTCCTTTTGAGGGCGCTGCCGTCAGTCCAAGTCCTGCGAGCAGGTAAGGCGAGAGGCGACTTGTGTACAGATAAGCGAACTTATCGCTGTAAGGCATAAAATTAAACTCCATCTGTCCACCCAGGCTGAAAAAAATCCGCTCAAAACTGATCTGGGCATTGTCTGGAAAAACATTGTCGGTGGTGTGAGTACCTCCTGTTATTTTTCCGTAATACAAATCGGTTTTTAAAGCCCAACGAAAATCAAAATTTCGCCTAAAAACCAATCCTCCTGATGGATTTAATCCCTTTAAAAGACCTGTTTGATTGGTATCGCCCATATACATTGACATTCCTGCCATTCCGCCTATTTCGTACCTGTATTCCTGTGCAACCGCTGTTGCACCCGTAAACATTGCAGCGAGCAGGATAAAAATCCTAACTCTGTATTGATATTTTTGTGAAGCGTTTTGCATTTTTACTTTGGTACTGTATAAAAACGTGAAAAACACTTCAAAATTATATCATTAATTCTTTTTAATAATTATTCGTCTTTGGGAAACTCCATCTTGTTGATAAAGAATTTCCAGATTTCTGACAAATAATTTCCATTTTTGTCTTGTCCTCCCAGGAAATAGCCGTATTTTCCATCAGAAGAAACAAGAGATGCCGCCCCTTTTCGTTCCGTATAAATTTTGTAACGTTGTTCTTTTTCTGTTTCAATGTTCCACGTTACTCCACCATCAACAGAAGTATATAGCGGCTCGCGCCATATATTGTCGGGAGGTAACGTTACGCCATTAATAATCATAAATTTACCATCATAATCGTAAATATTGGGGCGAATCAGAGAGTAAATTGGACCGGTAGCGATTGTGTTGAGGTGCGCCCAATACAAACCGTCTTGTGTTGACCATACGGTTTTAAGTGGTGTATTGTTAGCAGAGATGCCGCCTATCACTGTCAGTGTACCTTTGTTCATATATTCTCTGTTAAAAGTATAAATATCGCGAACAGGGAAATTATCCGGAACTGCATATCCGGTTTCCCAATCAGCCAGATTTTTGGTATGACCGAAGATTAATATATCATCTCTTTGCAAGACAGCGCAAAGTCCAACTGTTTCGAGATAACCAAGCACATTTAAAATCTGACCCTTTGATTGTGGTTGTTCCGTCCAATTGTTCAAATTACCGTCTGCAACGAACAATTTTCCATCCTCTGTTACGGCATATCCTTTGTTTCCATATATTTGAATATCACGCACGACGGTATTTGCCGGCAATCCCGTAAGACTTTCCGTCTGCCACGAAACAACATCATTTGAACTGAAAAGTTCTACCGCACCGCTTTCTTTTGAAAAAACATAATATTTATCGTTAAAAATAACCGCTTTTAATTCTTCGGTTTTAAGAAAATCAAGATTATCAACGATCTTTATATATTGTATAGAATCGGGGTCAATTTGATGAATATTGATTTTCAGTGTATATTTTTTAATTCTCGTGGTATCATTATCATAAGGGAATGAACGGAAAGTTAGTTCCAATGGCGAAATATCAAGTGAATCGCTTCCTGAAACCCAAACTATAGTATCATTACCTGATTCTGTTTTGTAAAGGTGTTGCATACTATTTGTGCCATAATCATTTGAATATGAAACTGTAACTTTATGCTCAAAAACCGTTCCAAACGGTAAAGAATCACGATTGTAAATAAATCCGTCGCCATTTACGTTTTGGTTAATAGTAAAAATTGTACTTGTTAACGCAGGTATGGAATCACTGGAAAGGCTGAAAAACAATATTTCAGCATCATTCATAGGATAATTGTCCAACTCATTGTCGCGCAAACAGGCTGACAAACAAACAAGTAACAAACCGAATAACAGTATAAACTGTCTTTTTTTCAATAAAAGCATCATAAAAAAACCTTTTTTTCGACTGCAAAAATAGAAACATTTTTGGGTAAAACCATCAAAAGACTGAATATTTATGAATTATTAATAAATAAATGTATCCCTGTCGGTAAAAATGCCAAAAAATTTTAAAAGATAAACGTTTTTTTTGCCTTGTCTTTCGTATCTTTCCTCCTGTAAATTCTATCAAAGAGCGCTAAAAAACACCTCCGAATTTGGAGGTATAAATAATTTGTTTTACCTTTGCACCGTAAAAACGAAAAAATAAAATGGCAAACGAACATTTTTACCTAAAAAATTCGCAATTGACACAGGAAAAAACGTGTCAGTTTATGCCCTTTTAGCCCCCCCCCCCCAAATAAACGCCAAAACATCAACGGGTTATGTCATAATCCGTTTCGGGAAGTCCCGAAAACATTTACATACAGTCTTAAATAATTCAGACATGGATGGAAT
>JAIRYM010000032.1 GCA_031267615.1 Dysgonamonadaceae bacterium
AAACAAATATCAGGCATAACAATCTGAAGTAAACAAATATTAGTTATAAGTACCAATCCGAGTCAACTTTTCTTCGCGATTAGACTGGCAGACAGTCAACCTAAATCAGGAACTGACAGAAGCCCCCAAAGTGAAGTAAGACGACTGCAAAGTGAGGTAAGAAGCCCCCAAAGTGTTTTGGGACTTATTAAGTCATAATGTGCAGGTATACTGTCATTTATTGGGGGGGGGGGGGGTAAAATAGCATAAAACGACACATCGTGCTGAGTTTCAATTTTGAGTTACTGCTGTATAAGTAATGAGTTGCCATTTTTATTTTGTTATTACAGGCAACAAAGGTAAGACATTTTATTTATACGGCAAAATTATTTTGAAGGTTGCCCGTGGTTTTTTAAACAAATCGCGATAATATATATACTTAAATATATTTTGTCTATCTTTGTGGAACGGTTTGAGGTGAAAATAATATCAAAATTTCTTACAATCCATAATATTTATGTACCACTTATATTCTATTTGCTCGATAATTCCGGATGTACTTCACGAATCTGTAAAAACACGTTTTATTGAGGGTTCGGCGCTGTTTATGAGTTTTATTGCTCTAACGCTGATTATTGGTCTGGCGTTTTGTCTCGAAAGGATAATTTATCTGAATCTGTCGCAAATCAATGCAAAAAAATTTCTGTATAGAATAGAAGACTTCCTGAAACAACACGATATTGAAGGCGCTAAATCGGTTGCCCGCGACACCCGCGGTCCTGTCGCTTCGATAACATATCAGGCTTTGATGAGAATTGATGAAGATGTTAATGAGATCGACAGGGCGATTACGTCCTGCGGCAGTGTTCAGGCAGGTTTGCTCGAAAAGAATCTGTCGTGGATCTCTCTGTTTATCGCTGTCGCGCCGTCGCTTGGCTTTCTTGGTACCGTGCTGGGGATGATTCAGTCATTCGACAATATTCAGCAGGCAGGAGATATGAATCCTGTTGTTATCGCAGGCGGAATGAAGTTTGCTCTTATAACTACCGTTGCAGGACTGATTGTGGCTATCGTTTTACAGTTCTTTTATAATTATCTGCTTAACAAGATAGAAGAAATTGTAGGCGAAATGGAAGACAGTTCCATTTCTCTTCTCGATATTGTTATTCAGAAGAAACGTTCAAGACGATGAAAAACCTTATTTCGAGAGCGCTGACAGGTACTGTTTATGTTATCCTTATTACTTTCTGTATTCTTTATAATAAATGGACTTACTGCGCTTTGTTTACCGTTATTTCCATTGCCTGCACTACAGAATTTTTTGTGCTTCTGGCTAAACACGGGAATAATATCCGGCGACACCGTCTGTTTGGCATTGCAGGCGCAATTTATGTGCTTCTTCCGCTTTCTCTGCTTATTTATTCTGTATTCACTTCTCCTGATTTCAAACATACAAGCCGTTTCGTAATGTCTCTTTTCATTTTTCTTTGGGTATTTGATTCTACCGCATATTTAGTCGGCTCGAAATTTGGCAGGCATCGGCTTTGTGAGCGTATTTCTCCCAAAAAGTCGTGGGAAGGTTTTTGTGGAGGCTTGTTTTTCACAATACTAACTGCGTTTATTCTCGGAAGTATTGATTTTGCAGATATTCCGCCTGTACACTGGATTATATTTGCTGTCCTGACAGTTATTTCAGGTACTGCCGGCGATTTGATTGAATCGAAATTCAAGCGTATTATCGGCGTAAAGGATTCAGGATATGCGCTGCCCGGACACGGCGGATTTCTTGACAGATTCGACAGTCTGCTGCTTACCGCTTATTTGATTATTATCTTTTTATTTATATAAAAAAAACCAATCACTTCACCAGTTCGAAAGCGAATTTTACCCCAATTGATTCGTAATGAAAATGGCGAAAAGAAACGAAGACGGCGATATTACCGGCGAAGTTACCAACGCCGCAGCCAAGTTCGGAATAGTTAGTACGCGACGGCGTGTATAACTGACTTAAATATACGCGCTCTTTCACAATATCTTTCGTTACGCGACGAAAAGGACTCAATACCGTGCAGGGATAATCATACATAATGTGAGCCTGAACATATTCCTGCGAAGCGTCGTACCACTGCCCTCCAAGCAAATGGAAAACACCTCCGATAGGGTCGCCCCACGACTGCGGGAAATTGTGTTTCCGGAAGCGGTTGAAATTGGAGAAGTAAGTCGAACCTGTGTTTAGAAACCATCCCGCACCGACAAAATACTGGAAAGAACTCATCAAGCCTGTCTGAATCTTTTGCTGAATATCTATCTCAAGTTTTGAGAAATCACTTTTACTGTCCAGAATCTTCGCACTCCACGCAAATTCAACATTAACAGTTGGGAATCGCGAGCCAATGTATCGCTTGTTTTTACCTTCTATGCGATAATATTGACCGGGCGTCCATTCTAGTCCGAGCATCGGCGAAAAGGTACGGTATTCATCGTTTACCAAGTCTTCCACGTTGCCGGCTTTTTCGCTGCTTTCTAATGGCGTTTCAGTTACATCATCCTTTTTTACGGGAATATACCTGTCGATATTGGCGCCGCCACGCATAATCAATCCGTTGGCAATTTCAAACTTTGTTTCCATACTCATCTTAAAGTGATTGAAATAGTCAAGGTTCAAATCTTCAAAACTGATTGAATCTTGACTTAAAGCCTCATTCAGCATTTCTACGGTTTTGTATCCGTAGGTTTGATTCCGGTTTTCAAAATTAAAATAAAACTCGCCAAACCGTCGAGGCTGAAACAGCCATCTGACAGGCGTTCTGAAATATGCCTGACTGCGCTGAAACAGTAATCCAACGCTTGGACTGAACTGTAATTCGTGTCCGTTTGCAAATGTTTTGAGATAACTGAACTGCTGCCAGTAAACCAGGCCGTCTAATTTTGAATAGGATAATTCCAGCGGATTGATGATCCCCGAATATTTTATCTGCGAGTTGTAATATTTGAATCTGCGCGGAACGAAAATACCTTTAGCGATGTTGTTAAACTTGCGGAACAGATTGCGGTGTTGGGAAATGGAATCTGTATGTCTTTGCTCTGCTGTTTGAGCAGATTCTTCTGCCGTGAGTGGAACCGGACGATGTTTTTCCCAATACGCATCATCGGTTATAACAAACGCGGAATCAGCTTCTTTTCCGAAATATGAGCTTAAATTGTATGTCTGTTTCTCCGTTGATTCTGTCTTATGATAAACAATTTCAGTATAATCAAAAAAAGCAGAATAATGATTCTCTGTTTTATTTCCCAGAATATCCGTCGAAAAAGATATTTCGACGCGAGAAGGCAGCGGAAAGTTATCGCCGGGCGAATAATAGTCTGTCGTTATCCTGAATCGTGCAAATTCGCGCTTCCCTGTAAAATCAGCGCGAATAACAGTGTTCAATCCGTCAACAATATAATAAATGCCTGAAATCAGCTGCTTGCTGAGGATTTTGGGCGCGACGGCAATCTGATGCACCTTGTAGCCCAGGGTATCAGTTTCCGAAAGATATTCAAATCTGTAATACCTGAAAGCGCCGTCTTTTTCCGGCAGTCGAATCTCGTTGTTGATGAGTCGGGGATTATATATATTGATCTGCAAAAACTGCATTAAGCGTTCTTCTATGTTGCCCGTGCCGGCGCGAGTATTACTTAAAGCCTTAATATTACTCGAATAAAAGTATGGCGCCCTGTAGTGTTTTTCAACAAGCGCTTCCAGAAAGACTTCACGTTCCATATACAGAAAATCAGGGGCAAAATGGTACAGGAAGTTTTTATTGACAACATCGTTACCGCCTTTTATATAAACAGTCGCAAAGTATTCGTCAATGTACTGGTCAAAGTATTCGCTGCTATCAAAGAATTTAAGCATTATGCTGTCGGCTTTTGAGACAGCGTTTTCTGCTTTCGCCTGAAATAAAGCCATCAAACCGGCAAACACGACGCAGATAAACTGTTTATATTTTATAACAGTATTCATTGCAGTTTAATGTGTGTGTTTTACGGTTTTTGCAAATGCAACAAAGGCTAAGCCTTGTTGAGTTCCAAAAACTTCAGGAGCGACTGTTTCGCTTTTCCCGATTCGAGTGCTTCACGCGCTTTGGCGACACATTCAGTCAGGGAAAGTTGCGGCTCTATTGTTTGAATCGCCGATGCAGCATTAGCGATAACGACGTTTTTCTGCGTTTCAGTTGCTGTGCTGTTCAGCACGCTGTCGAAGATACGCGAGGCGTCAGCAGGCGTGGCGCCCCCGAAAAGATCTTCGGGATTCGCTTTCGGAAGACCAAGGTCTTCCGGTTGCAGAATCCGTTCTCCAAAACGGTTTATAATCTTGAATGTTCCTGTCAGGGAGATCTCGTCGTATCCGTCGAAGCTGTGAACTATCGTGAAATCGCTGCCGCTTTCCTGATAAATATAATTATAAAGACGTGCCATCTTCAAATCATAGACCCCAAGAACCTGACGTTTAGGTATCAGCGGATTAACAACCGGCCCGAGGATATTAAAGAATGTCTTTACGCCTAATGCTTTGCGAACAGGCGCTACTGCCTTCAGCGCAGGACTGAACAGCGGAGCGTGAAGATAGGTGAAGTTCGACGAGTCAAGCGAGCGGCGATGCTGTGAAATGTCTTTCGTGAACACGACGCCGTGCTCCTGCATTACATTCGACGCGCCGCTGACTGATGTTGCGCCGATATTACCGTGTTTGACAACCTTATATCCTGCACCCGCAGTAACGAAACAGGCGGCTGTAGAGATATTGAAAGTGTTTTTACCGTCGCCACCGGTTCCAACAATATCAATAGGATTATATTCGCGCAGTTCGTCAATGTTCTCACGCATCTCAAGCAGCGCTTCCCGAAATCCGAGAATCTCATCAACACTAACACTGCGCATAATGTAGGCAGCGATGAACGTGGCTATCTGACAGTCGTTATAACGACCGGCCGCCATATTTGTCATTATCGTTTTTGATTCTTCCCGAGTCAGATATTGATGCTCGAAGAGACGGTTCAGTATATCTTTCATAGACTGCAAAAGTATAACAATTTTTTTATTCAGCAAAAACTTGAGTGTATATTTTCATATCTAAGAAATTATGTTTACTTTTGCAAAATAATTTCTTATTGAATGAACGAAACAACAATTCTCGTAAACACCATTATCGAAGCACTGCAGGAGAAAAAGGGCAGGAATATCGTTACAATGGACCTGACAGCGCTCGAAGGATCAATCTGCCAATATTTCATAATATGCCAGGGAAATACACCGACACAGGTTTCGGCGCTGTCAGACGCGGTCTGGGATATGGTCGGCGACAGGCTGCACGAAAAACCGATGGGAGCGGTCGGAAGACAGGAAGCACAGTGGATCGCAATGGATTACGGCACCGTGATGCTGCATATCTTCGTACCCGCTATCCGAGTATATTATAACCTGGAACAACTCTGGGCTGACGCTAAAATAACCGAAATCCCCGATGAATTATGAGTACACAAACACCTGACACAAAGAAAACACCGCCGGCACAATCCGGCAACAATAAACCATTCAAGTTCAACATGTCGTGGATCTATATGCTGATACTGATTATCATTGCAGCGTTTTATCTCAATCGCGAACCCGAAACGCAAAGCAGGGAAGTCAGCTGGACAGAATTTAAGGCTTACGCAGAAAAGGACGTATTCTCAAAATGGTACGTAAACAAAGAAGGCTCCGTGGTTAAGGCAACCGTAAAACCCGAATATGCAGAAGAAATCATGAAAGCTGACTCTTCTGCAAGCAGACAGGAGTTCAGACAAAACGTAGAAACAGACATTATTGTAGAACTATCAAACTCCGACGCTGCACGCACATATGCCGACGAACTCGAAAAGCAAGGCATCAAACCTGACGTAAGATTCGGAAAGGGCAACAGCACGTGGCTCAATATCCTGTGGCAGTTCGGACCGTTCGTACTGCTGATCGGCGTCTGGATCTTCCTTATCACCAGAATGGGAGGCGGAGGAGGACCGTTCAGCGTAGGCAAGACAAAAGCTCAGATCTATGACAAGGCAGGCAAAACACAGAAAGTTACATTCAAAGACGTTGCAGGACTGTCGGAAGCAAAACAGGAAGTAGAGGAAATAGTAGACTTCCTGAAGAACCCCAAGAAGTATACCGAACTCGGAGCGAAGATACCTAAAGGCGCACTGCTGGTAGGACCTCCGGGGACAGGCAAAACCCTGCTCGCAAAAGCAGTCGCGGGAGAAGCCGACGTACCGTTCTTCTCACTGTCAGGCTCAGACTTCGTAGAGATGTTTGTAGGCGTAGGAGCATCAAGAGTACGAGACCTGTTCCGACAGGCAAAAGACAAAGCGCCATGCATCGTATTCATCGACGAAATAGACGCTGTAGGACGAGCAAGAGGACGAAACCCGGGAATGGGTGCTAACGACGAACGTGAAAACACCCTCAACCAGCTGCTAACCGAAATGGACGGATTCGGATCAAACAGCGGCGTAATAATACTGGCAGCAACAAATCGCGCTGACATACTCGACAAAGCTCTGCTGAGAGCAGGACGGTTCGACAGACAGATAAACGTTGACCTGCCCGAACTCACTGAACGCAAAGAAATATTCGAAGTACACCTCAGAGGAATAATAAAAGACGACACCGTAGATACCGAATTCCTCGCCAGACAGACGCCAGGCTTCTCGGGAGCAGACATCGCAAACGTATGCAACGAAGCTGCACTCATCGCAGCTCGGCACGGCAAAGACAAAGTACAGAAAGAAGACTTCATGAACGCAGTCGACAGAATAGTAGGCGGACTGGAAAAGAAATCAAAGGTAACAACACTCGAAGAACGGCGCGCAATCGCAGTACACGAAGCAGGACACGCAACCCTGAGCTGGATGCTCGAACACGCCAGCCCACTGGTAAAAGTAACCATCGTACCACGAGGAAAAGCGCTCGGAGCAGCATGGTACATGCCAGAAGAAAGACAGATAACAACAAGCCAGCAGCTGGAAGACGAAATGTGCGCAACACTCGGAGGACGGGCAGCCGAAGACCTCGTACTCGGACGCATATCAACCGGAGCAGCTAACGACCTCGAACGCGTAACAAAACAGGCTTACGCAATGGTAGTATATTACGGAATGAGCAACACAATACCAAACCTCAACTACTACGACTCTAGCGGACAGGACTACGGATTCACCAAACCGTACAGCGACGAAACAGCACGGCTGATAGACGAAGAAGTAAAGCGAATAATCGGAGAACAGTACGCCAGAGCAAAACAAATACTCACAGAACACAAAGAACAGCACCGGCAACTCGCAGACCTGCTGCTCGACAAAGAAGTAATATTCGCAGACGACCTCGAGAAAACCTTTGGCAAACGCAAATGGATCTCACGGTCGCAGGAAATAATGAACCAGAAAGAATCAAATTCACAGTAATAATATTTTAAATTAAAAGAAATGATTAAGAACTATTATAATCCCCAAAACGAAATGTACAGATTTTCAGAACGAAATGTACAAATTTAAGCCATTTCCCAATACTCCTCTATTTTGATTTTCAGGCGTCGGTCGAGTTCCGTCATCAGCGAGGCGCTCTCGCCGATAAATTGACGTTTAGGAATTTTTATTTTGCTGCCAACCTTCATCAGCGCCATTCGTTTACAAAATACAGCTTTGTTACTTACCCTGACGTTACCTGCAGATTTCGATGTTTTTCCTTTCTTAGTCGTTCTAACTAATCCCGCCAGTTTGGAATATTGCCACCACCACCACTTTTTCATTCGTGCGGTAAAGGTAAAAAGCAACTGGGCGACCGGATTTTCGGCTATCTGCTGAAATCCGAATTGTTGCAGGCATATACACCCGAAGAACGTTTAACCGTTTGGAATCAATTCATTGGCAACAATATTGAACCGTCAGATACCAAACTACATACCAATCCCCAACTGAACCGAAGCCGTATAGACAACCTTACCCTCGCCGAACATTTGGAATCTATTCTTGATTTTTACAGCGGAATCGGACTTGAAAAACCGTCGCCATCATCCGCAAGGATATAGAAAAATTATCCATCAAAGCCTGAAGTTCCATTTAATTATAACACACGTTTAGGATAGAAATTGTCCCGGCTTGTGAATCTTTGTCCCGTATTGTCCCATGAGGATAAATCGCTTATTTCCAGAAAAATTCGTATTTATATTTGTCC
>JAIRYM010000045.1 GCA_031267615.1 Dysgonamonadaceae bacterium
CTGTGAAAAGGCTGTCCCCGTACTGATCGCCAGTGAAATGGCGATGATAAATAATTGGATTTTTTGTCTCATAAGAAAATAATTTTTTAAATAATTAAACAATAAAGGATTTGTGTCAGTGAAACAGTTAGTCAATGACTGACTGTTTTTTTCAACACGCAAAGGTAAGGATTGTTTCGTTAACAAAAAAAAAAAAATGGTTAAAAATTATTAAAAATAAAGATGGTTGGGGCGAATAATTATTTGCCCGTACTTGTGATCTGGCAAGGTAGAGACGGGGTACACCCCCGTCTCTATGGGATGTACCCCGTCTGTACAGTGATTTGGCAAGGTAGAGACGCAAAATTTTGCGTCTGTACTGTGATCTTGCAAGTTAATCGTGTGATCTTGCGAGTTGGAGTTGTGATCTTGCAAGTTGGAGTTGTGATTTTGCGAGTCGTCGCTGTGATTTTGCAAGTCGTCGCTGTGATTTTGCATGTTGTCGCTGTAACAAAGAGAGGCGCTGGCGTGTTATTATATATTATATATAATTTTTAAAAAAGTATTTGTTATGAAAAAGATTGTGTTTATGGTAACGGCGCTGATGATGGCGGCGTGCAGCGGAAGTGACAGGGAAAATGTAGAGACGGAGACGGTATTTGAAACGTATTCGGGGTTTCCGTATTCGTCGCTCGCTCCGGAAAAGCAGAAGGTGAAACTGGCTGCCGAGGCGGAGACGGTAATGGACGGTGCGGCGTCGGTAAAAGACTGCGGAGTGTTCGGAATTATCAGGGCGTTTGTGGAGATGATAGAGAAATCGAACATGTTTCCGAAGTTCAGAGATGAAGAAAGCGCGCTGTTTGGCATTGCAACTTTTAACGGCGTGTATACCTGGGATGATGCGAGAGAAGGATTTACGGCTGCAACGGCAACAGACAGGCTGGAGTTTGCGTTTACCGTGCTCGGGAAGAGTATTAAGGTTGCCGTCAAGTCGGTTCCGTCGGGGAATACGTATACGGATCAGAACGGCGTGAAGGTAAGTATTCCGAAGGAGGTAAGCGTGTTTATTCATGCGGATGATGTGGAGATCGGAAGAGCAATTGTCAGGGCGGGCGTTACGGGTAATAATAAATTCCCGCTGATAACCGGGATGGAGTATAAACTTTGCGACCACAGTCTGACGGCGGGCGTGGATAAGGGCAGTCCGAATATGGTGCATGCAACGCTGAAGGCGGGGGAGAAGATTATTATTGACGCCGAGGGGTCGATGACCGGAAGTCTGGATGATTATTTCGAGTTTGTGAACAGAGATCAGCCGGCGGGATCGATGCCTGTGCCGGAGAGTTTCGTTTCTGCGGTCAGGATCGGCAGTTCGCTTGCCGTTGCGGGCAGCGTGAGGGTAAGGGATCTGGGGGCAGAAGAGTTCAGGGCGAAGGATATTTATTTAAAAGCGGAAAAGGAAGCGTATAAAATTTATGAGAAGGAGCATTTTTCCGAACCCGCCCTGAGGGTTTATATTGAAACTGTGAGGAAGGCGAAAGAGGTGCGCGCAATGGCGGAGGCTGCGGCTTTTGAACGGTATGCGGATGTGTTTCTTGTCTCGACGGAAGACCGGACGCGGATAGCGAAACTGAATAAAAGGGCGAAGAGCGACTATCTGTCTTCGGAATGGGGAACCGCTCTCGTGCTTGCTTTCGGCGACAAGACGGAGCAGGAGGCGGCTGTCTATTTTTCTGCGGGCTTTGACAGCCTTGTAGAGAAGTTTCTCAAATATGCAAAACAGGCTGAGGAATTGTTTTAGAATTTTCGTAACTTTGCCGCCTCAATCAACAATAAATATATGAATCAGGTATCAGAAAGACTTGCTGTGCTCTCTCCTTCGGAGACGCTTGCGATGTCTCAAAAGAGCAGTGAACTGAAAGCGCAGGGAATTGACGTAATTAATCTCAGCGTAGGTGAACCGGATTTTTTTACTCCGGAACATATCAAGCTGGCGGCGAAACAGGCGGTGGACAATAATTATTCGTTTTATTCTCCTGTCGCGGGGTATCTTTCGCTTCGTAAAGCTATTGTGTCAAAACTGAAAAAGGAGAATGGTCTGGAATACAGTCCGGATCAGATCGTGTGTTCGTCAGGGGCAAAACAGTCGGTCTGCAATGTTATTCTTTCGATCGCCGGTCCGGGAGATGAAATAATCGTCCCTGCTCCGTACTGGGTCAGTTATGTCGAGATGGTAAAGCTGGCGGGGGCGACAAATATTATTGTCAGGGCGGATATAAAACAGGATTTTAAGATAACAGCCTCTCAGCTTGAGGCGGCGATTACGGATAAGACGAAAGCTCTGATCCTCTGTTCGCCATCGAATCCGACGGGGAGCGTTTATACAAAGGCGGAGCTTGGGGCGCTTGCGGGCGTTCTGGCCAAATATCCGGATATTATAATAATTTCCGACGAGATTTATGAACATATCAATTATGCGGGGAAACATGAAAGCATCGCTCAGTTTGAAAGCGTGCGCGACCGGACGGTGATCGTGAACGGGGTATCAAAAGCCTACGCGATGACCGGATGGCGCCTCGGGTGGATAGCATCTCCGGAGTGGATAGCAGAAGCCTGCGTCAAATTGCAGGGACAGTACACGTCCGGTCCGGGCAGTATTTCGCAAAAGGCAGCCGAAGCAGCGTATACCGGTCGGCAGGACTGTGTGGCGGCGATGAGATCGACGTTTGAGCGCAGAAGAGACCTTATTATCGATCTTGCGAGCGAGATTCCGGATATAAATGTATCGAAGCCCGACGGCGCGTTCTATATTTTTCCCGACTTCAGTTCGTATATCGGCAAAACGTTTAATGGTAAACCGGTATTACATTCGGCCGATCTGGCGATCTATCTTCTGGAAGAGGCGCACGTGGCGTCGGTCGGCGGACTTGCGTTCGGCGCTCCGAGCTGTGTCCGGTTCTCCTACGCGGCGTCCGACGAAAACATTATCGAAGCGATGTCAAGAGTTAAAAAAGCGCTGGCGGCGCTGAAATAAAACAGTCAGAGGTAAAAAAAATTCAATATCAAATATAAAAACAAATAAAAAATTATGGCAATTGAGATAACAGATTCAAATTTTCAGTCGCTGATTGATTCGGGCAAACCGGTTGTAGCGGACTTTTGGGCGGAGTGGTGCGGACCGTGCAGGATGATCGGTCCGATAATCGAGGAACTTTCGGAAAAATATCACGACACCGTCATCATCGGCAAGGTGAATGTGGATAATAATGATGGTCTTTCCGCAAAATTCGGCATCAGGAATATACCGACCGTCCTCTTCTTAAAAGAAGGGAAAATAGTAGACAAACATGTCGGGGCGGCTCAAAAGTCAACCCTTGATGAGAAAATAAAGCAGCTGCTTTAAGAGAAAAATCACAACATAATTTTTATGACGGAAAAGATTTTAGTAGTTGATGACGGAAAGAACATTTGTGAAATTCTGGAGTTTAACCTCAGGAATGAAGGTTATGAGGTAGAGTGCGCCTATTCAGCCGAAGAAGCGTTGCGAAAGCTTAAACCGGAACATTCGCTCGTTCTGCTTGATGTTATGATGGGCGGAATGTCGGGCTACAAGATGGCGGAAAAGTTGAGGAAGGACAAAAATCCGGTTCCGATCATCTTTTTGACAGCGAAGGATACGGAAAACGATATGTTGACCGGCTTTTCGGTCGGGGGTGATGATTATATTTCCAAGCCGTTTTCGATAAAAGAAGTTATCGCGAGGGTAAAAGCAGTCCTCAAACGTTCGGATGCTGCGAAAAAGAACGAAGATAAAATACAGGTCATAAATGATGTAAAGATCGACTTCAATACAAAAGAGGTGATTATCGGTGAAATGGTTATTCCTCTCACCAGAACCGAGTTTGAGATCATAACTCTGCTCTCTTCCAATCCATCTCGAATCTTTGAGCGCGACGACATCATAGATGCTCTCTGGAAAGACGCCCCATATATTACAGAACGCACGATTGACGTACATATCGGTCGGCTTCGCAAGAAACTTGGCGACAGAGCGTCGCTGATTCTCAGCCGTCCGGGGTATGGTTATCGCTTTAATGATTCGGTCAAATGAAATTTATTCCAGCCACCGCCAATGCGGTAATGTTATGCCTGATACTTGTCATATTTTCGATAGGCGTAGTAGTCTTTGAACTTCCTCAGGAGCAAAAGCACAGGAAGGAAGTTATGGAAGCTCGATTGGACAGTTATACGGAAGTCGTTAATCTTTATACCCGGAATCCCGACTGTGATATGGACAGTCTCTGTTCTCTGCTGC
Organism: Dysgonamonadaceae bacterium; assembly: GCA_031267615.1. GTDB lineage: Bacteria > Bacteroidota > Bacteroidia > Bacteroidales > Azobacteroidaceae > Azobacteroides. The sequence goes on from JAIRYM010000045.1 coordinate 4,295, forward strand.
CTCCAAATATCAGGCTGACGCTGATTGATAATTCCGGCACAGTGATGTATGACAATTATATGAACCTGTTCAGCAAGGTAGAAAATCACGCAGCCCGTCCCGAAATAGCGGCAGCCGCCAGAACAGGCAAAGGCAATGACATCAGACTTTCAACTTCCACCGGAGAGAAATATATGTATTATGCCAAACATTCAGATGATGTATATATACGGGTTGCTCTTCCTTATGACATACAGTTGCAGCACCTTCTTAAGCCAAAGGGTACGTTTCTTTACTATCTCTTGATTCTGTTGATCCTCGGCATTGCATTTATATATTACAAACAGATTATAGATGACTATAAACTTTTAAAAAGCAGCGAGAAGAAACTGTCGCTTGAACACGAAAAAAATATAGTTATCAAGCAGGAACTGACGGGTAACATTGCTCACGAATTAAGGACGCCTGTTACCGGTATTCGCGGCTATCTTGAAACCGTTCTTAACATTCCTCTCGACAGAGCGAAGGAGCGTGAATTTATCGGTAAGGCTTATGAACAGATTGTTACGCTTTCCGATCTGATTCGTGACATGACTTTGCTTTCCAAACTCAATGAATCGCCGGCTTCTTTCCAGTTTCAGCCTGTTGTACTGCAAAACATCATCGATAAAGCAAGGACAGAGTTTAATGATGCTTTACAGGTAAAGGACATTATCATCCGTTCGTCGGTATCCAAAAACTTTTGTGTTTATGGAAACGATAATTTGCTGTATGCTGTCTTTCGCAACCTGATTGAAAACGTGATTAACTATGCAGGCGAGAATGTCACTGTTCAGATAGACAATTATAAGCAGCAGGGAAAGTTTGCATATTTTTCTTTTTCCGACAATGGAGCCGGTATTCCCGACGAGAAGCATCTTCCGCGTCTGTTTGAACGGTTTTATCGCGTTGGAGAAGGTCGTACTCGCGACACTGGCGGCTCCGGTCTGGGATTATCAATCGTAAAAAATGTAATTGCTTTTCATGGAGGCACGATTTCAGTCAGAAACCGTCGTGGCGGCGGATTAGAATTTTTGTTCAGCTTGCCGTATTAACTTTTCCTGTCCGGAACAGAGGAGTTCAAAGAACTTAAAAACTCGCTAATCTTCCTTTCCTGTGCATTGTTTTGCGCAACCCAGAAGCGTTTGTTGCGAATCGTTTCCGGCAAATAATCCTGCTCTGCATAGTTGTTTTCAAAATCGTGAGCATATTTATAACCCTTGCTGTAGTTCAAGTCTTTCATCAACTGTGTCGGAGCGTTGCGAAGATGTAACGGCACAGGCAGATTGCCCGATTCTGCGACTTCTGCCAAAGCGCTTTCTATTGCCATATATGCTGAATTACTTTTGGGACTTGAGGCAAGATAAACAGTTGTTTCTGCGAGAATAATCCGTCCTTCCGGCCAGCCGATTTTTGTCAGCGCATCAAAACAGGCGCAGGCAAGCAGCAGAGCGTTCGGGTTTGCCAGCCCAATGTCTTCCGAAGCGGATATTACAAGGCGGCGGGCAATGAATTTAGGGTCTTCGCCGCCGGCTACCATTCTCGCCAGCCAGTAAATCGCGCCGTCAACGTCGCTGCCCCGTATCGACTTGATGAAAGCGGAAATAATGTCGTAGTGCATCTCGCCGCCCTTGTCATACGCTATCGGATTTTCCTGCAATCTATCGATAATTTTTTCGTCGGTAATTATAATCGGCTCATTATTTCCCGAATTTTCCGAATTATAATTTTCGTCAGCCTCAATAACCAGTTCGAGAATGTTAAGAAGTTTACGGGCGTCGCCGCCTGAGAAACGCAATAAGGCTGCAGTTTCTTTTACTTCAATATTTTTATGTTTCAGTTCTATATCTTCCGTCAGCGTTTTGTTCATCAGACAGAGTAAATCTTTTTCTTCAAGACTTTTCAATACATAAACCTGACAGCGCGACAGCAGCGGACGAATGACTTCGAATGATGGGTTTTCGGTTGTAGCGCCAATCAGCGTTACTGCACCTTTTTCTACCGCGGCGAGCAGAGAATCCTGCTGCGACTTGCTGAAACGATGGATCTCGTCGATAAAAAGAATCGGACGTTTAGCATTGAAAAACGTATTTGATTTGACTTTTTCAAACACTTCCCGAACGTCTTTCACTCCGGAGTTAACGGCGCTTAACGTGTAAAAAGGTATTTCGAGCGAAGAAGAAATGATGTGCGCGAGAGTAGTTTTACCTACGCCCGGCGGTCCCCACAGAATAAACGACGGCACATTGCCCGCGTCAAGCATTTTTCTCAACACGCTGCCTTTGCCGACAAGGTGTTGCTGACCGACATAATCGTCAAGCGAGTGAGGACGCATCCGTTCTGCAAGAGGTTTTAGCATTTTAATGATTTTATAAAACATTTCAAAGGTATAAAATTTTTTACTTCCGGGAAGTTTTTTAATACAAATTCTTGAATTTAAAAAAAAATTGTAACTTTGTCAATCCATAATTATAGAAATCATTCCGGTAATGGCAAAGCAAATTCTCAACACAATAATAATTATCGTTCTGCTCCTCGCTGTTCTGCCTGCGTTCTCACAAGACAGGCAGAGTAAAAAACAGGAAACGGCGACTGAGATTGTTGTGCCTGAAATGAGCGTCAAAGACAATAAACTGACATTAAAAAATGCGACGAAAGGAAAACAGCTTATCATTTACACCATTATCGGAAACAAAGTTCGACAGATAGAAATAAAATCTTCGGAAGAAGAACACGAACTAAAACTGCAACGTGGAATTTATATCTTCAAATTAGAAAGCATAGTAAAAAAAATAGTAATTAAGTAATTCACCTGTTATGCTTCCGGGAAAACAATAAACACACATATATATATATACACTGATGAACAACAATTTTTCAAGAAGAAAATTCTTAAAAGCGTCGGCTCTCGGCTCGGCGGGATTTGTGCTGATGCCCGGCATTGCAGGGTGCAGCGGTAATGGTGGCGTTAAAGACACGCGCGGAGAACGCGTTCGCCGCATCGGATTTATCGGTCTGGGACAGCAGGCAAGAAACCTGCTCTATGGTTTTATCGGGCTGCCGGATGTAGAAATCGTTGCCGGCGCAGATGTTTACGCAATCAAGCGGACACGCTTTGTGCGCGACGTTGTAAGGTACGGCGCCGACAAAATGACAGACGAAACTCAGCGTCCTATTATTCCCGACGTCTATGAAGACTATCAGGAAATCCTGAAACGCGACGACATTAACACCGTAGTAATCGCGACGCCAGACCACTGGCACGCTTTCATTGCAATCGCAGCCGCAAAAGCAAAAAAAGACATCTACCTCGAAAAACCAATGACATTTACGGTCGACGAAGGTAAAAAACTCGTAGCCGCAGTACGCAGCAACGGCGCAGTGCTCGCTGTGGGAAGTCAGCAACGCTCTTCCGCAGAATTTCAACATGCCGTAAAAATTGTGCAGAGCGGAGTTTTGGGTAAAATATCAGAAATCAAAGCATTCGTAGGCGACCCTCCAAAGCCCTACGATTTGCCGGAAGAAGAAATACCCGCAGGACTGAACTGGGAAAAATGGCTCGGACCGAATCCACATCGCGTCCATTTCAACAATGAACTCAATCCGGCGATAACTCTCGAACGCAACGGACACGAGAAATTCTGGGGCGGCTGGCGATGGTATAAAGAAACCGGCGGCGGATATACCACCGACTGGGGCGCACACGTGTTCGACATCGCCCAGTGGGCGCTCGGCAAAGACGGCAGCGGACCGGTAAAAGTAATTCCCCCAGGAGCAGACAGCGCAGAATTTTTGACATATATTTACGACAACGGCACAGTGATGACCCAGGAACAGTGGGACGGCGAAGCCCGCGGATGCAAATTCATAGGCGAAAAGGGATGGATCACCGTCGAACGCGGACGTTTCCAGACATCAAATCCCGACTGGGCTTTCGTAGAACAGAAAAACAGCGACGGCACGCCATACGAAACCAGCGTCGGACACCAGGAAAACTTCATCATCGCCTGCCGAGAGCGCGGAAACCCCGTCGCAACCGTAGAAACCGGACACAGCAGCTGCACGGTATGCAACATCGGCAACATTGCAATCGAACTCGGACGGGCGCTTGACTGGGATCCCGCGAAGCAGGAATTTGTAGGCGACGAAGAGGCAAACGCAAAACTTTCAAGACAATATTATCAGGGATATTCCTTATAGCAGTTTTTATAATTGCACACAAGACCGGAAGAGGCTGTTTCAGAAAATTTGAAGCAGCCTTTTTTATTAAGAAAAATTGAACTGTAAGTCCTTTTTCTATATGTTATCACGATTTGTTTAGAAAAATATTACGGAAAACTGCAAAAAAATATGGAAGTATAAATAAATTATTTTACCTTTGCTGCCTGTAATAACAAAAAGGAAATGGCAATCGAATACTTTTACAGCAAAAATTCGCAATTGACGCAAGAAAAAGTGTGTCAGTTTATGCCACACGACCCCCCCTCGAACGGATAACCGACAATTCATATATACATTATGTATTAAACAGACCGAAAATTTTTTCGGGCGGTTTATCTTTCTTTTGGGATGAATGGAAAAGTTTTTCATTCATCCCAAAATTATTTGGGGGCATTTCCTGTTTCTTAGGGGGTAACTTACCTCTCAAAGTTTTTAAAGTATACCAAAAAGTTTTTAAAGTACTGCCCGTGGGTTTTAAAGTACTACGCATGGGTTTTAAAGTACCGCCCGTGGGTTTTAAAGTACCACGTATGGGTTTTAAAGTACAGCCCGTGGGTTTTAAAGTACCGCTCATGGGTTTTAAAGTACCGCCCGTGGGTTTTAAAGTACCGCGCATGGGTTTTAAAGTACTGCCCGTGGGTTTTAAAGTATCGCCCGCGGGTTTTAAAGTACCGCTCATGGGTTTTAAAGTACTGCCCGTGGGTTTTAAAGTACCGCCCGCGGGTTTTAAAGTACCACGCATGGGTTTTAAAGTATCGCCAGTGGGTTTTAAAGTACCGCCCATGGGTTTTAAAGTACCGCCCATGGGTTTTAAAGTACCACGCATAGGTTTTAAAGTACCGCCAGTAGGTTTTAAATCAACATTAAATAAATATAAATTTCTAAAAATAAACGCATTATGAATAGAGACTGGATGCCCAAAGGGCACGAACTTCGCCACAAACTGGCAGTATTAGAATTAAACATAAACATTCATTTTATAAATTTCATTATGAAAACAAAAATTTTATCTTTATTGACAACGTTGCTGCTGAGTGCGGCGACAAGTTTTGCACAGAGCGGAGATTTCGGAGAAAACAACGCTTGGCATTGGGACCTGAATAACGGTACGCTAACCATTAACGGAGAAGGTGCAATGCCGGATTATGCCTTTTTAGCCGCTCCATGGGAAAACTATCGTGCCTGGATCATCCATGTCATCGTTGGTTCCGGTGCGACAAGTATTGGACGCAACGCTTTCAGGGAATGTTACGCTTTAACGGGAGTTACTATTCCCGAAGGCATAACGGATATTGAATCCAGCGCTTTTTCCGGTTGCCGTATTTTAGCGGGAATTACCTTTCCCGAAAGCCTGACAGGTATTGGAGACTTTGCTTTTGAAGGGTGCGACAATTTAACAGGCGTTATTATTCCGGGAAGCGTGACAAGCATTGGAGATGGCGCTTTTATCGTTTGTAGTGGCCTGTCCGAAATCCACAATCGCAGTTCCATCCCTCAGACGATAAATGAACGGTGTTTTCATGGCGTCGATGAAACAAACTGTACCCTGTATGTTCCCACAGGAAGCAAGGCGGCTTATCAGGAAGCCCCCTATTGGCGCGAATTTCAAAACATTGTCGAAGAAAATGTTTCCGCTATCGGGGAAATAAATCCGTCCGCCATCCGCGTCTATTCCGATCCGGCAACGGGAAGTCTCCACATCGAAGGCCTCTCCGCCCCGGCGCAAGTTACGGTAATCAACACCGCAGGCCAAACCGTCCGGCGGCAAACCGTCGCAGACGGCGGGAACATTTCAATCGCTCATCTGCCGCGAGGCGTTTATTTAATCCATGTGAACGGACAGACAATGAAAATCATTAAAAACTAAAAACTAAAAGTTGCGCGAAGCGCGGCAACAGGGCGGCCACCGGGGCGCGCCCTGTTTATAGAAAATCTACTACCGGTACATCGTTTTCTTTCCACTTCTTTTGGAGCGCAATTTTTGTTAAAATCTTCGCCGTGAAGCGCGGAATGAATTTGCTTGAATAGCAGGCAACGAAGTTCAGCCGGTCGTCGCTCATTGGCGTGCCGTGCATCAAGTCGACCGCCGCGGCCATTCCCGCCGGGGTGTATAGTAGGCGCCCGGAGTCAAAACCGTATCCGGGTTCGTGGTTGCCGGAAGGTAACGGAAGGCGTTTTTTTGCAGCACGCCGATACTGTTGTTTATCTCCGTTAGATCGACTTCTTCTCCGCCCGTTCCGAAGGGCATCCAGTTGGCGTCCTGCGACCAGACGGATGTGCCTCTTGCCTGTTCCGTCACCCAGGTATTGGCGCCGGTTTGGTAGGTGATGACCATCCCCGGCTTGTGCATGGAAGAGGGAACGGCATTCCGGGCGGCGGTTGCCGTGTAATAACCGCTTGCAAGGGGCTTGTAATAATCTTGTCGGCCCACTGGGGAAAATCGTTATTGCTTCCTCAGGAGAGCAGCCGTATCCCGGATACATCCGTAAATTCCCGGTCGGATTTGGTATCCGTGACCTGTACGGCGACTTTTTTCAGTTCCCTGCTTTGTTCCGTACTTTGTTCCGCGGGCGCTCCGGAGGTGTTTCCAAAAACGGTTTTTCCGGTAAATAGCAGGGGCGTACCCGATTTGTTAAATGTAATATCCATCTTTTTATTTTTAAAGAATAACTTCCATTTTGTTGTACATTAGAATATTGTCGATTCCGACGGGATAAACATGCCCTTCGGCTTCTCCCATGCAGTTGCAGGGCTGGAGTCCCCGC
>JAIRYM010000107.1 GCA_031267615.1 Dysgonamonadaceae bacterium
CCGTCTTTGGAATATTGATACATAACATACAGTATTAATGATATACTATATATTCGATTTTTATTGAAATTATGGGTTGACGGGCTTTTCAAAACATCTTTGAGAAGCCGTTTATCAAAAACCCTTGATAGACGCGATTATGGAGAAATATTACCGGTACGCATCAATCTATACTTTATATATAATAGTATGGAACACACGTTTTGCACACACATTCGTATAATCAAAGACAACAGATGATATTACAGGATAAACGGAAGCCGTTTATATGCTTGGAAACCAAACCCTATGACAGGGTATGAAAATAGATGCAAATCGTTGAAAATAAGCTATTTGCGACTCATAATCAGGGAGTCCTTGGTTCAAGCCCAAGTGGGACCACTTAATATACAGCTATTTATAATTGCACTATAATTTATTGAAATTAATGAACACAAAAATCACGTATGTACTTATGCATTTTTATTTTATGTATTTCGTGCGGTAAATTGCCGGAATATCCAAAAATAAATTTACAAAACTCTTCTATTTTGAATTTTTCGGAACAGTTTATATGTTTTGACGATAAGCATCCCATAAGTATTTTGGTACGGGATTCGCTTGCATTTGTTCAATGTATTCAGTATGACACTTGTATTGTGGTGGTAAATCTTAATACAAAAAAAATTATTTCTTTTTTCGGAACAAAAGGGACGGGACCTGATGATTTTTACGCTCCGAGTTTTATCAAGACGATAGGAAATCCTGATATTTTGCTGGAGGATGTAAATACACAAAAGATACTCAATTTGGAAACGGATGAAATTTCGGGAACTTTTTCTCCAAAAAAATACATGGATTATCCTTCTAAAATTTACCCAAGCGATGAGACCAATTTTTCGCCGAATTTTATAGCCGGCAGACAAACGGGCGCTTACGGCAAAATGTTTTACATTTATAATAAAACGACAGATACGATAAATAATATTGATCCCTATTTGACATTCAAAAAAACGAATCGACATACGAGTTAATGACTCCTGAAAATTTTAATATTAAGAATATTAACTTTCCTCTATATGCAATGGATGATTCCATGCTTGTTTCGTACATTGATAATTATATGTACGAAAAGATGAAAGATAAAGATTTGTTGGATCCTGGAGCACGCGAACATTTATCGAATGACGGCGGCGTGCTTTGTCTGTATAAAATTAAATAAAGATTCCGGCTATATGAGAATACGGTTTACCTATATTCGGAAGGCGGATACTCATAACGGTCTGTAATTTCTTACCTGTAAAATCCTCTGTTTCCATTGTTCTATTAATTTTTATTCTTAACTTTGCAACGTTTTCAGCCGTATTTGCGAATTGAAACAAAAATAAAAAATCCAATCAAAACTAAAAATTATGAAAACTCTGATCTGTACGATAATTTTATCGTTGAATTTCTTTTGGCTTACTGCTCAGGAAAATTCTATAAACAATGACTGGCTCAATTATCTCGAAGAACTTGCAGAAGCGGAAGATGCCGACATCAATTCAATCGAACAACTTTTTGACGATCTGTCGTATATAAGCGAAAAACCATTCAACTTGAAAACCATTACTAAAACGGAACTTGAACGATTGCCTTTTCTAAACGCTCTGCAGATCGAAAACTTGCTATATTATATTTATAAATATGGTATTGCCGATATTCATGAACTGAAAAATGTAGAAGAGTTGGATATGAAAACTTTTACATATTTACTGCCTTTCGTTTGTGTTGGAGGAAAGGATGAAATGACGCCTCTGAAACTTAAAGATGCTTTACGGTATGGAAAACAGGAAATTATATTGCGCACTGATCGCACTGTTCAGCAAAAAGCAGGTTATAAGCAGGTTAGCGAAGATGAACGTGCCGCAAAACCCAATAAATATTATATCGGCGACCCTCAATATATGTCTTTGCGATATGGCTATCGTTACCGAGATATTCAATTTGGTTTTGCAGCCGAAAAAGATGCAGGTGAAGCGTTTTGGAATAAACATTATAGAGGTTTTGACCATTATGCCTTCAATTTTAACCTGAAAAACAGAGGCGTTCTTGACGATTTGCACATCGGAGACTATAGACTGGCTTTCGGACAGGGGCTTGTAGTAAACACAAATTTTTCAATGGGAAAAACAACTTTCATATCCAATATCGCACAGACGAACGAAAGTATCAAACGACATGCCTCAACAAACGAAAATGGCTACTTCCGAGGTCTGGCCGGGAATTTGAAATTTGGAAATATGAATGTTACGATCTTCGGTTCTCATCGCCTGCACGATGCAAACACAGACAGCACAACAATTTATTCCTTTAAAACAGACGGATATAACCGTACCGAAAATGATCTGGAAAAAAGACACGCAGCAACGATAAACGCAGGAGGAGGGCACATAAGATGGAGAACAAGTAATATAAACATGGGACTGACAGGCGTTTATTACTCTTTCGGCGGGAAACAGCTAAACCCTCAACCGCATACCTATAATATTTTCTATCTTCGGGAAAAAAATTTTTTTAATACCGGAATCAATTACGGCTTTCTTGCAAAACGATTTGTGTTTCAGGGCGAAACAGCGATTGACGGCGCAGGAAAAACGGCTACCGTCAATAATTTGCTGCTCAATCCGGCATCGTCTGTCGAGTGGATAATCTCTTATCGCAATTATGCCAGAGATTACAATGCCTTTTATGCCAAAGCTTTTTCCGAATCTGCGACTGTACAGAACGAAAGCGGAATTTATTCGGGGGTGAAACTGAATCCGTTGAAGTTTTGGGAACTGTCGGCTTATATTGACGTATTCCGTTATCCCTGGCTTAAATACGGGATTGACGCTCCCTCGGAAGGTATTGATAAATTAGCGCAACTGACTTTCAATCCGCCGGGACGATGGGAGTTTCAGGCACAATACAGACACAAACAAAAGGGCAAAAACAGGACATCCGGCGATGGACGCGAAACATTGACAGATATGTATGATCATCACCGGTGCCGACTGCGAATATCGACAAACATTAATCAGATGTTTCAGATAAAAACACAGGTCAACTACAACAATTATTCAAACAGCGAAACTTATGAACAGGGCTTTGCAATAACAGAACTGCTGACAGTTACTCCCGCTCCCAATCTTATAATTGACGCCTGTGCAGGCTATTACAACACCGAGAGTTACACAACGCGAATAAATATTTACGAGAAAAACATCCTTTATGCCTTCTCCTTTCCCGGCTATTATGGCGAAAGTTTACGGCTCTATTCCGTTATTAAATGGAACGCTTCAAAACTGCTGGCAATACACATGAAAGTCGGCAATATCAGGCATTTAGACAGAGAGACTTCCGGATCCGATTTAGAACAAATCGACGGCAGAGATAAGACAGACATAAATCTTTTAGCGAAATACAGCCTCCTGTAACCAACTTACCCCTTTTCTTTATTGTAATCCGCCATCCCCTCCCCTTTTCCCGCATTACGAAATTATATAAGCGTATATTTTTTATAAATATCCATGCATACCTTCCTGTTTTGCTACTGCGAATTTCTTTTCGCAGTCATCTAATTTTGTTATTTTGTACTGTAAATATAAATGTCGCTAAACAGTTTAGCGACGTCGCCAAACAGTTTCCGGACGTCGCTAAATAATTTGGCGATGTTTGCAAAGCGTTTTCTGATGTCGCCAAATGATTTTATGATGTCGCTAAAGCATTTTCTGACGTCGCTGAACAGTTCTCTGATGTCGCTAAACGGTTTTCCAATGTCGCTAAACGTTTTGGCGACGTCGCTAAATGGTTTGGCGATATCAGGAAATTGTTTTCTAATGTCGCTAAATTGTTTACTGATGTTTGTAAATCTTTCGCCGATGTCGGTAAACTGTTCACTGATGTCGCTGATTTAGAGCCTGATGTCGCTAAATTATTTGCTTTTATCACAAAATTATTATTGCTTATATCAATATAATCTGTGTTTTTATAGACATCGAAGATGTTAAAGAAAAAAGACATTATATTATTTTTATTTTAAAATAATAAATAGGGAAAAACAAAATCTTAACCAGGAAAATATTTTTGAGATTTTCAGGAATAATTTCCCTTGAAGGGACTGTTATTTCTTTCAGAACTGAAAGTAAATGAATTTTTGCAGATCTGCCGTGACAAACTGATACAAAATAAATATGATCGCCACAACCGCAATCGCCATAGGAATTAACGGCATCCTGACAAACCAGATCCGATAGCGGCGTTTCCATTTTTCGGGCAGCCAATGGATAATCATTCCTGCGGTAATTAGAAGAAAAACGGTGCTGTATCCGGCAATAATAGAGCCGATTATAGAAAAATCCCAGGTTCCGCCGATTTGTGCCGCCATATCGCTCGCCGTTTGCCAGGCTTCACGGTTTGCCTCAGCAGGGTCGAGGTTGGATCCTGCCCTAAAAAACAGGCGTGTGAAGGTAATAAAGACAAAGGTTTGCAGAACCGCCCAGGCAAGGGAGAGGGAGGGGAAAATCTTCAGCATCAGCGTCCCAGCCAGCAAAACCGCCGTCCAAACTACCGCAATCGTCCAGACCGGCTTTCTGAAAACAAGCCATAAAACAGCAAAAATCGCGGTCAGAGATGCAAGCGCAATGATTCGAAAGCGTTCAGGCTTATTTTTCCAAACCTTGTACACTAAAATTCCAAGCCCATTCAGCCCTCCCCAAACGACAAAATTCCAGCTCGCTCCGTGCCACAAGCCACCAAGCAGCATTGTATCCATATTGTTTAGGCTGGTTGTGATTTTCCTGCGTTTTTCGGGTTTCAGTCTGGCGATCGTTAAAACCGCAGCCGCGATAAGCAAAATTACTGCCGACACCCATATATTGCTCGCCAGAATAATAGCAATCAATGCAATGGAAACAATGCAGATATATGTTCCAAAAGTGGCTTCGCGATTGCCTCCCAGCGGAATATAGAGATAATCCTGCAACCATTTAGAAAGCGAAATATGCCATCGCTTCCAAAAGTTAGCTGCATTTGCTGCCTTGTAGGGCGAATTGAAGTTTTTGGGCAAATAAAAACCAAAAAGCATAGCTACTCCAATTGCAATGTCGGTATAACCCGAAAAATCGGCATAAACCTGCAATGAATAGCCAAACAGCGCAGCAAGGTTTTCAAATCCGGAATACATTGCAGGATTTTCAAACACGCGGTCAACAAAATTCACAGCTATATAATCGCTCAAAATGATTTTCTTCGCCAGCCCGTTCATAATCCAGAACACAGCGATGCCAAACTGTCGCCTCGACAGGAAGAACGGCTTGTATATCTGCGGAATAAACTCGTTTGCTCTGACTATAGGACCAGCCACAAGTTGAGGAAAAAAAGCGACATAAAAAGCATAGTCAGAGATTTGGCAGACAGGTTCTACACGCCTGCGGAAAATATCAACCAAATAACTGATATTCTGAAACGTAAAAAACGAAATCCCTATCGGCAGCAGGATACTGCCTGCATCAAATCTCTCGCTTCCGGTTATCGCATTGCCAATCATCGCAAAGACGTCGAACACGCGAATATTCGTTCCAAACAATCCGTTGAGCATATCTGTAACGAAATATGCGTATTTATAATAAAAAAGTGTAAAAAGATTAATTCCGACAGCTACTGCCAGATGCATACGCTTCCGTCGGTCAGTGTCGGAAGCGGCAATCAGGCGGGCGTAATAAAAATTGAAAACAACAGTGAAACCGAGCAACAGCACAAACAGTCCGCTCGTTTTGTAGTAGAAAAACACGCTTGCCGCCGCGAGAAAAGCGTTGCGCAACAGGATTCTATTTTTCAGCAGGCTGAAAATTGCAAACACTATTGCAAAAAACGCCCAAAAATAAAACTGAGTGAACAGTAGGGGAGAATCCTGATTGAAAACAAAAATATCTTTTAAAACCTGCATAAACATATCATTATGCTCTTCAAAAATCGGATGTTGTTTAGCAATTTCAGAAGAACTGAACTGTGGCATTGTGTCCTGAAACACCAATACGATAAAATTAAAAAACCAGAGATCTTTTTCTTTATAACAAAAAGAGTACAAAATTAAATTAAATTTCTGAATTAAAAAGTACATTCAACTGCTGCATAAAAATTTTGCAGGTTTCCGTTTTGGATATATTTTAAGTCGAATGTTTGGGTATAGTTATATTTCAATTCAGCATAGCCACACAAGTTTTTGTTTATCAGGCGAGAATAGCGAAAGCCGAGTTACGCAGTTTTTTTGTAATGTACAATACAAAATAATGTTGGTATATTTTTTACAAATATTCCGATAAATGATAAAAAATAACTACCTTTGCCGTGCCATTTTTAAGGATTATAAATATTTGCAAAATTATGAAAATTCAAATATTGGGTGCAGGAAAGATGGGTTCTTTTTTTGCTGACGTGTTGAGTTTTGAACACGAAGTTGCCATTTTCGATACAAATCGCGAGCGGTTGCGTTTTACTTATAATTGCATCCGTATGTCGCAACCCGAAGAAATTCGCGAATTTCAGCCCGAAATTCTGCTCAATGCAGCGACTGTAAAATATACACTTGATGCGTTCAACGCAGTTCTGCCATACATTCCCGAACAATGTATCCTGTCTGATATAGCATCAGTAAAGACCGGATTAAAAGAGTTTTACGAGCAGTCGGGACGTCCGTTTGCATCAACTCACCCGATGTTTGGTCCCACGTTTGCCAATCTTAGTAATCTATCGTCAGAGAACGCAATAATTATCTCTGAATCATCGCATCTTGGAAAAGTATTTTTCCGCGATTTGTACAACAGTTTGAAACTTAATATCTTTGAATATTCATTTAGAGAACACGACGAAACTATAGCCTATTCGCTGTCAATTCCGTTTGCTTCGACTCTCGTTTTTGCTTCGGTTATGAAGCATCAGGAATCGCCAGGCACAACTTTCAGGAAGCATTATGAGATTGCTCGCGGCTTACTGTCGGAAGACGATTATTTGCTGACTGAAATCCTGTTCAATCCGCATACACCGGCACAATTGGCTCAAATCCGCAAAGAACTCGCTACGTTGCTGACTATCATTGAAAACAAAGATTCCGATGCGATGAAAATGTTTTTGAAGGGAGTCAGAAAAAAAATTTCATAAAAAATTACATTCTTTTTTCTCTGATTCTAGCTTTCTTTCCTGTCAGATTGCGCAAGTAATAAAGTTTAGCGCGACGAACTTTTCCGACTTTGTTAAGCATAATGCTGTCGATAAACGGTGAATTGAGAGGAAAAATACGCTCTACACCTACGTTTTCCGACATTTTGCGGACAGTAAAACGTTTCTGTTCGCCGTGTCCTGCGATTTTGATTACAACCCCGCGGTACTGCTGGATACGTTCTTTGTTACCTTCTTTTATACGATAGGCGACTGTAACGGTATCCCCACTCTTGAATTTCGGAAAACTTTGTTCTTTGGGATTGACAAATGCTTGTTCTGCAACTTTAAGTAAATCCATAATTTACGGCTTTTTAATAGTTTATAATAACCAAACGCAACATTCACGGGCATCTCTTTTCCCTATTAGCGGTTACGTGAAGCGGGCGCAAAGGTAAGCATTTTTCTTGAAATAAAAAATTTTTACAAGAAAATTTCATTTTTGTAAATAGTAATTTCAAATAACAAATGCAACATTAGCAGAAAAAACTGCCCTGAGAACAAAATTACATTCGAGATGTTGAATCTACGGTCGAGAATAATTTGGCGTCAGTTTTGCCTTCTAATAAATATTTTTTAATTTTGCAGAAAAATAATCATTTTTATACATTGTAAAATATGAAACGTAAGATTAGAATGGGAATGGTCGGCGGAGGTCCCGGCTCATTCATAGGCGCAGTGCATCGCATCGCTGCAAACCTCGACGGACAAATCGAAACCGTATGCGGTTGCTTCAGCTCGCAATACGAAAAATCGCTCGAAACAGGCAGAGAACTTTATCTGCCTGACAACAGGATTTATCGTAATTATACAGAAATGATTGAACAGGAAGCGCTGTTGTCTGCCGATAAACGAATGGATTTTGTATCAGTTGTTACGCCTAATCACGTTCATTTCGGGCCTGTGTTTGAGGCGCTTAATCACGGTTTTCACGTCGTTCTCGACAAGCCGATGACGTTCACGCTTAAAGAAGCGCGTCAGATGAAAGAAAAAGTCGAGCAAACAGGACTTGTTTTTGCTTTGACGCATACTTACACAGGTTATCCGATGGTTAAAGAAGCGCGTCAGCGCGTGTTGCGCGGTGATTTGGGTAAAATTCGCCGCATCTATGTTGAATATCCGCAGGGTTGGCTGGCAGAAGATGTTGCCGAGTCGGACAACAAACAGGCAGGTTGGCGTGTTGACCCGTCGCGGTCGGGAATCGCAGGCTGTATGGGTGACATTGGCACGCACGCCTTCAATCTTGCAGAGTATATTACAGGATTGAAAACCGTTGAACTTTGCGCCGAGCTCAACACTTTTGTTCCAAATCGCCGACTTGACGACGACGGTGTTGCAATGCTTCGCTACGAAGGCGGCGCTCGCGGATTGCTTGCCGCTTCACAGGTTTGCATCGGAGAGGAAAACAGTTTTTTTATCCGTGTTTACGGCGAAAAAGGCGGCTTGGAATGGCATCAGATGGAACCCAATACGCTTATAATTAAATGGAACAACAAACCAAATGAAATTCTTCGTACCTCAAACGGTTATGTTTCGTCGTTTTCGGCTCATAATTCGCGTACTCCCGGAGGGCATCCCGAAGGATATATTGAGGCTTTCGCAAATATATACCGCAACTTTGCGTTGACGGTACAATGTCGTTTGGAAGGCGTTGAGCCAAAGCCTGAATATCTCGATTTTCCGTCTGTCGATGAAGGCTTGCGAGGTATGCAGTTTATCGAAACTGTTGTTGCATCTTCATCAAGCAGCGAGAAGTGGATGAAAATTATCTGATTATTTTATTAAAATTCGAGAAAATCATCTAAATCGCGACGTTCTTTTTTTGTAGGACGTCCTGTTCCTTTTTCTCTGTCAATAAATCCGCTGATTTGCTGCATTTTGAGGATTTCATACTGTTCCTGCGGAGTAATATTTTCAAGAAATTCGGGAACAAGTTTTGCACCTACACGGCTGGCTGTCAATTCAAGAACTCGGAAGATAAAAGTTACAGGCGGTTTGCGGACATTAATAATGTCGCCTGCCTTGATTGTCCGCGACGGTTTGGCTACAACGCCATTTACTGTTATTCGATTCTTGTTACATTCTTCCAAGGCAATGGTGCGGGTTTTATAAATCCGCACCGCCCAAAGCCATTTGTCGATTCTGATTTCCATTTATTCTTTTCAAAATGTTTTAGAAAACAAAGTTAGCACAAAATTTTAATTATACACAGTATGAAAAAGTAAACCTGACATCTTTTGGACAAATGTCAGGTTTTAGACTGGAGCAAAACGCTCTTAATTTTCATTTTTCTTGCAGCGGACAGAGAACAGGAAAACATTGCCGAATTCGTACCTGCCCACTCCGGCGTCGCCCTCGAGCACGATCCGAAACCAAGCGTTGCCCGTGACGCCGGAACTGCTGGACCAGAATAATGCTTTCGAGCCATAGTCGTCCGCCGAGCCACCTTCCACGTAGCCTACGAGCAAAGCGTTGAAGCCATTGTTGGCTGGCGTGTTGCTATAACCGACAGGATCAAGTATGTTAGTACCAGCCACAGCAGTCGAACTTTTCATAATCTTACCGTGATCACCGCGGTAATCATTTGTATACCAACTGTCGTCCCATTGAAGGGTGGTGTTCTCTATACCATATTTATTGGAATTAAGGCTGGCATTGGCAATCTCTTTATCAAGCCGGTTCCATTCGTAATCACTGGGTAAATGCCAGCCGTCGGGGCAAATGCCCTGATGTTTAGTTGCGTCTGTATCTGGAGCAGATCCAACACCATCGACGTCTGCTGTGCTGACGCCGGTGCGACCTGAAGCCGCAACCCAGTTATACAGCAGACCATATTCCGGATGAGCAGTAAATTTTGCATCGGTCGGTGAACCATAGCCTTCTGTCGGATAACTGTAGTACGGAGCGGTAGTTGATTCTCCTGGATTTTCTGACAGGTCTGCTATCCCGCCTCCGTACGACTTAGTCTTCGTCCTCAGGTTCTCTGTCATCCAGCAGCCGGCAGCGCCAAAGTAGCCAACAGAATAGGTATTCTGTCCATCTGTAACACTCTGCGGACAGGCGCAAGCCAATATCCACTCCGTGCCGTTCCAAGTCTCAACGCAAAGAGTAGTGGTGTTGAATATCTGAAGACCCAGCGCATCATCGCCGGCAGCAATAAGAGTGGCGTTGTCTGTCCCGAAAACATCATTTTTGTTGGCATTGCTCATCTGCGGCAACCTCAACCCTCTGTCGGTGCTTACTAATTCGAGTATGGAAAAACTTTCAGGATCCTTGAGTTCACCGATTGTTACCTGCGCCGAAGCGCAACTTGCGCTCAACATGATGAACGCCGTCATTGTAAGAAGAATCTTTTTCATTTGTTTTATAAAATTTACAGGTGAATATTTATATTTTTTGTTACTTTTTGATATTATCAGGACTTTCAGTAAACCATTCCCGTTGTTACGGCAACCATTCCCGTTGTTACGGAAACCAATTCCGTCGTTACGGAAACCAATTCCGTTGTTACGGAAACCAATTCCGTTGTTACGGCAATCATTTCCGTTGTTACGGCAATCATTTCCGTTGTTACGGAAACCAATTCCGTCGTTACGGAAACCATTCCCGTCGTGACGGAAATCGTTCCCGCCATGGAGTAAACCATCTACATTATTGTAAAAGATATTCACGCCTGAATGAAAACTGTTTGCATCCATAGCTGAATTGTTATTATTTAAAAGGAAATGTTTTCGGGACTTCCCGAAACGGATTATGACATAACCCGTTGATGTTTTGGCGTTTATTGGGGGGGGGGAGGGGGTAAAATGGCATTAATTGACACGTCATATTGAGTGTCAATTTTGATTTACTGCTGTGGAAGTAATGAGTTGCCATTTTTATTTTGTTTGTTATTATAGGCAACAAAGGTAAAACAAAATATTTATACTGCAAAATAAAAATAATATATTGATAATAATTTTTAATGCTAAGATCATAATTGCCTGCCATCAATAAACTGTCCCGTCCGGAATAGTTGTAAAACTTTTTTCGGACGGGACAGTTTTAATGATTATCGTTTATCGTAAAAACAGCAATTCGCGATACTTCGGCAGAGGCCATAGTTCGTCGTCGACGATAAGT
Source organism: Dysgonamonadaceae bacterium (assembly GCA_031267615.1). Taxonomy (GTDB): domain Bacteria; phylum Bacteroidota; class Bacteroidia; order Bacteroidales; family Azobacteroidaceae; genus Azobacteroides. The sequence continues at coordinate 11,338 of JAIRYM010000107.1, forward strand.
TCGAGTTTGTCTACCTGATAGCGTATTTCATCGAAGAAAGGCAGCACTTTGTCGTGATAAGCGATTGCTTTTTCCCGTTCGCTTTCGATTTTGTTCGCAACCTTGCGGGCTTCAATCATATCTTCCACACGGTGCTTTATGACGGCGATACGTTCCGAAATCTCTTCGATGATGCCTTTGTCGAGTGCGCCGAGTTCGGACGCTTTTTCTTTCGCATAAACCTGATAGAGTTTGTAAACGTTGTCAAGCAGCGCCGACTGATATTTGGTCGCAACGGGAATTATGTGATTGAGTACCAAATCGCCGAGCACGCGGGCTTCTATCTGAATTTTCTTCGTATATATTTCCCATTTCACTTCGTTTCGTGATTCGAGTTCGGTTTTAGTCAAAACGCCTACCGATTCAAAGAGTTTGATGGCTTCTTCGGTTGTGTTGGCATCAATGATGAGGGGAACGCTGGTTTCGCAGTCGAGTTTGCGTTTTGCGGCTTCTTTTTTCCATTCTTCGCTGTAACCGTTACCTTCAAAGCGGATTGGTTTTGATTTTTTGATATAATCTTTCAAAACTTCAAAGATTGCATCTTCTTCCTTCGCTCCCTTTTTAATTTTGGCGTCAACGGTTTCCTTAAACTCTATCAACTGTGCGGCTACGATTGAGTTGAGAGTAATCATGCCCGAACCGCAGTTTGCCGACGAGCCTACTGCGCGAAATTCGAACCGGTTGCCAGTGAAAGCGAATGGCGAGGTACGGTTGCGGTCTGTGTTGTCGAGGAACATGTTTGGTATCGAGCCGATTTCGAGTGAGAGTTTTTTCTTGTCGTCAATCTCGATAGCCTCTGTTTTATCGCTTTTTTCAATTTTGTCGAGAACTTCCGTCAGTTGTTCGCCGAGGAAAACCGATACGATAGCAGGGGGCGCTTCGTTGGCTCCGAGACGGTGTGCATTTTGAGCGGTCATAATCGATGCTTTCAGCAGGGCGTTGTTTTTCCAGATAGCGACTAATGTATTTACTACGAAAGTGATGAAAAGCAGGTTTTCTTCCGGTGTTTTGCCCGGGGTGAGCAGTCCGATACCGTTGTCGGTGCCGAGCGACCAGTTGTTGTGTTTTCCCGAGCCGTTGATTCCTGCGAATGGTTTTTCGTGCAGCAGCAGACGGAATCCGTGACGGCGAGCAACTTTTTTCATAATCGACATTATGAGCAGGTTCTGGTCGATCGAGAGATTAGTTTCGCCGAAGATCGGTGCGAGTTCAAACTGGTTTGGTGCAACTTCGTTGTGACGTGTTTTGATTGGAATACCATATTTGTATCCTTCAAATTCAATATCCTTCATATAGGCCTGCACTCGGGTTGGGATTGAGCCGAAATAATGGTCTTCCAGCTGCTGGTCTTTTGCCGAGTCGTGTCCGATAAGGGTGCGGCCGGTAAGCATAAGGTCCGGGCGGGTGGCGTAGAGTCCGTCGTCGATGAGGAAGTATTCCTGTTCCCATCCAAGATACGAATAGACTTTTTTCACTGATTTGTCGAAATAGTTAACTACATCGACAGCAGCTTTATCTATTGCTTTCAGAGCCTTTAGCAGTGGCGCTTTGTAGTCCAGCGCTTCGCCGGTATAGGAAATGAAAATAGTCGGGATACAGAGAGTATCGTCGACAATGAATGCAGGTGATGAAGGATCCCAGGCTGTATATCCGCGGGCTTCGAATGTGGAGCGTATACCTCCTGACGGGAATGATGATGCGTCCGGTTCTGCCTGTACGAGCAGTTTGCCTGAAAATTCTTCGATAACCGGACTGCCCGGTTCGCCGCCGTATTCGATGAACGAATCGTGTTTTTCGGCGGTGGTGTCGGTTAGTGGTTGAAACCAGTGAGTGTAGTGTGTTGCGCCGCGTTCGAGCGCCCAGGTTTTCATACCGGCTGCTACCTGATTTGCGAGTTCAAGGTCGAGCGTATCGCCTTTTTCTATCGCTGTCGCAAGCGCTTTGATAGTTGCTTTCGACAGATATTTTGTCATCTGCTCGCGGTTAAAGACGTAACGCCCGTAATAGTCTGACGTCAGCGCTGCTGGAGCGGAAACTGCTGCGGCTTTCTTTTTGTAAGCCTCTTCTACTGCTTTGAATCTTAAGTTTGACATTGTTTTTAATCTTTTATTATCTAAATTACTTCTTTTTATGCGGATTTACTGTTAATTTGCAAGTTGTTTTTAAATTCAGATTGCAAATGTAAGAATTTTATTTGAAATGATAATCATATTTCTATGAAATAATCATTATTAATTATAAATTATTCATCTGTGAGGTATTTGTGAACGGTTTTTTTATAAATATCAGAATGAAAGACCAAATACCAAGTGGGCGGCTTCCGTTGCAGGCGTAAGAATTGCCTGAACAAATACCGGCATAGAGAAAGAATCGGTTATTTTCAATTCTTTTGAGCCTTTGAGCGAGACGTCTGCAAATTCAAACTTTTTTTCTCCGCTGCCCCAAAGAGAACTTCCGAAAGGTGTAACGCCAATCGATGCGGTGAGTGCGACGTCGCCGGCAGTAAAATCGTAACCTGCATTGATGTAGGTCGAATAGTTGTTTTTAGACGGGTCAATAATATATTCACCATCTTCTTTTTCGAGTTTCGGGTCGAAAAATCCAAGCATAGTTGCGACTGAGAAAGTCAGAGGCACAGACGGCAGAGTGCAGGCAACCGACAATTCCAAATGATGTGAATCGTCGTACCAGCCGTAAGAACTGCCGTGTCCGTCCCAATAATAGTCTGTTAACGCAAGAGAAATTCCTGCGACAGAATAACCGAGCGAAAGGTCGAACTCATAACTTGCGGGGTCTGTGATGCCTGTCGAGCCCCAAGCCGTCAAGGAAAATCCATGGCAAGACACACTCAATGCAGGCTGAAAAGCGGCTCCCTGTCCACCATTTGCTCCGCGCCAGACGTACTTGCTGACCAGGTCTGCTCCGGCTGAAAATTCAATACTCTTGCTCTCCTGAGCATTAACGGTCGCTGTGAAAGCAACCAAAAGAACTGCAATTACTACAAAAATTTTTTTCATTTTCAAAAAAAATAAAAAGTTAATATATAAAAAATTGATACCCTGAAACAGTTTTTACTAAAAAACACGCTATTAATTTGGTAAGTTAATTACAATTTCAATAGCATTTTGATTGTTTTTACGCAGCAAAGATAAACATTTTATTTTAATTATCCAAATTTTTTAGCAAAATGTTTAAGTTTCTTTGAAAATAATCTAATACTTAAGATTTTTTAGGGGAATAATTTTTGAGTTTTTTGCAAATGGACAGACTTCCTGCAATATTTCAAAGAGGCATAACTTTGCTCTTACACTGTTTTGCCTTGCTGAAATACAGGATAGCGATGTATCTTTTATCCTCTGTTATAACTGTAATTTGGCGCTTCCTGAGTGATAGTTACGTCGTGCGGATGACTTTCTTCTACACCTGCATTGGTGATACGTGTGAATCTGGCATTGTGCAGTTCGGCGATATTGTGAGCGCCGCAATATCCCATACCTGCACGAAGTCCGCCAATCATCTGGTAAATAACTTCATAGAGTGAGCCTTTGTATGGCACTCGTGCAGCGATACCTTCAGGCACAAGTTTTTTAATATCATCTTCTACGTCTTGAAAATATCTGTCTTTCGAACCTTTTTGCATTGCTTCGAGAGAACCCATTCCGCGATAGGATTTGAATTTACGTCCGTTGTAAATAATCGTTTCGCCTGGTGATTCTTCTACTCCTGCAAGCAACGAACCCATCATAACTGACCATCCGCCTGCTGCGAGCGCTTTCACTATATCGCCCGAATAGCGCAATCCGCCGTCGGCTATAACTGGAATACCTGAACCGTCAAGTTCTTTTGCTACCTCGTAAATGGCAGAGAGTTGAGGTACGCCAACGCCTGCAATGATACGGGTTGTACAAATTGAGCCGGGTCCAATTCCGACTTTCACTGCGTCTGCTCCTGTGTCTGCAAGCAATCGAGCTGCCGACGCTGTAGCAATATTTCCGACAATCATATCTACGTTTGAAAAACGGCGTTTAGCTTCTTTCAGCGTTTCGACAACACCGCCCGAATGTCCATGTGCAGTGTCAATCACAATTGCATCTACTTCGCTTTCGACGAGCGCAGCAATGCGTTCAAACACGTCGCCTGTAACACCTGCGCCTGCGGCTACGCGCAGACGTCCTTTTGCATCTTTGCAGGCAGAAGGTTTGTCTTTCGCTTTCGTAATATCTTTGTAAGTTATCAGTCCAATAAGTTTGCCCACACTGTCCACAACAGGCAATTTTTCAATCTTATACTGTTGCAGGATTTCCGACGCCGCTTCGAGGTTGGTCGATTGATCGGTAGTGATAAGGTTATCTTTGGTCATAACATCATCGACTTTCAAACTCATATTACGTTGAAATCTCAAATCGCGGTTGGTAACGATGCCGACAAGGTGGTTTGCTGTATTGACAACAGGAATCCCGCCAATTTTGTATTCTGCCATCAGAGCGAGCGCCTCGCCGACGGTTTTTCCTTGCAGGATACTGACAGGATTGGAAATCATTCCATTTTCGGCGCGTTTGACCGAGCGAACCTGTTTTGCCTGCTCGTCAATAGTCATATTTTTATGAATCACGCCGATACCGCCTTCGCGGGCGATGGCGATAGCGAGTTTCGCTTCGGTAACGGTATCCATCGCAGCAGACACCATTGGCACGTTCAGCGAAATATTTCTTGAAAACTTTGTCGAGAGTTCGACATTACGCGGCAAAACTTCAGAGTACGCGGGGATTAACAGTACGTCATCGAATGTTAATCCATCCATTACGACTTTTTCTGCAATAAACGACATAGCGGTAAATATTTAGTTTTTTATTGCGTGCAAATGTAGTGATTTTTTTTGAGATCAAAGCAAAAAGACAGGGAAAAACGAAAAAATATTTTGTTTTTATAATATAGCAGTTTTCCGCCAAAATGTCAGTTGTTCAACTTTTGGCACTCTTTTTGTATCCGCAGTCTTCAAAATCATTAAATCATTAAATATAAAATTAACTATGAGCGATAAAAAAACTACCGGTCAGATTGGTGTAACGACCGAAAACATTTTCCCTATTATCAAGAAATTCCTCTACAGCGACCACGAGATTTTCCTCCGCGAACTCGTATCTAACGCTGTTGATGCCACCCAAAAACTTAAAACCTTCGCTTCAGTAGGCGAATTCAAAGGCGAAGCAGGTGACCTTGCTGTCCGCGTCATCCTCGACGAAAAGAAAAAAACGCTGACCATCAGCGATCGCGGTATCGGTATGTCGGCAGACGAAATCGACAAATACATCAACCAAATTGCGTTTTCGTCGGCAAACGACTTCCTTGATAAATACAAAAAAGACGCAAATTCCATAATCGGACACTTTGGGCTTGGCTTCTACTCGGCTTTTATGGTGTCGAAGAAAGTGGAAATTATCACCAAATCGTGGCGCGACGACACCATGGCAATGAAATGGGAATGTGACGGCTCTCCAGAATACTCGATGTCGGAAGCGAAAAAAGACAGTCACGGAACCGACATCATTCTCTATTTAGACGACGAAAGCAAAGATTTCGCCGAGAAACACAAAATCGAATCACTGCTTAAAAAATACTGCCGATTCCTGCCCGTTGCTATCGTATTCGGCAAAAAAACAGAGTGGAAAGATGGTAAATCGATTGAAACAGACGAAGACAACATTATTAACGAAACAAATCCTCTCTGGACGCGCAAACCCGCCGACCTGACCGATGAAGACTACAAAAAATTCTATAAAGAACTCTATCCATTCGCCGAAGACCCTCTGTTTTGGATACATCTTAACGTTGATTATCCTTTCAACCTGACAGGAATACTCTATTTCCCAAAAGTAAAAAAGGGTATCGACCTGCAAAAAAACAAAATCCAACTCTACTGCAATCAGGTATATGTAACCGACTCGGTGGAAGGCATTGTTCCGGAATTTCTCACGCTGCTCCACGGCGTAATAGATTCTCCCGATATTCCTCTCAACGTGTCGCGTTCCTACCTGCAAAGCGACAGCAATGTGAAGAAAATTGCGACCTACATCACGAAAAAAGTCGCCGACAGACTGGACGAAATTTTCAAAAACGACCGCACACAGTTTGAAGAAAAATGGGAAAGCCTGAAAATTTTTATAGAATATGGCATCGTCACCGACGAAAAATTTTATGAACGAGCATCAAAATTTGTTTTGCTGAAAGATATTGAAAACAAATGCTTCACTCTCGACGAATACAAAACTCTTATTCAATCGGAACAGACAGACAAAGATGGCAATCTCGTCTATCTATATACAACAAACCGCGATGAACAATATGACTACATTACCGCAGCGAAGGAAAAAGGCTACAGCGTGCTGGTTATGGATGGACAGTTGGACGTTCATTTTGTGAACAAACTCGAACAGCAGCTGGAAAAAACGCGCTTCGCCAGAGTTGATGGCGACATTATTGAAAACTTAATTAAAAAGGCTGATATTAAAAAAGTTGAACTCACCGACGACGAACGTAAAGATCTCTCCGAATTTTTCAAAGCGGCAATAACGCCTGTTGAAAAAACTGATTTTGTAGTAGGCTTTGAGCATATTGGCGAGCAGAGAAACCCTGTTACCATCACGCAAAACGAGTTTATGCGCCGAATGAAAGAAATGTCAGAACTGCAAGGTGGAATGATGGGGTTCTATGGCGATATGCCCATTTCTTACAACGTTACCGTCAATCTCGATTCTTCCCTGATAAAAAAAGCAATAGCTGACCGCGAAAACACCAAAGAACTTGTCAATCAAATGATTGATCTGGCATTACTATCCAACGGATTGCTGAAAGGCGAAGCCTTGAGCAGGTTTGTGCAGAGAAGTATTGAGGTGCTGAAATAAAAAGCCGCGTCGCTAAAACAATTGCTTGTTGGTGTCCCAAAATAAAATCAAGACAGGAAAAAATGCCTTGCTCTGACGGACAAAATTTCCACGTTTGCAATTCTTTCTCCTAAATCTAAGTTGCATGGGATAAATTTTCCGTTAACAAAAATATTTTTACCCCCAATTACTTAACCAAAACTCATCAAACAGAGAATTGCCGGTCAATTCCATATTTTCATTTTCAAATGCCTTATCATAAACCATATTCATTGTATATGGACGAAAACCATTTTCAAGACAGCATTTCTCGTCTTCTCCGAGATCGTCATGACAGGTAAAATAAACGTAATTTAGACTGAAATCAGTATCTTTATAGTGTTCTTTGAAAATCTCACGATAACGTTCCAGTTGGTTGCTATGCAAACGTGAATACACTTTGTTTT
>JAIRYM010000002.1 GCA_031267615.1 Dysgonamonadaceae bacterium
TAATGCTGTCAACATGCGCTGTAATGCTGTCAACATGCGCTGTAATGCTGTCAACATGCGCTGTAATGCTGTCAACATGCGCTGTAATGCTGTCAACATGCGCTGTAATGCTGTCAACATGCGCTGTAACGCTGTCAAGATGCTCGAGAAAGAAAGAAACTGAAATTCAATCGGCAGACAATACATAGTGTTTATATAAAAAAAACATCCCTTTTCTATCAATAATAATAGAAGATATGTATTTGTAATAAATTTTTTATAAATCTGCAGCTGAATTTTACGCTCTTATTCTCTTATTTTCGAAATCTGATAAATTTTTCTTGAAAATAAAGTACGGAAACATGGAATGGCGATGCATGGATACAGACCTGCATTGGTGTACCGCCTGTGATTATTAATCCGCTGTGTGGAAGAGTGATTGAAATTACAATTCGTTGATGTGATCGTTGAGCCATTGTATGCGCTTCTCAACAAAATCGCGAAGGATTTGGATTGATTCATCGAAGTCGTCTGCAGGAATATTCATATAGTACGTTATTCCATGCTTTTCATAGTCGCGTTCTCTTGCTTCGCGAATATATTCGGATTCGCTGTCTATGAAAGCAAGCAGGCTGTTTAGCTCTGCGCTTTTTTCCGACCAGCGTGTCCTGACGAATGTTTTAAAATAGTCGTCCTGTATAATTTGTAGAATCCAGTAACATTCATCTTTGACTTTGAAATCTTCTGCATAACGCCAGTTTCCCTCGTAGTAATTGCCCATCGTCAGGTCGAAATCCCAAATCGGTCCGAAGAAGAACTTGTCGGCTAAAGGTTGATAGGACAGAAATACGCTGCCGTGGTCGGCGTCGGGATTTTTGACAAATTCATTTATTAAATAAAAATCTGCCATTGACGGAACATCAAAGTATTTTTTATAACCCTCGTCTGCATCCTGCCAGTTGCCGGAAAAGACGGATTCTTCGGCTGCAAGCACTTTGTTTTTGATGATAGTCCACAAAGATTCTCTGCCGAGTTCAGGGTCAATATCGTCGGATATCCACTGATTCAAATATTCATCGAAATGAGTTTCGAGGTTCTGGTCGGGGTCTTTGAGATTGACGCCTACTGTTGAGGTTGTTTCATTATCGGGAGTATAGGCTCCTGTTCTGTTGTGCCACGTTCTGAAATACGGCTCGTCAACCAGCGAATTGACAAGTTCGATGATATAGCCTCCGTCAGGATTTTCAGCCGATATTTTTTCTATATTGACACGGTTTTCGTCAATCCGTATCTGTTCTGCAAGTTCATACAGACCTCTGTATTCTCCGTTAATAAAAAGTTCTATCTGCTGAGAATGTGGCGTCCAGCCAACACTGTTGAAGATCTCGCCCATCTTGAATGTAACGGAGTTGCGGAGGAACGAGCAGTCCAACCGGTTGGCAAGCAGCACCCAGTGACGCTGTGCCGCCATTCCGAGAAAAGGTCGTTTGCCGCTCTGTTCAAGCCTGATGCTGTATGGTTTTTTGCTGTAGTCGTTCCACGTTGTATTTCCGCGTCCCTTAATGTCAAGTTTTCCGCCGAAGGTAATACCTTCCTGCAACTGTCGCTCGCCGTCACAGAGTTGATAGGTAGCGCCTTCCATCCAGTCGTTGCGCTCGATGTCATCTATTTCTTTTTGTTCCGGCAGGTTAATAAACATTACCGGCAGGCGGTTATTGTTTTTTACGACAGGATAAATGCGCGTCCCCTGTGGATAGGTTGCAGTCAGAGTTTCCTCGCGATATACTTTCACAACAACCTGACTGCTTTCGTCAAGTTCTGTTTTTATACGGTAATGAATACCGTCTTCGATAGCAATACTGTCGCCGTTATCCACTTTAAGATAGCGAAATCTGTTATCTTGAGAAAACGCGAGAGTCGTTGTCAACCAGATTAGTGAAATAAGTATTGTAAGTTTTTTCATAAGCAGTCTTTCTCTGATTCAGGTTTCTCTTTAATATAAGTTATTTATCTGATGAACTTCGTTGTTTTGTTGCGTGTCTTGACTAAATAAATGCCTTTATTAAGATTGGCAACCGAGATATGAATCTCTTTCGCATCAGTCTGTTCCTGTTTAACAGTTTGCCCTGTAAGGCTGAGGATGACTACATTTCCAAGCGGTTCACCGGCGGCAACAATCAGGGTTTCGGTTTCATCAAGCCTGATTTTTAAGTCGGTTGCGTTGTCTGCATTTTTGATAGCGGTGCTTTTTGCATTGAAATGAAAGTCGTTTACTTCGCCGAAGAAAAAGGTGTATTGTTCACCGGAAGTATTAACAGTGATTTCATCGTCTAAAATTGTAATTTCGGAATTTGCGAAGTCAAATTCAACACGGCTGCTATTTGATTTTTCCAGCAGCAGCCAGGATTGCGATACATTCTGTGCATTGGCGCAATACATCGCCGTCCACATACAAAATGATAGAAACAATATTTTTTTCATCGATTATCGTATGAGAATCGTTGTTAAACTGTAACGGTTTATATTTTTCAGTGCAATTCCCGTACCTTTCGCCACTGCGTGCAATGGGTCTTCTGCGACGTGGAACGGAATATTGATTTTATCCGTCATACGTTTATCCAAACCTCTCAACAGAGCGCCGCCTCCTGAGAGATAAATTCCGTTACGGACAATATCGGTGTACAGTTCGGGAGGCGTACTTTCAAGTGCGCTCAAAACAGCCATTTCCATTCGCGAAACAGTTTTGTCGAGACAGTGCGCAATTTCCTGATAAGAAACAGGCACTTCCATTGGCAGTGCAGTCATTCTGTTTCCGCCGTGAACAATATAATCTTCGGGCGGATTATCGAGATGCACCAGCGCCGAGCCTACATTGATTTTGATCTTTTCTGCTGTGCTTTCGCCAATTTTCATATTGTGCTGTCGTCCCATATATTCGACAATATCCTGCGTCAGTTCGTCGCCGGCAAAGCGTATAGACTGATTGGTAACGATGCCGCCGAGTGAAATCACAGCAATCTCGGTTGTTCCTCCGCCTATATCAACAATCATATTACCTTCGGGCGCTTCAACGTCAAGCCCAATGCCGAGCGCTGCCGCCATAGGCTCAAAAATCATAAAGACATCGCGTCCGCCTGCGTGTTCGGCAGAGTCTCGCACAGCGCGTATTTCCACTTCCGTAGCGCCTGACGGAATACAAACCACTATGCGCAGTGACAATGGAAAGAAATGATGTTTGTTGTCGGTTTTCTTTATTAAACCGCGAATCATTTGCTCGGCAGCATTAAAATCGGCAATCACGCCGTCTTTCAGAGGACGTACCGTAGTAATCCACGGCGGAGTTTTGCCTGCTTGATTTTTTGCTTCCTGCCCAAGAGCGACAAGTTTACCTGTTTGTGTATTGACGGATACATACGAAGGGTCGTCAACAACTATTTTGCCGTTGCTTATGATGATGGTATTGGCGGTACCCAAATCCATCGCTATTTCTTTTGTAAATGAAAACAATCCCATTTTGAATTATAAATAAATTATGAGTTATAAATATGTGAACTAATGTTTAAAATGTCGAATCCCTGTCATAACCATCGCGAGTCCGTTGGCATCGCAAAACTCTACCGAAAGGTTGTCCTTGATAGAGCCGCCGGGCTGAACAATTGCATGAATGCCTTCTTTCGATGCTATCTCTACGCAGTCGGGGAAAGGGAAAAAAGCGTCGGATGCCATCACTGCGCCGTCGAGGTTGAAGCCAAATGATTTTGCTTTCTCAATCGCCTGCATCAAAGCGTCAACGCGCGAAGTCTGCCCTGTGCCGCTTGCGCAGAGTTGTTTGTTTTTTGCAATTACGATAGCGTTCGATTTGGTGTTTTTTACCAATTTGTTGGCAAACAGCAGGTCTTCGGTTTCGCGAGCGTCGGGCGAAAGCTTTGTAACTACTTTCAAATCGTCTGCCGCTTGAATGTTAAGATCTTTGTCCTGCACAAGAATACCGTTCATCAGCGAGCGGAACTGCATCTTGTTGTCTGTCGTTTCGTTTTGAATAAGTATAATGCGATTCTTTTTCTGCATCAGTATTTCGAGTGCGTCGGCGTCGTAATCGGGTGCGATGATTATCTCAAAAAATATCTTGGTAATCTCTTCTGCCGCCTCCCTGTCGATGGGTGCATTGCAAATCAGTACGCCTCCGAAAGCCGACACAGGGTCGCCTGCCAAAGCCGCTTCCCAAGCCTCTTTCACGGCAGGACGCGATGCAATTCCGCAGGCATTGTTGTGTTTCAAAATTGCGAAAGTGAGTTCGTCGAACTCCGAGATGAGAGTAACGGCGGCATCAATGTCAAGCAGATTGTTATACGAAATTTCCTTGCCCTGCAACTGCTCGAAGAGTTTCTCAAAATCGCCATAGAAAACGCCCTTTTGATGCGGGTTTTCGCCATATCGCAGCACTTTAGCGTTTTCTCCCGTCAGACGCAGATGTGAGCCTTCGCCTGCATCGAAATAATCAAAAATTGCGCTGTCATAGCCCGACGAAACAGCAAAAGCCTCTTTGGCAAACCACTTGCGTTCTTCGAGAGTCGAAACGGCTCCGTTTTCGGCAAGCATATTGGCGAGCGGCGCGTATTGATCTTTCGAGGCAATGATGATAACGTCATTGAAGTTTTTGGCAGCCGCACGAATCAGTGAAATGCCACCTATATCTATCTTTTCGATGATTTCTTCGTCGCTTGCGCCCGCAGCGAGCGTTTCGCAAAAGGGGTATAAATCGACGATTACAAGGTCGATTTCAGGTATTTCGTATTCTTCGATTTGACGCGAGTCCGATTCGTTGTCGCGACGGACGAGAATTCCTCCAAATACTTTTGGATGCAAAGTTTTAACTCTTCCTCCGAGTATTGACGGATAGCCAGTCAGACTTTCGACAGAGGTGCAAGGCAAACTGAGTGATTCAATAAACGATTGCGTACCGCCGGTGGAATAAAACTCCACACCTTCGGCATTGAGTTTTTTCAGTATTTCATCAAGTCCATCCTTGTGAAATACTGATACGAGGGCGCTTTTGATTGGTTTTTGTTCTAACATGAATTTATGATGATTTATTATTTTCGGAATCAAAGTGCAAAAATAGTTATTTTTATTTGATAATGCAAGAAAAATTACAATATGCGCATAGTTTTTTCGTTACTACATACAAGGTTAAATTTTGTAATGAGAAAACGAATTATCATACTTTTTTGTATTACTCTGTTCAGCCAATCCCTTTTATCTCAAAGGCAAAAGGTAAAAAATCAGCCTTATGGAGATTACAAACTTTATCATTTTGGCATAACTATCGGAGTGAATTTTCAAGACGCATTATTGACAAATTCAGGATTGACATATATTGATGAGGTGTCGGGCAAAACAGAAACATGGTATGCAACAATACCAAACTATTCGCCTGGATTTACTGTCGGTTTGATTGCCGACTTATATCTGAATCCTTATATGAATTTGCGGTTTTCGCCATCTCTGTTGTTTGGCGACAAGAATTTTGAATTTGTTGAAACAGCCACAAATGAACATTATTCGAAAAATGTTCGTTCAAATTATCTGATGGCGCCGCTTGACTTAAAATTTCGAGCATTCCGGTTAAATAATTATCGTCCTTATGTTTTGGCTGGTGCTTACTCTGTGCTTGATTTAAGTTTGAAAAAAGACGATGCAGTTCTATTAAAACCAATGGATTATGGACTTACTATCGGGCTTGGTTCGGATTTTTACCTGCCATTTGTGAAAATTGCACCCGAAATTCGTTTCTACTTTGGGCTGTCAAATATAATTGAAAACAACCGCGCAGATTTAACCGATATGAGCCTGCTAAAATATTCAGACGCCATTGCGCGCGGAGTATCACGAATGATTATTCTGACAGTTAATTTTGAGTAAACAGTATCACCGTCAACTTTACCGCTCCGTGTGCTCCATACACCAAACTCTGTTCAATATCAGCCGTTTTTGACGGTCCTGAAATAAAAACGCCGTACCCTGTTTCACTCAAATGTATTTTCTGATAAGCTTCGTGCATTGTCGGAACAATCTTTTCTGCATCTAATTTCAACACAAGACGCTGGGTGATAAAAGGCAGAATACGGTGAGGCAAATCCTTGTCTTCGAGCCATACAGCAGCATTTTCAGCAACTCCAAAATTGGCGTCAAACAAAGCACATTCGACTTTATCCAATTCTGATAATTTGGTTGATGCAGAATATTTTTGCAAAAATTCTTCACGAGTGAAATCCAATGCGTCAGGAAATTTTTCTTTTATGATTTTATCAACCTCATCTTTCTTACATTCAACAAATTCTCCGCCGGAAGACAATAAAATAGATTTGAAATTAGAAATTGACGGTTTAAACGTGGTACGACGTGTTTCTACAAAATCTGAAACCTGAAACTTATCTGGTTTGTTTTCTCTGATTGAATTTAATATTAACGCTTTATGCATTGCTATGAAGAATTATAAATCAAGAAATTAATGAGAGTATGTATCTCCCGTATTCTGTTTTGTTGAGCGCTTTGCCAAGTTTTTCCAACTGTAGATTGTCAATCCAGCCTTTACGCCACGCGATTTCTTCAATACAGGAAACATAAAAGCCTTGACGGTTTTGGATTGTTGCAACGAAATTTCCTGCGTCAAGCAAGCTGTTGCAATTACCTGTATCAAGCCACGCAAACCCACGCCCGAAGATTTCAACACGCAGTTTTCCTTCATCAAGGTAAGTGCGATTCAAATCTGTTATTTCGTATTCGCCACGTGCAGAGGGTTTCAAGGTTTTTGCACGTACAACAACCGAATTATCGTAAAAATAAAGTCCCGGAACAGCATAATTAGATTTAGGTTTTTCGGGTTTTTCTTCTAAGGAAAGAACTTTGCCTGTTTCGTCAAAATCCACAACCCCATAAGCTCGAGGATCTTTCACATAATAACCGAAAATACATGCGCCAGCCTCATTTGATGCGGCATTAGCAAGCATACTGCTGAAACTCTGTCCGTAAAAAACATTGTCGCCAAGTATCAGGCAGGCAGAGTCTTTACCGATGAAGTCAGCACCAAGCACAAATGCCTGTGCAAGTCCGTTTGGAGTGTGCTGCACAATATAACAGAACTTCATACCTATCGCATCGCCTGTTCCAAGCAGTTCACGAAACATTGGCAAGTCGTGCGGTGTCGAAATAATCAACACTTCGCGAATACCTGCAAGCATCAGCGTTGAGAGCGGATAATAAATCATCGGCTTGTCATAAACAGGCATTATTTGTTTCGATATTGATTTTGAGAGCGGATAAAGCCTCGTGGCGCTACCGCCAGCTAAAATTATTCCTTTCATCAGAAAACAATTTAATTATTTCAGAACCACAAAGGTAAAAATTTATTTTCAGTCTTACAGTTTTTTGCGCATTCTAATCAAGAATGTGCAATTTTTCGATTTTTTTCTTGCTAATAAAGAATAAAGCATTACATTTGCAGCCTGAAAACTTATTTAAAATGGCAAATTTTTATTTAGATAATCCGGCGTTGAAGCATCATCTGTTTCACCCATTAATGAAAAAAATCGTCGAACTGAAAGAACATGGTTTCAGCGATGCAGAACGTTATGACTATGCACCTTTCAATTATGAAGACGCAATGGATAGTTATGAACGTGCGCTTGAAATAGCGGGCGACGTTATTGGCGACGTTATAGCGCCTAATGCCGAAGAGGTTGACCATACAGGTCCGGCTCTCGAAAACAATCGTGTAACTTATGCGCCAGGAACTGTTGAAAACCTGAAAGCCACAACACAGGCCGGCTTGATGGGCTTGTCTATGCCGAGACGTTTCGGCGGACTTAACTTTCCGATGGTGTCTTTCATTATGGCTTCCGATATGGTAGCCCGCGCCGATGCAGGATTTTGCACGATTTGGGCATTACAGGACTGTGCCGAAACAATTTACGAGTTCGGCAACGAAGAACAGCGAGCAGAATTCATTCCTCGTATGTGTGCAGGCGAAACAATGTCGATGGACTTAACCGAGCCTGACGCAGGCAGCGACCTTCAGTCCGTTATGCTGAAAGCAACATTCGACGAAGCGAATAATTGTTGGCGTCTGAATGGCGTGAAACGCTTCATCACCAACGGTGATTCGCATATTCATCTTGTTCTTGCCCGTTCGGAAGAAGGCACGAAAGATGGACGCGGATTGTCGATGTTTATTTATGACAAACGCGACGGTGGAGTGAACGTGCGCCGAATCGAAAACAAAATGGGTATCAAAGGCTCACCCACTTGTGAACTTACTTTTAAAAACGCAAAAGCCCAACTCTGCGGCGACCGCCGTCTTGGACTTATCAAATATGTGATGTCGCTTATGAACGGCGCACGCCTCGGCATTATGGCTCAAGGCGTAGGACTGTCAGAAGCAGCTTACCGCGAAGCGCTTGCTTATGCAAAAGACAGAAAACAGTTTGGAAAAGCAATTATCGAATTTCCTGCTATCTATGAAATGATTGCAAACATAAAGGCTAAACTTGATGCATCTCGCGCAGTGCTTTATGAAACTTCGCGTTTTGTTGATATGTATAAAACGCTGGAAGATATTTCCAAAGAACGTGCACTCACAATAGAAGAAAAAGACGAACTAAAACGCTATCGTCGCCTCGCTGACGCATACACCCCGCTGGGAAAGGCTTTTACAACAGAATATGCCAATCAAAACGCTTACGATGCTATTCAGATTCACGGCGGCTCCGGATTTATGAAAGATTATCCATGCGAGCGCATTTACCGCGATGCACGCATCACGAATATCTACGAGGGTACTACGCAGTTGCAGGTTGTAGCTGCCATTCGCCATGTACTGACAGGCACTTTCTTATCTCGAATGAAAGAATATCAAGCAGAAGCAGTTACTTCTGAACTTGAAATTCTGAAAGCGCGTTTAGCAAAACTTGTCGATATTTACGAACGGTTAGTTCCAAAAATCGCTGATACAAAAGATTCGGAATACATTGATTTTCAGTCGCGGCGCCTGATGGATTGCGCAGGACACGTTGTTCTCGCACATCTCTTGCTGCTAGATGCAAACCGCAATGCCAATTTCCGCGCATCAGCAGAAGTATATGCCACTATTGCAGAAAGCGAAGTCGCTAAAATCGAATCGTTTATAAACAGTTACGACAGAGAAAATATGAAGTTTTATAAATGACGACGTTGCGCGTGCCGCAAATTCTCTGTGAGTAGAAGACAAAAATTTATTGTTACAACATTCCTGAAAAAGAATGATTTATTTTTTTTAAAAAAAATCAGGGAAATACTGATTTTGGAAGTTTTCTACAATTATATTGTGATGCCATAATTTCACCATAAGCGCCTGCCGAGCGAAGAGCAATCAAATCTCCACGACGGACGCGGCTTAATTTGACGTCCTGTCCGAAGCAATCCGATGATTCACAAATTGGACCAACGACATCATAAATATCTTCTGTTTCACTCGAAGTAAGGTTTTCGATTTTGTGATAAGCATCGTAAAGCGCAGGACGAATAAGTTCAGTGAAACCTGCGTCAAGCACTACAAATTTTTTGAAAGAGCCTTCTTTAATATACAAAACTTTGGAAATCAAAGTGCCGCACTGCCCTACAATAGAGCGCCCCGGCTCAAAATGTACTTGCTGTCCCGCCTTTGCCTTGAAATAACGGTTAAATGTTTCAAAATAAATCTTGAAATCAGGAATCGGATTTGTATCGGGATTTTCATAATCAATACCAAGTCCGCCGCCAAAGTTGATGTTTTCAAGTGTTATGCCGCGTTTTTCAATATTACTTTGAATTTCGGCAAAACGTTCACAAAGCATTTTAAATGGTTCAATCTCAGTAATTTGTGAGCCAATATGAAAATGAACACCAATAAGTCGCAGGGAATTAAGTGTTTGCAGTTTGTCGAGAACACAGTCTAACTGGTCGAGATTGATACCGAATTTATTTTCTCGCGTACCTGTTGTTATATGGCTGTGAGTATGTGCATCTATTTCAGGATTGATACGCAGAGCGATTCGAGCGATTTTGCTCTTTGTTGCAGCAAGTTCATTGATAACTTCAAGTTCGGGAATTGATTCGATATTGAAGCAAAAAATATTGCTGTCAAGTCCGAGATTTATTTCCCAATCGGCTTTTCCAACGCCTGCAAACACAATTTTATCAACAGGAAATCCTGCTTTTTTAGCCGCTTCGATTTCGCCTCCGCTAACACAGTCTGCTCCAACGCCAGCTGCACAAATAATTTTAAGGATTTCAGGATTGGCATTTGCTTTCACCGCGTAATGAATATGGTAGCCATATCTGTCAGCTTCTGCAATAACCGTTTGCAGAGTACGTTTCAACAACTCCGTATCGTATAAATAGAACGGCGTCGGAGTGATTTTAAGTTTCTCTATCGTTGAATTTAGAAAAAAAGACGTCATTATTAAATTATTTTGAAATTGCAAATTATACCAACTTTCTATATCTTATTCTTTTGGGTTCGGTATTTCCCATCCGCATTTTTTTGTTTTCCTCATATTCAGAATACGAACCTTCGAAGAAAAACACTTCGGAATCACCTTCAAATGCGAGGATATGGGTACAAATACGGTCGAGAAACCAACGGTCGTGAGAGATAACGACAGCGCAACCGGCAAAATTTTCCAAACCTTCTTCCAAAGCGCGTAAAGTATTAACATCGATGTCGTTGGTCGGCTCATCAAGCAACAGCACGTTTGCTTCTGATTTCAGAGTAAGTGCAAGATGCAGACGGTTTCGCTCGCCACCCGACAATACGCCGCATTTCTTCTCCTGATCTGCGCCGGTGAAATTAAACCGCCCGAGATATGCTCGCGAATTTACTTCTTTACCGCCAACGCGAATAAATTCCGTACCTCCTGTTACGACCTGAAATACGGTTTTTTCAGGGTCAATGTCGGTGTGGCTCTGGTCAACATAGCCGATTTTTACCGTTTCGCCTACTTCAAACGTACCTTTATCCTGTTTTTCCAAGCCCATAATCAGGCGGAAAAGTGTGGTTTTGCCTGCGCCATTGGGACCGATAACGCCCACGATGCCATTTGGAGGCAACATAAAATTCAGATTTTCGTAAAGCAGTTTATCGCTATAAGCCTTTGATACTCCGATAGATTCGATAACTTTATTTCCTAAACGCGGTCCGTTGGGGATAAAGATTTCGAGTTTTTCTTCGCGTATTTTTGTGTCTTCATTGAGCAGTTGTTCGTAGGAGTTCAGACGGGCTTTTCCCTTTGCCTGACGGGCTTTGGGAGCCATCCTCACCCATTCGAGTTCGCGTTCCAGAGTTTTGCGCCGTTTCGATGCCTGTTTTTCTTCCTGCGACATTTTGGTGGTTTTCTGTTCGAGCCACGATGTGTAGTTGCCTTTCCATGGGATGCCTTCGCCTCGGTCGAGTTCGAGAATCCAGCCTGCTACCTGATCAAGGAAATAGCGGTCGTGAGTGATACATATTACTGTTCCGGCATATTGTTTGAGATGCTGTTCAAGCCAGTCAATAGACTCGGCATCAAGGTGATTGGTAGGTTCATCAAGCAGCAGAATATCAGGTTGCTGCAGCAGCAGCCGGCAAAGAGCGACACGGCGTCGTTCGCCTCCAGACAGGGTTTTGCATATTTGATCTTCTGACGGGCATCGGAGGGCATCCATTGCTCGTTCAAGGCGAGAATCTATGTTCCAGGCGTCTGTTGAGTCTATTTTGTCCTGCAATTCTGCCTGACGGGCAAGAAGTTTATCCATTTTGTCGGAGGATTCGTAATATTCCGGCAATCCGAATTTTTCGTTTACATCTTCATATTCTTTCAGGGTGTCAATAATGTTCTGTACGCCTTCCTGCACTGCTTCTTTCACGGTTTTTGTGTCGTCAAGTTGCGGATCCTGTTCGAGATAACCGACTGAAAAATTGGGAGAAAATACTAATTCGCCCTGGTATTCTTTTTCTATTCCGGCGATGATTTTTAGCAGTGTTGACTTGCCTGAACCATTCAGGCCGATTATTCCGATTTTTGCTCCGTAGTAAAATGAAAGATAGATGTCTTTAAGTACTTGTTTGTGTGGGGGAAATGTTTTACTGACTCCCACCATTGAAAAGATAATTTTCTTATCGTCTGCCATAGTTTATATTGAATTTGAGTGCGAAATTAATCAAAAAAAATAACATTACAACCAGGAAGATTTGGTAATTAGAAAAAAATACTTACCTTTGCAACCTCAAACACAAGTTCGGGGTGTAGCTCAGCCCGGTTAGAGTACGCGTCTGGGGGGCGTGTGGTCGGACGTTCGAATCGTCTCACCCCGACATACGGGAATCAAGAGGTTAGAAGTTTTTCTGACCTCTTTGATTTTTTTATAATGTAACAATTTTTCAGCATTTTGGGAGTGATTTACTGGGATTCACAGTGGAAAACAGGAACCGGAACTGTCAGATTATTTTTTATTGAATTAAACAACTGATGGAAGTATTCCCGATTTGTGTATAAATAACAAAATCTGTATTATGAAAATTTCAATATTAGTTTTTCTCCTTTCTTTATTGTTATACGGCTTTGCAGGGAGACAAGTACGCTGCCGCCGGTCTGCTTTATTTCTGCGGAAACGGAATGTCCGCCAAGCAAAACTGAAACCGCTTTAATCTTTCTGCCTTTTGGAGCATCTGCTGAGAAAGTGCTCAACTGCACCTGTCCATATACGGGTTCCAATATACATTCCATAGAATTGAAAGACTGCTTTTGAGAATAACTGCCCCAACCTTCGGCTGCCGTAAAGGGCGCTTTGAAGTCGCCTTTCCCCCATCGGGGAGAGAAACGCATATAGCCCTCAGGTCCGTGATATTCAAAGCCACAGGCGGTTATAAAGGCGCCGTAACTTGCCATGGCGCGGGCATAGTGATCGCTACATTCGATTTCGTTATACGGATTGCGACGGACGGCATGGTAACGGTCGTGAATGGAGCGCACAATTGCCAATCCTTCGTCCGTCATTCCTTCAGCAATCATGTGAGAGGCAACCTGGTATTCGAAACCTGTCATACATTCGTGGAAATATCCGATTTGCCAGGTTACATCTTCGCCGTATGGTTTCGGATCGTTGCATGGATTTGTGTTCATTATAAGACCGCTTTCGCCAGACAGGGCGTAGGGACGCCCTCCTTGATGATTCTTTATGTAAGGTCCGACATCGGGTGCGAAATTGTATTGCCAGAGGGATTTAAGGGCAGACCGAACTTTTTGATTGTCCAATATCTGTCCCAGTCCTACCTGATACGCCCACGACTGTCCCATTACCTGGTCTATATGGCAGGTATTGTATGAGCCAAGTTTGGAACGCCCTTTTGATTTGTCGGGACGGTGTATGTAATATTCGCCGTTGAACAGGTGTTTATCCATATTGGAACTCCCTTTTGAGACATAGTCTGCGCATTTGAGGGCAAAATTTTTGTCTCCTCTCTCTTCCGCCATCCGATGTCCGGCTTTTACTGCCGCGATGCAGAGACCGACTATCCACGCTATTTCTCCGTCCCATACAGCGTCCAGAGTGTTTTCGAGAGGTGTGTCTACCATTCCGTCGCCGTTGCGATCCTGATCTATAATGAACTGTATTGCTTTCCTGATTTTGTCCCAGTTTCGGCGGAGAAAGGAATCGTCTGCGCTCATCAGGTGCTCGCGATAGCAGCGAAGGACAGTGCCTGCCTGACCATCAATTGCGGGACGCTGATCCATCTCGGCGCGAAACTTTATACCGCCGTCTTCAAGCAGAGATATACCAAGGTCTGTCCGTTCGCGGCAGTCGCGTTCGAGAGCCGGAAAAATTCTTCCCATTGCCTGGGCATAATGCCAGACATGCGTGCAGGTGCCGTGGCAAGCTCCCACTCCTTCCCACGCCCAAAAGCGCCCACTTTTGAAACGGTGGCAATTGGAGGTCGCAAGGGTATCAATCGTCATCAGAGTGCGCTCCAGAAACCAGTGAGGCAAGGTAGAATCTTTCCAGGTCGCAGCCCAGAGAAGGGTTTGAGAGGAAAGGCGATCGAAATTTCCATGAATATACCGCGCTACTTCCAGAGCGGATGAGAAACTGTTCTGATAATATTGTCCTTCGTCCTTTATATTATTGTGTATTCTCAGATTGGGAAAATACCAGCTGATAACAAAATCGGCAGATGCCTCAGCGCCTGCGGAAAGATCAAATTTTGCATGCACGGCTCCGGTAAGCGGCTCCTGTACAGGTTTTTCGGATTCTGCGGCTTCCGCGCTGCTGAACAGTTCGGGGATATTACCGGCGTCAACTGAGGGATATGCTTTCGAATCTGCGTTCAGAGATGCGATACACATGGTACCGAAATCCGGCTTGTTTTTTAACTCTTTTGCCCTGTCGCTCAGCAATATAAGGTGTTGGTCAACTGCTGCGAAACTGCTGTCGAGCGACGTCCGGTTACAGCGCCGGCATGATATTTCTCCGTAAACAGAATTTATACCTGTCTTATTTTCCAGCCAACCTGCGACACCGGTTTTTACGGTTTCCGTTCCCGTATTTTTAAATGCAAAAGAAAGAATGGTAGCCGGAAGTCCCGAATCTTCCTCATTCAGAGGGATAAACGGAGAATACGCACGGAGAATTATTTCAACCGGCAGCGACTGGTCGATGTAACGAACGGTTCCGACAGGATAGCCGGCTTCGAACAGGATTTCGTCCCAGTCATGCTCTTTCATGGTTTTAAAAACTGTTTTTCCTCCATATTCAAACCGGAAAGCAAAACCCTGATCGAGAGGTCTAATATTCTGTGCAGGCTCAACATAGCATGCTCCGTCACAAGAGCGGACATAACTGCTGTGAGCAGTTTTCTGCTGCCATTTAACCAATTTCGGTTCTATACCTTCGCGGTTGTCATTGAAAATGTCCCAAAGCCACAAACGACCGTCGCCGCCGAGATATACGCCTCCCGCATTGATTCCTCCGACCGGCATACCGATATATTTTAATTCATTTCGCGACTTGGAATAAACAGTAGGCATCCCCCGTTCATACAAAGACTTAATCCACTCAGGGTCTAAATTTTTGTCAACCGGAATACCCTCTGTCGCCCATCCGGATGACGAAAAATGTTTGGCGCAACCAATCGCCGACATCCTGCCCGCAAACAATCCGGCAGCAAGAGTTATACCGCTTTTCCTAATAAAATTTCTTCTGGATATTGATTTTTTATCTAACATGACTGGAAAATATTTGTATATATAATAATGTATATCTATTTTACGCCGCCGATTTTCAATTTACCGGTATGCAAAAGTACGATAATAATCCATTAATACCTGTTTCAAACGTCTATTTTTCTTAAAAAAACATAAAAAACACCCTTTTTTGAAATATTTTTAAAAAAAACGCAGAAAAATTTGGACGTTAAAAAAAAAAGTATTACCTTTGCAGTCGATAAAAATAAAATAAAAATGTCAGCAAGATTTTTATACGGAAAAAATTCGCTTAACAAAGCAAATAATTCAGCGATATCAGGAACCGGATCATCGACAATGGTGAACAGTTTACCGACACCGGTGAAATATTTCCAAACGTCCGTAAACAATTTAGCGACATTAGAAAACCATTTCCGTATGTCGCCAAACCATTTAGCGACGTCGCCAAAATATTTAGCGACATTTGGAAAATGTTTAGCGACATCAGAAAACAGTTTAGCGACATCAGAAAATGCTTTGGCGACATCAGAAAATTGTTTAGCGACATCCGGAAACGCTTTGCAAACATCGCCAAACCATTTAGCGACGTCCGAAAACAGTTTAGCGACGTCGCTAAAACATTTAGCGACAGATTTATTTTTATCAAAGAGAAACAAAAAACCTAAGTATTTACCTTCAAAACTTCTCTATTATGAGTAGACCAGATTATGTCCCATCAAGGGAGGAAGACTTTTTTTACTGGGCGTTTAACTTGAAAACGCGATTAACTGAGTTTGGAGCGGAAGACCTGATGCCCCCTCCGGTATATCATGAGCTGATGCGGATTGGCGATGACTACGAAAAGAAATTCGCAGTCACTGAAAACCCTGAGACCCGCACAGCCGTGACAATAAAAGCCCGTCAAGAGTCGCGGGTTGTTTATGAAAAATATATCCGGGACATGGTTCAGTCATTTCTGGTTAAAAACCCGAAACTGACCGACGCACAACGGATAGCAGCCGGCATACCGGTGCATAAAACTACCCACACTCCGGCGCCGGTAAACAACATACCGCCCGGATATAAGGTAAGACTGCCAGCACCAGGCGTAGTTGAGATAAGTTTTTTCAATGCCGAGAACAACAAAACCGCAAAACCGGAAGGTCAGCACGGCGCCAAGATAAACTGGGCGGTACTTGACCATCCGACAAACGACCTTCGGGAATTAGTTAATTCAGCGACAGATACCCATACCCCATACGTGTTAAAATTTGAAGGCACAGAGAGTGGCAAAACCGTTTATTTCGCACTCCGCTGGGTAAACACACGCGAAGAAGAAGGATATTCATCAAAAATATACTCTTCTATCATTCCGTAGTGCTGTAAAGAGAGAAAAAAATTGCCTTTTTACCGAATGAAAGTTCCAAAAACCGTCATTTTGTACTTATTCCTTATATTGACTGCAACAGAAGCAACATTTGCAGTCAATATAAAGGAAGAAAAAAACAGGATTCTTGTGCCCGGAGGCGATTCAACGCGACTTAATACGTTTTTTCAAAAATTTGATTCCGTATCATCATCAAAGCAAGGCAGAATAAACATACTGCATATCGGCGGTTCGCACGTTCAAGCCGGTTTTTTCACAGACAGAGTGAGAACTAACCTGAACGAAATCAACAATCAGGAACGTTCTTCTCCAGGATTTATATTCCCTTACAACATAGCGAAAACCAATAACCCGGTCAACTATAAAATAAGTTACAAAGGGAATTGGGACGCCGCTAACAACATAAGGAAAAACAGAACCATACCACTTGGCATGGGCGGTATAGCAGTCTATACCAAAGATCCGGAATCAGAAATCTCAGTTAGCCTGAACGTTGACACATACGACTCCCGCTGGTATTTCGACAAATTAACGCTTATCGGCTATATAGAAGACGGCAGCAGTGATGTCAAACCGATGCTTAAAATGGAAGATTGCAGTTATTTAGAAGCGGAATACGACGATACATCTCGCGTTTACCGTTTCACCCTTCCGGCACTCACAGATTCATTTACCGTAGTCTTTCATCAAACCGGTTCAGAGCCTCACACCTTCATTCTAAATGGATTCCTGCCGGAGAAAGATGAATCCGGAATTATCTATCACTCTATCGGCGTTAACGGAGCCGCTGTTCCTTCTTACATAAACTGTGAAAACTTTGAGGAAGAACTTCCGCTAATTTCGCCCGACCTTGTCATCTTTGCGATAGGAATTAATGATGCTGTGTCAAAAAAATTTACAGAAGACGCATTTATTGATAACTATAACATTTTAATAGACCGGATACTGCACGTAAATCCCGACTGTGCACTCATATTTATTACAAATAACGATTCCTATCTTCGCGTTTCGCGTCGCAAATATGCAGTAAACCGTCGCGGACAGGTAGCACAAAAAGCATTTTATGAACTTGCGCGACAACATTCCGGAGGAGTCTGGGATTTATTTTCCATTATGGGCGGACTTGGCTCAATGAAGAAATGGGAAACGCGAGGATTCGCCAAGTATGACAAAGTGCATTTTACCCGTTCCGGTTATGAGCGTCTTGGAGATTTGTTTTACAGCGCCTTGATTGAATATTACAGAAAAATAGATTTTAACGGTCAAAAAGCAGTGTAAAAACCATTTTTTTCTATTAGATAGAGATAACCATTCTGATAAAAAACACAGAGAGTTGTTCAATATTCACGATGTTATTTGGAATTTTTCGTACCTTTGTGCTTTAATTTTTAAATTTTGACAGTTTAAGTGAAAGTTATTAAATTTGGTGGAACATCTGTTGGTTCTGCCTGCAATATATTAAAAGTAAAGGCTATAATTGAATCTCAAACAGAGCCTGTGATTGTTGTAGTTTCAGCATTAAGCGGTATTACAGACCAGTTACTGCATACAGCTCACCTTGCAGCCTCTGGCGATGCAGCATACGAACAAGAGTTCATGGCACTTGCTGCAAGGCATCGCGAAACCGTGCGAAACGCAATAGCCGACAATGTCCTCCGAGATAATACACTAAAAAAGATTGAAGCATTGCTTGGTGAACTTTGCAATTTTCTCAAAGGCATCTTTTGGGTAAGCGATCTATCGCAGAAAACAGCCGATGCAGTAGTGAGTTATGGCGAGCGGTTAAGTTCTTTGATTGTTGCTTCAACTCTCAACAATGCACAATTGTTTGACTCCCGTGAATTTATAAAAACAGAAAAACAGTTTAAAAAGCATATTGTCGATTTCAAAGCGACAAATGTGCTTGTCAGGAAATGTTTTGCAGACAAGATGCATCTGTCTGTTGTTCCTGGATTTATCTCTCAGGACTCGAAAACTGGAGACACATCAAATCTTGGGCGTGGCGGCTCTGACTATACCGCATCAATTCTCGCCGCAGCGTTAAATGCAACACGGCTTGAAATCTGGACTGATGTTGACGGCTTTATGACTGCCGACCCACGCATTATCAGCAGAGCATATGTGATTCACGATATGACTTTTATTGAGGCAATGGAACTTTCAAATTTCGGTGCGAAAGTCATCTATCCACCCACTATCTATCCTGCCTATCACAAAAATATTCCTATCCTTATAAAAAACACTTTCAATCCTGATGCACAGGGAACTTTCATCTCGAAAAACAAAACAGATTGGAACAAATCAATTAAAGGTATTTCATCAATCAACGATACTTGTTTGATTACAGTTCAAGGTCTTGGAATGGTAGGCGTAATAGGCATTAATTCGCGAATTTTCAGTGCGCTATCAAAATCGGGCGTGAGTGTTTTTATGGTTTGTCAGGCTTCTTCTGAAAACACGACAACGCTTGCAGTCAAAGATGAAGACGCCGAACTTGCAGTCTGTAGTCTGCAAAACGAATTTTCACTCGAACTGTCGCAGGGCGAAATCAATGAGGTAAAGGCTAAAAAAGGACTTGCTACCGTAGCTGTTGTCGGCGAAAATATGAAACATCAGCCCGGCATTGCAGGAAAACTCTTCGGAACGCTCGGACGTAGCGGCATCAGTGTGATTGCTGCTGCACAAGGCGCTTCAGAAACAAATATTTCTTTCGTTATCGAAAGCCAATACCTGCGAAAAGCGCTTAATACAATTCACGATTCGTTCTTCCTTTCGGAATATCAGGTACTTAATATTTTCCTCACAGGTATTGGCACAGTCGGTGGTAACCTGCTCGAACAAATCCGTTTGCAACAGCGCACACTGATGGAACACAACAGTTTGAAACTTAATGTTGTAGGTATAGCAGACACCAGAAACATGATTTTTGACAGAAATGGAATAAATCTTGAAACATACAGGGAAGACATTCGCAAAGCGCAAAAAAGTACGCCTGACGCCTTGCGTGAGGAAATTCTAAAAATGAATATTTTTAATTCGGCGTTTGTTGACTGTACTGCAAGTCCCGAAATTGCAGCTCTTTACGCTGATTTCCTCGAACACAGTATTTCTGTCGTTGCGGCGAACAAGATTGCAGCATCTTCGGAATATGAAACCTATTTTATGTTGAAAGATATTGCTCGCAAACGAGGTATCAAATTTCTGTTTGAAACTAATGTCGGTGCAGGTTTGCCAATTATCAACACTATGAATGCGCTTATCAACAGCGGCGACAAGATTTTGAAACTTCAGGCTGTACTTTCCGGTACGATTAATTATATTTTCAATACACTTTCAGCAAAGATTCCATTTAGTCGCGCTATTATGATGGCGGAAGAAGAACACTTTGCAGAGCCTGACCCACGCATAGATTTGAGTGGTACGGATGTAATTCGTAAACTTGTAATTCTTTCGCGAGAAGCTGGTTATGCCGTCAATCAGGAAAACGTTGAAAAGCATCTTTTTATACCTGACAAATATTTTCACGGCTCTCTTGAGAATTTTTGGAAAACTATTTCCAAACTTGATTCTGAATTTGAAGCAAAGCGTCAGCAACTTGAAGCGCAAGGAAAGCGTTTACGGTTTGTAGCTGAGATGGACAGGGGAAAATGCCGTGTCGGATTGCAGGAAGTCGACAGCAACCACCCGTTTTACGAACTCGAAGGCAGCAACAATATTATAATGATTACCACCGAGCGTTATAATGAATTTCCGATGATTATTAAAGGTTACGGCGCAGGAGCCGAAGTTACGGCAGCAGGAGTTTTTGCGGATATAATCAGTATCGTGAATATCAGATAAACTGTAACTGTGTGTTTATCTATTCTGCATTGTCTTTACTCTGTATGAGCAGTTTGTCCGCCCTTCCATCAGACGGTTGAGTTTTGAACGAATCATTTGTTTACGGATGCCTGAAATACGGTCGATGTACATAATACCTTCTAAATGGTCGAGCTCGTGTTGTAAAACGCGAGCCTTGTATCCTTCATAGACTTCATCGTGCGGCTGTAGATTTTCGTCAAGATATTGCAGTCGCAAATGATTTTTGCGCGGTACTTTCTCGTGAATGCCTGGAATCGAGAGGCAGCCTTCTTCCATTATTTCATCTTCACCGTCGAGTTCAATAATATGTGCGTTGATAAATGCCTTTCTGAAACCTTTGAGCAACGGGTCGTTTTTTGCAAGCGAATCAAGGTCAACGACAAGGATACGGTCTTCCCGTCCTATTTGCGGGGCGGCAAGTCCTACGCCTTCGGCTTTGTTCATCGTTTCGTACATATCGTCAAGCAATTCTTTCAAGTTGGGATAATCAGATGAAATGTCACGTGTTACTCTCCTCAAAACCGGATGTCCATAGATATAAATCGGTAAAATCATAGTGTTTTATTTATTTTCCAAGTATGACTGTAAAATAATTGTGGCGCTGATTTCATCAACAAGCGCTTTGTTGCGGCGAGCCATTCGTTTCAATCCGCCTTCGAGCATTGCATTGTGAGCTAAAACAGATGTAAATCGTTCATCAACAAGCCGTATTTCAATGTTTGGAAGGGCATCATTAAGCGATTTGCGAAACTGTGTTACGCGAGCATAATTTTCCGAAGGCTGATAGTTCATTTGTCTCGGCTCGCCGAGCAAAAACAGTTCCACTTCATTTTCTGTTGCATATTGTTTCAGGAACGAAACAGCTTCATTACTTGGCACTGTCGTCAATCCGCCTGCTATCAATTGCAGAGGATCGGAAACCGCAATACCTGTTCGTTTTTTCCCGTAGTCAATAGCGACAATTCTTCCCATCGTGGCGGCAAAGTTAGCACAAATTTTTCAAATATAAACAGACGGATAAAAAACAACTCCGGTCTCATTCATTTTTCTTGCAGCGGACAGAAAGCAGGAAGGTACTGAAATCGTTGTACCTGGTCACTCCGGCGTCGCCCTCGTTCATACACCTGTACCAAGCGAAGTCCGTGCTGTAGGAATTGCTGGACCAGAAGTATGCGCGCGATTCATTATTAAATCACGCGCAACTCTTAGTTCTCAGTTCTCAGTTATTGATGATTTTCACGGTTTCAATAGAAGCGTTGTTTTTTCCGAAATCGCCGCTTTGTCCAAAACATGTCGCCGCAGTCAGCAGCAACACGGTTATTAAAAGAACCGGTTTCATTTTATTGTCTGTTAATTCGTAATTGATTTACGGAATAATTGCGCTTTGTATTTCTGTCCAGGGACCTTTCTGACCGCGGGTGTTTTCCCAGCGAAGAGCGAAATAAACCGTCTTGCCGCGCTGATCGTTTTCAAAGGCGAGAGTGAACGGCGAATTGGTATCTACGTC